>CAYGJP010000127.1:0-6416 GCA_964350175.1 uncultured Candidatus Bathyarchaeia archaeon
GTCGTATGTCATTTTGTTGGTATGACGTATGTCCTGACGGGTACTCTCCGAAAATAATCTTTTACACAAGCTCTCCTTTCCCGTCAAGACGCACGTCCTAATCCAGGAACGATGCGAATGAAAGTAGAAGAAAACCTCGCAGCGCTCAAGAACCGAGAAAAAAGCCAAAGCATCACCGACATACTTTTAGCGCTGGACAAAGAATGCAAAAGTTGCACACCCGTAACCCCTCTTGAGTGCATAAACAGCTGTACTGTTTGGAAACTTCGAAACGAACTTAGGCGTCTAGGCGAAACGATGGAAAACCCTGGCTTCATGAAAGACTTACTTAATGTCCTCAAAAACGACACGCGCCTCCAAATTTTGCAGACAATTGCGAAAAGTCGCCACTCCGTAGGCAAACTTCAACAGGAACTTAAAAAGGCAGGTTACCTGCACAGCCAAGATACCATAGCCGAAGAGTATTTGGCCCCGCTGCTGGAAGTCGGGCTCGCCGCAGAATCCCATGAGCAGTTCTACGTGACAGCCTTTGGCGGCAAACTTACTGAGCTAATTGAGAACATTCCTGAATTCGCCACGTTTTTGCCTGCGCGTTCTGAATGCTACGAAGAAGACATCCTCAAAGCCCTGATAGCTGGACCTAAGACTTTTGAGGAAATAAGCAAATTAGTTCCATCAAAGATAGTCTCCAGAATTTTAAAGCGGCTGAAAACCATGGGTTTAATTGAAACCCCTGAGGAACGAGACTACGTATTCTTTTTCAAATCAAAACGCGACCCAACCAAAGAGACCCTGAACGCAACTGAAAACAGCGTTTACAGCGTCATTCCTGACGAAGGCATACCCGCAAGAAGGCTTGCCCAGAAAACCGAACTTTCCGTGAGAAGAACCTACAAGTACCTGCGTGGACTCAAAGGCAAAAAACTGGTGTTCGCAAGAAAAACTCCAAAAACCTACAGCTTAACGGAAAGAGGCGAACGTTTAGCTTGGCTAGTTAACGAGATGCACAAGTTAGTCGAAGAAACTCTGAATTTCTCAGAACTGTTCACAAAGCACAAAGAAAACTCCTAACCGCATATCCTTTTTATTTACTCGGACGGCAACTGCCTGACCACACACCAACAATAACCACATTTTTCCTTCTATTTGTCCCTTAGAAAATGAAGTGCTTTTCAAAGGTATATGCATAAACTTGGTGCGCTTGAGCCTCTGGCGAAGCAGGATTGACAAAAGATGCACTGAAACGACAAACTGTCACTCAACGCAGCAGATGTGACACAACAAAGACTACACAAAAACCAAAAGCCCAAAATTTATATTAACAAAACGTCCTATTGGACAATGGTGGTCGAGTTGATAGAATATATTGCTGCAATTTTGGGTGTTTTGATTATTGTGTTTATGTTCTTAGCGGCTTCAATTAAGGTAGTGCGAGAATACGAACGAGGTGTTCTTTTTAGGTTAGGTCGTCTTGTTGGTGCCAAAGGTCCTGGATTATTTTTCATAATTCCTGGCGTCGACAGGATACAGGTAATTGATTTGAGAACGGTTACATACGATGCACGCATGATAAAGGTGATAACTAAAGACAACATACGGTGCGACATCGACTCATTTGTTTACTACCGTGTAATAGATCCAATTAAGGCAGTTATGGAAGTTGAAGACTTTGTCGGTGCCACTCAGAACCTCTCAAAAACCGTGTTGCGAGACATCTTGGGACACGCGGAACTTGACGATTTACTGACGAAAACGCCAGAGCTTACAAAGCAAATTCAACAAGAATTAGATGAGGTAACTGATCCGTGGGGAATAAAAGTTAGTGCAGTTGTCATAAGTGATGTTATACTTCCAGTCGAGATGCAACGGGCTATTGCAAAGCAAGCTGAGGCTGAACGGGAGCGGAGGTCAAGAATTATTGTGGCTGATGGAGAGTACATGGCAGCGCAGAAAATGACTGAAGCTGCAGAGATCTATGCAAAAAATCCGATGTCTCTTAGACTTAGAGAGCTTCAGATGCTGACGGAAATCTCGCGGGAAAAAAACCTTATAGTGGTTACTTCAAGCTCTGATGTAAGAGAAGTAGGTAATGTTGCTGCTTTAACTCGCGCGATTAAAGAAAGCGAAAAACTGGCTAAGACGGAATAACCTTGCAGCGTACCCGAGGCGTACTCCTTTTTCGCCTCTTTTTTTTGTTAGCGCATTTTTCTTTTTTCGAAAAGCCTACAGAAAAGGGTACTTACCGTGATCTAAGTGGGTGTTGTTTTTCATGAGCACCGAGATTGCCGCGTTAACCGTTATTGGAAGCTTCTTGGCGCTTGTTATCTATAAAGTGTTCAAAGCCGCGAAAAAGAAAACCTCAGTTCTTGTATTTGCTGGGCAGGTTGCAGTAGCCGTAGACGAAATTAGTTCGGGCAAAGAGGGGTTTGTTCGGTTTCATGGGGAGCATTGGAAAGCCCGTTCAGACACTGCTGTTGCACCGGGGCAGAAGGTAAAGATAATTTCCCGAGAAGGTTTAACTCTTATTGTGGAACAAATAAAAGAAAACTAGCGTATAGCTATCGATGTTTAAAGATTGTTTTTCGGCTTTTTCCACGGTCTTACGCGCTGGTTTTATTTTTCCCGTAAAAATAAAGGTGAACTTAAAGAAAGATATTTGCTCGTTTATCCGCCTGGGGCACCGTGGAACGGAACTTCTTCCCACAGGATTTTCCACCAGTCCTCTTCAGTTATGGTTTCTGCATGCACTATTATCTCTAAGACATTTTTGAGTAAGGCATGGTGCCTGCATTCATCTGCCAGGATTGCTTTTAGGAGAAACGCGACTTTTTTGTTCTCGATTGTTGGCAGTTCTTTTTCTAGTTTCTTTATGAGTTCAGCTTCTATTTTGATGTGTTTTTCGACAAGTGCCCGTTGTTCGTCTAGGTTTTCCTGTGTTAGGGCTTGAGAAACATTAGTCAAAAGCGTAAGTGCAGAAGCGTAAAGTTCTGCGTGCTTCATGGAATCTAAGGATATTCCTTTCAAAACACCTTTGACAGGTGGGTTTTTGATGTTTTTTATGCCCTTGTTCACTGAGTCCACGATTTCGTTTTCGATTACTATTTGCTTTTTTATGAACTCCAGTAGTTTTTTGTTATTTGAGGCGCTCATTTTATTTCCTCATTATAGGAACGGTTAGACTTAACGCATAAGGCTTTCGGAGATTCGCTTGCCCAGAGCCCTGCACTGTTCAAGAGTACTTTGGTCTGGTGCATACTTGGTTAGCAAAGCTGGTTCAGTGACGTTCATATCAAACTTGTTTTTCATGATTTCCATGACGAATTTTGGTGCTTCCCCACTCCACCCGTAAGAACCGAAGGCTGCGCCTAGTTTTCCTTTCAAGTTGATACCTCTGGCGGCTGCTTCCTCAAAAAGCGTCTTGATGTCGATTGGCACATCGTGGTGATACGTAGGGGTTCCAACAAGAACGGCGTCGAATTGACCTAAATCTTCTGCTTCAACAAAGTAGCTCAGCTCAACATCTACTTTTCCCGCGCTCTTGGCTCCTTCTACAACTGCTTTCGCCATTTTTTCTGTGTTTCCTGTTCGGCTATAATATAGCACAAGAATTTTCGTCATACAAACCACTTATTTTGTGACAAAGTTTAATGGGCTTGAAAAAATAAGAACTTTGCGCAAAACTAACACCTGAAACGTATGTTCAGTTACTGCAGGTGCTCCGAATAATTCATAAACCGCCCAGTCAAATTAACCATCATCCAAGAGTGAACTAACATGGAAAATTGGGACCTCATAATTATCGGTGCAGGAGCCGCTGGCTTAGCCGCTGGAATCTACGGCTCCCGAAGCGGACTAAAAACCCTGATTATCGAAGAGAAAATGGCTGGAGGAGCAACCTCGGATGCTCCAACTGTGGAGAACTATCCAGGTTTTCCTCAGATTGCCGGTGCTGAATTAGCAGAAAAGATGGTGTTGCACTGCAAGAAAACAGGTGTAGCACTTCATGATTTGGAGACGGTGGCTACCTTAGACCTCAAGGGTGAAAAGAAAATCGTGAAGACTAACCGTTCCGAGTACGAAGCTGTAGCCGTCCTTATCGCTACTGGTGCGCATTACCGTGAAATGGGTGTGAAAGGTGAAAAAGAGTTCCGCGGCAGAGGCGTTAGCTACTGTGGAGTCTGCGATGGTCCCTTCTTCAAAGGTAAACGCGTAATAGTTGTTGGCGGCGGAAACTCTGCTTGCACAACAACCTTGTATCTTTCAGGGTTAGCCGCGGAAGTTGTGGTTGTTCACCGTAGAGACGCCTTTCGTGCTGAAGATGCCCTTGTGAAGGACTTAATGTCCAAGGGAAACGTGAAGATTTTTTGGAACACCGAAATCAAGGAAATCAAGGGTGAAAAAACCGTTAAAACCGTCGTACTCTATGACACAAAAACCCAAAAAACCCAAGAGTTACCCGTTGACGGCGTTTTTGTCCAGATAGGCGAATCACCTAATAGTCAACTCGCCAAGGAATCAGATGTCGAAGTTGAAGAGGAAGGACGCATAAAAATTGACATCCGCCAACGCACAAACATTCCAGGCGTCTACGCGGCAGGCGATGTAACCAACCATCCCGTGAAGCAAATAGGCGTAGCCGTCGGTCAAGGAATTACCGCAGCGCTTGAAGCTTACGCGTATATTAAACGCCCGTATTACAGGAAATAGAGGGAAAACGTTATATCATCCAAAATCCCTTTTTGTGTTTTCATAAGCATAGGTTGGCTTGCTTACGGTGTCAAAAACACTGGGAAAATAAAAGAGGTCACTTAAAATGGGTGAAAAGTGTCTCACTGCAGTAAAAATTAATCAAGACCTGTGTAGCCGATGTTCAGTATGCTATTCTATTTGTCCTTTTGAAGCCATAAATCGTGACGCTGAAGGCAAAGTTGAAATTGACATTCAGAAATGTCAAGTTTGCGGCATCTGCTCCAGTGCTTGTCCAGTTTCCGCGATAGAAATATCCTATTACAACGATGACAACCTGTTGGAATATGTAAATTCCGCAAGGAAGAGCAATAAAGCTGACACGTTGGTTATGATGTGCCGAGGAAACTCGCCGTCAAACTGTGAAATCGAGGACATCCTTGCCGAACAAGGATTAAAAGTGAAAAAATATATTCCGATGCGCTTGCCTTGCGCGGGAAGAGTCCCAACAGACTTCGTTTTCAGCGTTCTTAATTCAGGCGTGAAAAACATTGTTTCAGTCCAATGTGAAGACGCTTTCTGTCGAATGAAGGAAGGCACAAAAATTAACACGCGCCGTTTCCTTCTGAGCAAGAACGTTCTCGAACAGTTAGGTTATGACGAAAACGCCTTGAAAGTCGTAAAGTTCTCTAGAAAAGCAATTTGGGATAATGAAGAATGCGTTGGCTGCGACAAATGTGTGTTTATCTGCCCATATGACGCAATTAAGGTTGGGTCGTTCTCTTCTCCTATAGTGGTTGAAGAAGATTGTGTAGGCTGCGGCGCCTGCCAACTAGTTTGTCCACACCACGCAATACAGGTGAAGGGCTACGAATTTGAAAATGTTCTGAACCGCTACGGCGAAGCAGTAACAAAACTCAAAGCACAAAAGAAAACTCCAGCAGTTTTGGTGTTCAGCTGCCAATGGTCCGAATACTCAGGCTTGGACAATCCTGACAGCGTACTCAAAGGCAAGAACGCCGTGGTCTTGGAGGTTCCATGCTTCAAAGGAATGGATCCTGTACACGTCGTGAACGCGTTGAAGCGCGGTTTCGACGGCGTCATGGGTGTTGTTTGTTCCGCTGATGACTGCAAACTAGAGCAAGGACGCGACACTGCTGAACGCAACCTCAGCGTGCTAAAAGACGTGTTGAAGAAAATGAATCTGCTTGACCGCTTCGAAATGGTGGAACTCTCACCCAGATGTGAGGGTGAATTCAAACCCAAATTCGAAGCTTTCTACAGCAAAATTGCGGCTATGCCCCAATGTGCAGTTGTTAAAACGGAGGCGAAAGGAAAACGTACAAAATAATATCTAAGAAAAACCTGTCTCATAAAGAAACTCTGTTCGAAGTTTCCGCTCCTGACATCGCTGCCAAAGCTCAGCCTGGTCAATTCGTAATTGTGGTTCCCCACGAGAAGGGCGAGCGTGTACCGTTGACCATCTGCGGCTACAACGCAAAGAAGGGCACGGTTTCGTTTGCTTTCCACGAGGTTGGTAAAACTACCAAGGAGCTTGGCTGCTTTAACGAGGGTGACAGCTTACTGAACGTTACTGGTCCGTTGGGTAATCCTTCCGAAATCAAAAAGTTCGGCAAAGTTCTCTGCGTCGGCGGAAGCATCATGATTGCGCCGCTGCTGCTTCAGGTGAAAGCCATCTATTTCACCGAGGCACATGGTCTAGTTTTCCG
>CAYGJP010000128.1:0-6376 GCA_964350175.1 uncultured Candidatus Bathyarchaeia archaeon
ATCTGACCCTGTGGAGGTTTCTTCCTACCGCAACTTGCCGCGAGTGGAAACTAACCGCGTGAGAGGCGGCGCTCTAAGAGTTGTGAATGACGGCATTGTGGGGCGCGCGCTCAAAGTTTTGATAATTATAGAGAAGCTGGGTTTTCAAGGGTGGGACTGGCTTCGTGACTTCAAAAAGAAATCCGAGGAAAAGAAATCCGGCGGCTTCATGGACGACGTCATTGCTGGGCGCCCCATTTTCGCTTTTCCCTCCCGCCGAGGCGGCTTCAGGCTAAGGTACGGCAGGTCCAGAAACACAGGCTTATCCGCGGTGGGTATTCATCCCGCAACCATGCTCGTATTAGAAAACTTCCTTGCCGCTGGTACGCAACTGCGGCTGGAGCTTCCAGGCAAAGGCGGCGTCACAGTACCAGTTGATACTCTTGAGCTTCCTGTGGTTTGCCTAAAAGACGGTTCTGTTGTGCGGGTGACCCTTGAGAACTTCAAAGACGTGAAGGGCAAAGTTGCCAAGATTCTGTTTCTGGGCGACATACTGATTAGTTTTGGCGATTTCCTCTACACAAACAAGGCGCTGCCTCCTTCAGGCTACGTGGAAGAATGGTGGATCAAAGACGTGGCGGATGCTCTTAAGAACGGTTTTGGTGGCGATGTGGAGAAGGTAGCTGAAGCTGCTAATCTTTCGCCTGCTAAGCTGAAGAATCTGTTGGAGAATCCTTTCAGCGACGAGTTTACCGCTAAGGAGGCTTTTGCGTTGTCTGGCGTTTTGCATGTGCCTTTGCATCCGAGGTTCACGTTTTTCTGGTCCAGCCTCTCCTCCATTCAAGAGGTTAACTTGCTAAAGGATTGGTTGACAAAATCCGAAGTGGCACTTGAAGGCGACTCGGTCTGTAAAATCGTTGGGGAACTGGACCAGAACGTAACCGCGGTTTTGCGCAGGCTATTTGCGCCCCACAGAATCTTGGATGGAAAAATTGTGTTTGAGGGTGCAGATGCTTACGTGTTGGCTTTGACTCTTGGCTATGGCTCTTCCCGAACAATCGATGATTCTGTAGGGGAGTCCGTGTTTAAGACGCTTAGCCTCTTGGCTGGCGTAGAAGTGAAAGACAAGGCTCCAACGTTTGTAGGCGCGCGCATGGGACGACCTGAAAAAGCGAAGCGCCGTGAGATGAAACCGTTGGTTCACGTTCTTTTCCCTGTTAGCTTGGCTGGAGGTTCTCACAGAGACCTTGTAGAAGCGGGGCGAAGGGGACCCGCCTTCGTTGAAGTGGTTAAACGCAAGTGCCCTAACTGTAAAACGTACACTTTCCGGGTGAAATGCGCTGACTGTGGGTGTGAAACGGTTTCGGAAAAGAGTTGCCCACGGTGTGGGCGTCCTTTGAAGGAGACGGGCTGTTCGCAATGCAGGGCTGAAGGAGTTCCTTACCAGCGCCAAACCATTAATTTCAAGGAAATGATTGATGGGGCTTCCCGCAATCTTGGTTTTCCTGTGCCTAAGCAGCTTAGGGGCGTTAAGGGTTTAACCAATGAAGATAAGACTCCTGAGATACTCGAGAAAGGCATCTTGCGTGCCAAATATGATTTGTCGGTTTACAAGGATGGCACGATTCGGTTCGACGCCACCAACGCACCGTTGACGCACATTAAGCCCGGAGAAATTGGGGTTTCAGTTGAAAAGCTCAGGCAACTCGGCTACACGCACGACATCCACGGTGTACCTTTAACTGACCCTGACCAAGTTTTGGAGCTTAAAATTCAGGACGTTGTCATTCCACAGAACGCTGCAGAATACTTTGTGCAGATAGCTAACTTCTTGGACTCGCTGTTAGTTCGGGTTTACAAGCTTCCCAGTTATTATAACGTGAAAAGCCCTGATGAGTTGGTTGGGCATTTGATTATGGGGTTGGCTCCTCACACTTGCGCCTGCATTCTGGGAAGAGTGATTGGCTTCACACCTTTGAAAGTGATTTATGCCCATCCGATTTGGCACTCGGCTAAACGCCGCGATTGCGACGGCGACGAGGACGCGATTATGCTGGCTTTGGATACACTCTTGAACTTTTCCCGTAGGTATTTGCCAGCGCAGATAGGCGGAATCATGGATGCTCCTTTGCTTTTGATTCCCTTAGTTAACACTAAAGAGGTGCAGCGCCAAGCACACGATTTCGACGTTGACGGGGCTTACCCGCTTGAGTTCTACAAGCGAACTCTTGCGAAGGCAGAAGCTAAACAGCTCAGCCCTGTCATGGACGTAATTAGTCATAGGCTTGGAACGGAGGCTCAGTTTGAAGGCTTCAACTATACCATACCTGTTTCCAACATTAACATGGGCAACGACGAGAGCAGCTATAAGCAGTTAAAGTCGATGATTGAGAAGCTGAATCTACAGCTTGAGTTAGGCGCAAAGATTGAGGCTGTGGACGTCAGGCGCGTGGCGCTCAAAGTTTTAACCACACACTTCCTCAGAGACATATCTGGCAACCTGCGCGCTTTCTCCACACAAGCTTTCAGATGCAAATCATGCAATAAGCGTTTTCGTCGGTTGCCTTTGCTTGGCAAGTGCCCCTTATGTGGCGGCAAGTTCACTCTGACGGTTTACCGGGGCGGCATCGAAAAGTATCTTGAGGCAGCTCAGCAACTTGTTGACAAGTACGGGCTTCCGAACTACTATACGCAGAGACTGATGCTGATAAAAGAAGAAATCCACTCCATGTTTGACAACAAGAAGCCCAAACAGGCAAGCCTTTTTGACTTTGCTTAGGTTAAAGCTTTTCAACTCAACAGCAAATCTATACTCGGTGGACAACCATAAAAGAGCCATACCATCCGAACGCCTACCTGCACCACGTAAAAAGCGTGAAGAGCGGCTTAACCGCCCGCACAAAGATTCTAAATCTCCTAGAACAGGACTTATCCAGCGCAAGCGGGATTGCGCAGAAAACAGACTTATCCTATGTTGCTGTACTGTACCATCTGCGTCTCCTTGAAGCCGAAGGAACGGTTCGCCGAAAATCAAAACGACCCTATTTCTGGGAATTGACAGGGTCAGGACAGAAACGCTTAGTCGCTTAGAACGTGCACTCGCAGGGTGAGCTTTTGCATTTTGGGCATTTATGCGGGTACTTGTTGAGGGCTGCCTTTTCCAAGTCCACATCCACTATGTTGGCTAGGGATGCAAGCCAAGCGATGACATCGGCGAACTCTTTCTCCGTGGCTTCTTTATCTTTTCCTTCTAAGGCTTCGCCTAATTCTTTCACTTCGTCAACAAGCCACTCGTAGGTGCCTTTCAAGCCGCGCTCAGAGTCTCTGTGGAAGTAGAGGTGTTTCATCATTTCTTGGAACTCGCGTATGTGCATTTTAACAACTCTGTCTCTGTGTGGTTACTCTCCATTATTTATAGGTTAAACCTTAAGCGTGGCTGGCCGTCATATTTGGAGCCATTAGCGATTCTATGCAGGAACGATAGAGGGGGTAGGCAAAGAAACTCTGCGTTGGCACCCCTTAGCTGGCGCTTTTTAAGGGAAACCATCTACAACGGAGTGCGCAACATTAATAATGCAGCAGAATATAGCATTCTATTACTCCATAAAGAGGAACGCAGATGAGTAAAAAACGAAAAGACAGCGCAGGTCCAATGCCCGCTGGAAGCGCAGGGCTGCTAAGGTTCTTTGAGGAAGAAACCGAAGGCATCAAAATTAGACCTGAACTCCTCATGGTCTTGGCGATTTCCCTAATAGTGGTTTCTGTATTAGTCAAAATCTTCTAAGCCTTTTTTTAACGCCTTGTTGGAGGCGGGTGCAGAACTTCTATTCTTTGAACTGACTGTAAGTTAAGAAAGATCTCGCTTCTTTCCTCTCGGCTCGCAACTTGAGGTATAGGCTGAGCTATGGTTGACCTTAACACAATGGCTTCAGCGTCTGAAAGCCAGATTCCTGACGGTTGATTCGTTACCGCAATCAAGACGCCCTCAAACCCGTAGGCGGGGTCCAAAATGACTCTGATTTTTTTGCCCACGTTTCTTTCGAGCATCTGGAATATGGATGGGGGCAATTCTTGCTCAGGCATACACTTCGCAAACAGAATACATACTCACCTTACCGATAAAACACTTACCCCTCCCAGCCAAAGCGAATCCATGTTACCTCAGCTGGTGCTCAGGTGCGTTTTGATTTTTTCTTTAATGCTTTCATGTTAAACTTTCCTCCGCTGGCATCTGTGGTTATCTGGAAAGTGTGTTTCGCGTTCAGAAATCTGCCTTGAATTTAGCTAGCCTTTAATAGGCATACTTTCTCTCATACTGAATTCACCTTGAGATGATGGCTGTGGCGACTGACGACTCGCTTAATCAGTTAATGCACAATGCGAAGAGACATTACGCTTCCTTGTTCTTTCTTCCATCATTCAAGAAGGCACTATCCGCTATAGCCGTAATGTGTGCCATAGTTGGCGTTTCCAGCGTCGCTCTTTTTCCATCATTAGATGGACTAATCAGAGGGGTGTTGCTTGCCGTGGCACTTTTCACGGTTAACTTCTTCTTTGACTGGGTCATCAGCAAAACCGTTCTGGGCGACCCCATATTCATACTCAGAAGAACCGTGGCTCTTTCATACTTCGGCTGGATTTTCTGGCTCTTCTTCATAATCTTAGGCGTAATTTTCGGCGCGGCTTTCAACTTTTTGTGGTGGGTAAAACTTTGCCTCTTGGGCTTTGCTGCCCTGTTAACCCTGCGCGCAGTTGTGTTCTTTGCAGCCTCATCGGCTACCTCGGCACGGCGCTTAGTTGCTGTTCTGCTTCAGCCTCTCTCCTGCATAATTCCGTTTGTGGTTCTTTGGACAAACCTCGATGTTGCCCTCATAGATTACCTGCCCTTCCTCGTAGTATCGCCCATCGTGGCATGCGCCGCCGCAGTAATCTTCGTCTCCCTGCTGGATCGTATGGGACAAAAAATGTATAACATACCCTCCATGACCATTTTCAAAGCCTTCATGCTCAACTGGGTCTCCGCCCTCAACGACCCCTTGGAGGCTTTCTTTGAAAAACTGGGCGAAGACGAAGACGTCGAAGTCTCCTTCCTGAAATTTGACTCCTCAAAACCCAAAGCAGCCATAATCGTCCCTCTGGTTCATCCTGGTCCCTTCAAAAACATCGGCAGCAGTCTGCTCCCCTCTATGCTTAAACATGAATATGAAAAGGAATACGGCGGCGACGCCTGCGTTCCCTTGGGTCTTCTTGGGCATGAGCTTGATGCTGCGTCCCAAGCCCAAAACCACAAAATAATCAACCACGTGTTACGCTCCGCAAACTTTCCCTCATCAATCGAAAAAGCTACACAATTCGTCAAAGTCTCTGAAGGTTTCGTGGCGGCTTCCTGCCAAATCTTCGGAAAAACAGCGTTGCTCTCATTCACGCTTGCCCCAAAAACCACTGAAGACTTGCCTCAAGAACTGGGCAGCATCGTTCGCGAGGAAGCTGAGAAACTGGGACTGGACCACGCCATCGTAGTTAATGCTCACAACAGCTTAACCAGCAACGTGAACATCGAAGCCTCCTTAGAAACGCTAAGGGATGTGGCAGCCAAATGCTTACAAAAAGCTGTTTCCCTCCCCTCATACCCGTTCGAAGTTGGCACCGCCACGGTTTACCCCCAAGAATTCACCCTGAAAGACGGCATGGGCACAGGCGGAATCACAGCAATCGTAGTAAAAGTTGCCGAGCAAAAAACAGCCTACGTAGTCATCGACGGAAACAACATGATTTCTGGGCTACGCGAAAAAATCCTCTCCACCCTGACCGTGGAGGGCTTCCAAGAGAGCGAAGTTTTCACAACTGACACCCACGCAGTCAGCGCCGTCGTGTTAGGTGAACGTGGCTACCACCCAGTCGGCGAAGCCATGAACCAAGAAACGCTGATTGGCTACATTAAGAGTGCCGTGCAAACAGCCGCAGGCAAACTGGAAATCTGCAAGGCAGGCTGCCTAAGCACGGTGGTTCCAAAAGTCAGAGTCATCGGAGGCGAGTGTCTGGCGTCTTTAACTGTTCTTGTGGACAAGACGCTTCAAAAAGCCAAACGCATCGTTGTTCCAATCTTCGCCACTGAAGGGTTGCTTCTGATTCTGCTTCTAGCCTTGTTGTAAAGCTGGAAGTGAAAAGTGAAACCTGCCTCGCTTTTCAGTTTGGCTTTTTAGTTTTTCTTTCGGGTCTCTGTGGCTTCCGTTTAAGCTCTGTGCCACAAACCCTGCACGTTTTAGACTTAAAGTTGGCAGGGTACTCTCGGTGGCAAGCAGGACAATACCGCACCCACGTCAGGAGGCGGCGGATGCCAAAAGTTGCAAGAGAAACAAAACCTAATCCCATCTGGGTGGCAACGTTCTGTATCGAG
>CAYGJP010000129.1:0-6331 GCA_964350175.1 uncultured Candidatus Bathyarchaeia archaeon
TACAGGAGAGCGCGGGTAGCCCGATTAGCCGAATGCCACAGTAAACAAAAGGCGGGTTACAACCAACACACCACGCCCACTTCTACTATACACCGTCTGTTTTTGGGAAAGGAGGGTGAATCAAGTGGGGTCACAAGAAACTCACAACTACGCAGCTGTACATGCACCTAGTAAACCTTGAAAACGACGAATGGATATGCAGAGCAGCAACAACAAAGGAAGAAGCAATGAGCTTAATCGAAGGAGGGTTCCAATACGTCACAGACGTGGAAGGAGTAAAACTATTCAAAAAACGCAAGCAAGACTAGACGTGCCGATAAATGGAATTCAGACTATCTAAATAATATCGCCCAAGGTGCCGAGTCATACTCATAAATAATTAATTCATCGAAAAGCACTTGGGGGTGTTCAGTTAGCTCAACAGCATACTCATCATATGCCCTCCTAACCAATTCCTCGTCTAGTAAACCAAGAGAATGAATTTGAAGCTTCACGCTAACAATTGATTGTGCGTACATAACAATGGGTTGAAGTGATTCACGATAAATCTGCAAAAGCATCGTCTTTATGTGGTCAGCGCTGACTTTAAAATTCTTTTCGTGAACATCAACAAAGACTACTATATTGGCTTTGTGACTGCCTTCATGGGTTTCTATTTGTTTTAGATACGCGATTTTTGGCAACTCTTTAATTAAATACTCTTCAACATTACCGCTCATCGATAACTCTTGAATCGCTTTAGCCTTTGCAGAGTAGAAAAGCAATCTTCGACCATCCCAGCAATGTACGTTTTTAGAAAGTAACTGGTCTAGATACGCCTCCGTTTTCGTGAAGTTGGTAACAATTACAAGCCCTGTAATACTCTTTTGGATAATATCGGCGACTTGTTCGCCTTTGGAGCCATTACTTTTTTCATTTAATTCTTTTGCATACTTAATGAGCTCCGTTACATCACTGTCAAGCAAATCGCGCTTTTTCAAACTGAATGCAGTTGTGCCAGATGGGGAAAACGATGGTTTCAGTAACTTACAACTTGATGGAGCTTTAGCCTTTATCGGTATGCCTGTAAACTCGGCGATTACGTCTAAACCTCCAGCTCCAACTCCTCGCCTAGACACTCTGTATCCGATTCTCTCAATAAGGCTGACGAATAAGTCTTCCATCGTTCGACCTGTTTCAGGCGAATAATGACCCGCCAAGGCAGAATCACTCGGGCAACCTAAAGTATTGATACTTTTTGTCTTTCTCTATCCTACGAAGAATACCTCTTTTGACCAGCCTTACTAAATATACATTTACTGATTCTACCCTGTCTGGAATTGCATTTACTTCAAGAGCTTTCATAATCTCAGCTAATGACCTAGGGGTTCTACCCCAAGGGGTGTTAAACAGCGTCTCTATGTTTTCAATAGTGCTTTTGGTTGATTTAATTGAGGGAATGTCAGCCGCTGATACTTTTTCAACCTCTTTAGCTACTTCATCTTTCGCAACTGATTGTTCAGCAAAAGGTTCAGCGATATCCTCCCCGAGTTTTTGGGCTATTGTGTCTACGAACAACGCGATTGAATCGAGCTCTTTACTCACAGATGAAATGGTTCCTTCAGCCAAGACCCTAAAACCTTCCCGTGCTATCTCAACTTTTACGGGTTGGTTTGATTTTGCTAGAATATCGCTGTCCTTTGGCAATCAAAGCACCACTTTCTGTTATGAAAGCCACAGTATTTAAGCTTAAATCAAATAGCTACACTCATCCATTGACATTAAGCCTCAGCGCGAGCTCAGCGTCGCTTCGCTCCTACCCGTTCGCCTATCGAAAAACACAGCAACAACACAACATATGAAGTAAAGCCGCACCGTGGTTTTGACGTGCTACCCAACTATGAAACTGTTCTTTCCGCATAACACAGCCGTCCAAAAACCGTTTGTTTTATAAGTTAAACAGCATGAAATAGTATAATTCGATAGAAATGACAATGCCTTATGATGATGAACAATTAAAGGCTAAAATTCAAAGAGCAATTAATATCACAAAGGACTTAGACGAACCATATCGTTCAAAAGCGTTTGAAATTGTTCTGTCGAGTTCAATAAATCATCAATTAATCACTGAAAAAGAAACAGAGCAGAAAAAAACGGAAAATGCACCTACAACAGAATCAGGATTAGACGCTAAAATCCAAAATTTTGCCAATAAGTGCAATTTAAAAGTTGAGCAACTGAAAAATGTCTATGAATTTGAAGAAGACACGCCAATTTTTATAGTTCGTTTCAAAAAAACAGAAACGGAAAAACAAATCCTCATTTCAAGATTATTACTGGTTGCTTACGAAGAAGTTTATGACCAAGAATGGCTTAGCCTAAAACAGATTCTAAAGAACCATGGTGTCAAAGGGCTCAAGCATTTATCCGAAAACATCGAAAAGTCTGGACTGTTCCTAAAAAAAGGTGGAACGAAAAGTACGCAATACAAACTCGTCAGTTCAATTAAATTTGAAACCTGCAAAATGGTCGCTCAATTAGCTAAAGGCGAAAATTTAATTGTTGAACCTAAAGACAAAAAAGAGGCTTAAAAAGAGAAATGATTGCGTTTTTCTGGACTGAATGGTAATGTCTGTTGAACTTCCAGACTTAATAGGTAAAGAAAAGCAACATTATGATGCTTTAGAAGAGCTATACTCTTTCTCTTGCGGGAAAATAGTTGACCAAAAAGAGCTTGCAAACAAATTAAGCGAGACAATTGATGATTGGGACAAGATGCTGGGAGGAAGGAACAGTCTCAAACCTTCAGTAACTCCATATTTTCAACAACTGCTAAAAAGCGACAAAAACAAAGCTCGAGAATTATATTTGTTCTTGAGTCCAATATTTTTCTACATTCATGTTCTTTTTGAAATGGAAAGGAAGGCATGGAGAAATGCAATGACCTCTAGTGGAATCTTTTGTGAGCGAATAGTTAGAAATTTGATACAGGCGGTCGATAGAAAAGACACTACTAATATATGGCAAGAAATGTCAAAAGACCAAAAATTTGACAACCGAAACGGGAGACTTCGAAAAGAGCTTGAAGCTAAGAAGATAGAAGAGACTGATACTTTATGCAGTCTACTCAAAAGTATTTACCATACTCGAAGTCATACAGGTCCTCACGACGTTCCGCCGCCTGAGCCAATTCGAGCTGACCTTAGCGCAAGACTATGTTTGCCTGCTTACGTCACTTATTTAGAAGCTTTAGCCCAACTGGAGAATGATTTGAAAAGTAATTTGAACATTTTTCTTTCCTTCTTCTATAGTTTAACCCGAACAGAAATTGCTTTGGTATTTGGTCAAGATGAGATACGGAAAACTCCAGCCGAAACAATTAAGCAAATCTACCGTCAAGGTTTCTTCAACTCAGGAAGGACGTTTAAAGAAACAGGAACAAGATTACGGGAAGCAGGATACGATTATGGGGACCCAAGGTTAGCTCAAGAATTAGAAAGATTATCTAAAGGCAATAAAGCAATGCTCACTCGAAGAGGAAAAAGGGGATTTTATACCTATCATGAGAGATACCCGCCTGAAGAGTTTTTCAAATTATCGTTCAAATAACGGGTTGGAGCGAATTCATGACCGCCCAGCCAAAATCGTTACCTTTCGGCGTCGCTTTCGCTCCGCCTCGCCCGTTCCAGACGATACGACAAATGCGCTTACAAGACTAGACAGCGCGCTAGCATAAATCATAAATTCACACAGCTTGTAAGCCACCTTCAATGAGAATCGCGTGAACATGCAGAGAGTTGGGGCGGGTTACAACCAACACACCACGCCCACAGCAGACCCACTTATCTATTTGGGTTTCCTAAACAGCAGGAGACAATAGCGCGTTGTTGGGTTTAGCAGGAGTTTACGCTGAGGTCTACGAAGTATTTTAGTACTGTTTGGGGCTCTTCGACTATGGGCAAGTCTAAACTCAGTTTTTTGAAGTACTTTAACACCGTGATGCCGCGTTGGGTCACGGCGAAGACTACACGTTTCCTAGCAGTCTGCTTGTCCACGAGACCTTGCTGAATCAGGAAACCCAAGTATTCCCTGAGTATACTGCCGTTTACGTTAGTTTCATACATTAGGTCCGTCAGTTTTAGTTGCCCTTTGTCAGCTAGCACCTTAAGGATGTCACCGTACATTTCGAGTTTTGAGCGACGCATTCCATCACACATCAGGATTAAACAGAATTAGGGTATAATGCTTTGTGCGCACAAAAAAAACATACCTGCTCCGCCCAAAGAACCACCTGAACAGACGACAACTCGACACCAAAACATCCGCTAATCAGCGGGTTACAACCAAGACGCCACGCCCATTACATGGCTTATTTTGAGTGTATTTATGAAAAGCGTTTATCTTATCTTAGTGTAACTCGCTGATCTTTATGTCTTGATTGTAGCGTTGTAGGTCTTTGTCTTGAGAGTAAACTACGCTTGCGTCTTGATTGATTGCTGTGGCCACAATTAACGCGTCAGGCAATCTTCCGCCTCTTTTAGCTCGTAGGTTAGCGGCTAAATCGGCGATTTCAAACGTGACTGGGATTATGTTGAAGCTGTTAAGTGTCAGGTCGTTTAACAGTTTTTTCGCTTTAAGCGTTTTCTTATTGTCGCCTGCCACGTAGAACCCAGTTAAGACTTCAGCGATGGTCACGGTTGAGACGACTCCTTCATCTTGCCCCTTCATGATTGACGTTAAGATTTTCTCCACTTTGCCTGCTTCTGGTTCGATGCCTTCAAAAAAGTAGATGAGAACGTTCGTGTCTAAGGCTAACTTCATTTGGGGCATTCCCACTCTTCACGAATTTTCTTCTGGTACTTAACAGGGTCTCCGAATACGCCTTTTCCCAGCCCCTTCAATTCAGCCACTGGATTGAACGGTTTCAAAAGCAAGCCTTCCTCCGTCTCATCGATTTCCATGATGATTCCCTCTTCGATGTTGTGTTTCTTGCGGAGCTTCTTGGGAATAACCACTTGCCCGCGCATTCCAACTTTAACTTTTTCAGACACTTGCTTCACTATCAGATAAAGCATTACATCAGACAAATAAACTTTCTTACTTAAAATATAATCTGAAATGCGCGGGTAGCCCGATTAGCCGAATGCCACAACAAGAACAAAAAGCGGGTTACAACCAACACACCACGCCCAAATTGCTTCCGCGTACGCTGCAAAAATAGCATCGTCGCTTTCGCTCCGTCTCGTACGTTTCAGACGACACATGCATGACCACGGGAATGCAAAAATAAGAAAAACATAATATGATTAAAATAAAAAATTAGAGTGTTGATTTTTTTAGTTTAACTAAAACCCGCTGCCGTCCGGAATTCCATCACCAGAATTAGGTGCTGGTCCCTTTCCAGGACTATCCGGTCGGATGAGCCCGCTGCCGTCTGGTACGCCGTCACCTGAATTGGGTGCGGGTCCAACACTATTGGCGGCTGCTGCAACTCCACAAAAAATAGTCATAGCCAATAGCGCAACAATAATTATAGCGCCATAAATTTTCTTCATTTCTACAATTCTCCTAATGGTGATATTATGAGTTACTTTTGCAATATAAATTTTTCGGATAAAAACGAGTTCTATTTACGTACGTGCTTTTAGACTTAACAGAAAAAAAATTTGAGCCTCCGCTCCTTCAGGAGTACCGCAAAATTCACGCAAACAATCGTCGCAAACACAAACCCAAACGCCCATTTTTTAGACAGCGCAAGCAAAAGCATCCTTTAGAATAGACGAGATAATAGAGCCATTTCCGACAAAAAGAGTAATGAAATTATATCCAATACCTTGGAACTACCATAGATTCCTTTCAGTGAGATGTTTTAAAAATCATAACTTGTCGTCGGAAACATAAACCCGAGCCTCAGGGGACAATTTTTCAATTCAGCGCCCAAACCCCTCAGGTGTACCTTCATGTTTCACCAAACACAAAAAGCTTCATTCTTCGAAAATTATTAAAGCACTATTGCGCATATACCATCTGGGAACATAAATGCCGAAAAAAGAAAAACCGTTAACTAAGAAAGAGCGAGACGAGAAAAGAAAAGCAAAAAAGACAAAGCAAAGCAAAACGCAGTCATCCTAAGCCCAAAAGAGAGCTTTGCAAAACTTTTTTTCTCATTTGACCATTACGTTGGCTTCTTTGGTCTTCAACTCTTAATATTAGCACAAAACAGACGTACCTGCGCTAAATAGTTTTAAACAACTCAATGAATGCGAAACATGTTTTAGCTTGTATGCTGTCATTAGTTTCTTGTTGAGATTATGCCTAGTGTAATGAGACGTAAACAAAAAAATACTCAGAA
>CAYGJP010000130.1:0-3805 GCA_964350175.1 uncultured Candidatus Bathyarchaeia archaeon
TGGCGTCGCCTCGCAGGTAGAAGACATCACCCAGCGCAGGAAAATGGCAGATGAAATTAGAAGAGATAGGGATACGCTTGAGGCTGTTACACAAAGCATCGGTGCCGGCTTTGTAATAATCAGCAAAGACTACCATATAACGTGGGCGAACAACTTCATACGGCAATATAGGGGCGATGTAGAAGGAAAACTTTGCTACACTGTGCTGAATACTTTAGATGCTCCTTGCCCAGATTGTGGGGTCACAAAAATTTTCGCGGGAAAAGCAACTCTGGATTCTCATGAATACTGTTCCACAACGGTTGATGGCAGACCGTACTGGGTTGATATCATTGCCACGCCCATTAGAGATAAAGATGGAACTATCATAGCAGCATCTGAACTGGCTGTGGACATAACTGAGAAGAAGCAAAGAGAAAAAGAGCTCAAAGAAAGCCAACAGGAATTCAAAGCCCTGTTTGATTCCAACCCTGAAGCTGTTCTATATGCGGATGAAAACTACAGTATTGTTGATGTTAACCCCAAGTTCACTGAGGTCTTCGGATACACCCTTGAAGAGGTTAAAGGCAAAAACCTAATCGAAGTCATAGTACCGGAAGAACTGAAGCAAGAAGCTCGCACATTTGCTGAAAAAAGCCTTTGCCATTCGGTTAGCTTTCAGTCAAAAAGAAAACGCAAAAACGGTTCCCTACTATACGTGTTTATTTCTGTGGCGCCCATCTTGGTTGGCGACAAGAGAATCGGCATCGTATCAGTATACAAAGACATGTCTGCAATCATCGCGGCAGAGGAGCAGATTGAAGCGGCGCTTAAACAGTCCGAACTGCTCAACGAGAAACTCGAAGTAGTGGGAGGCTTCACACGGCATGATGTACGCAACAAACTGGCAGCGATTAATGGGAATGTGTTCTTAGCGAAAAAACAGGCAGGCGACAATGTTGCGGTGCAAAAATACTTGGATCAGGTTAAGCTGTCAAGTGACAATATTGTACGCATTTTGGAGTTTGCGAAGGCTTACGAGTTGTTGGGCAATGAGAAACTCGCACTTATGAAGGCGGATATTGCTGTTGACCAAGCCGCTTCACTATTCGCGGACTTCAAAGGCGTTAAAATCATTAACGAGTGCAAAGACTTCAGCGTGTTGGCTGACTCGATGCTTACCACGGTATTCCATAATTTAATTGATAACTCACTTAAGTACGGCGAGAAGTTGACCCAGATAAGAGTGCACAGTCTCGAGAGGGCTGATGGCTCCAGCAGCATTATCTATGAGGACGATGGCGTGGGCATAGACGCAGAAACAAAAAAGCACCTCTTCGCGAAAGGAGTGGGAAAAGGCACAGGTTTCGGTCTCTATCTGATCAAACGCACCAGCGACATATACGGTTGGGCAGTCACAGAAACAGGTGAACAGGGTAAAGGTGTACGCTTCGAATTCAACATACCTAAAAAAGAGTAAGTTGCAAAACGAATAAAACCGTGGATACAGCCTTCGCTTAAGCTCTTTGAGATTGGTGCTTCTTTAATTTCAGTGAACTTTTAGTTGAATCTATAAATAGAGGGGGTATAAGTTTGCCTGAGCAACAGACTCCACAGCTCTGCATGGATAAGTTAAAATGGGCTTAGAGCCTAAACCTTAGAATCAAACAGTTCACACCCAGAGGAAAACAAAATGAAGATTGTTCCCGGTCCAGCTTCAATCGAGTTGGGCGAAAAAATCTCCCAATTAACTGGCTTCGAAAAAGTTAATGCCGCTTCGAGGATTTTTCCTGACGGCGAATCCTACGTCCAATTGGAAGGCAACGTGCAGGATGAACACGTCGCTATAGTGCAGACCACTTGTGCGCCGCAGGACACACGCCTCATGCAGCTTGCGTTTATGGCGAATGCTGCTAAACGGAACGGAGCCAAAAAAGTAACCGCTGTTGTGCCGTACCTTGCTTATGCACGACAAGACAAGATTTTCCTTCAAGGCGAAACCATAAGCATCGAAGCCATCGCAAGCATGCTGCACGCAGCAGGAATTGACCAGCTAATCACCGTCAACGTACATGCTGAAGCCGCGTTAAGCAGGTTCCCGTTTCCAACAAAAACCCTAAGCGCCATCCCACTCTTAGCCCAATACTTCGTCCAGAAAGGCTGCAAAAAAGCGTTTGCGTTGGCACCTGACAAAGGCGCCATGTACATCGCTGACCAAGCCAAACAGGTTTTTGGCGGAGAAAGCGGTCACTTAGAAAAACACCGCGACCGATACACAGGGCAAACCACGCAGACAGGTCAACATCTCAACGTCAAAGACCAAACCGTCGTAATATTGGACGACATCATCAGCACAGGCGGCACAATCGTGGGCGCAGCAAAAATTCTACGCGAACAAGGCGCAGCACACGTTTACACCGCATGCGTGCATGGACTGCTGATTGGCGATGCAGAAAAACGCATCCTCGACGCAGGAGTTGAAGAAGTCGTCTCCACAGATAGTGTACCCACCAAAGTAAGCAAAGTCACACTGGCACCTCTAATAAGCCAAGAACTTAAGGCGCAGGCAAGTGGCTAAACTCTTCTTTCTCATTAGCGGAGAATTTGAGTCTCTTTCTTTTTCTGAGTTAAAGGCGATTCTGGAAGCCGAAGGATTCAGTTACACTGTTACGGAGAAGCTGGACCAAACAGTACGCGTAGAAGCAGACATCGAAAGCGTAAAGCAGGTTTACCGTAGAAGCGGCTACACGCGAATCTGTGGACTTGAACTGTTCATCTGCGACGCAACCGACGAAGCCATAACTGAAACCGCAAACAACACCGACTTCAAAGCAGTCCTAGCAGAAGGCGAAACCTTCGAAGTCCGCATACGACGCATCAAAGAATACACCACCAAAGAAGCAACCATGCACCACGAGCGCCTAATGGGCACACTCATACTCCAGAACACTCCCCACGTCAAAGTTAACCTCAGAAAACCAGACAAAAGCTTCTACGGCATCCTAACCAGCAACAAATTCATCTTCGGCTTAAAACTCGCCGAAATCATCCCGAAACCCTTCGTGGAACGCAGAGCCCGAAAAAAACCGTTCTTCCACCCATCAGCCATGAACGCCAAACTCGCACGCTGCATGGTCAACCTCGCACACGCACACGAAGGCGATTACGTGCTTGACCCATTCTGCGGCACAGGCAGCACCGCCATCGAAGCCACACTCATCGGCTGCAAAGCAATCGGCATGGACGTGCAGAGGCGTATGGCAGATGGTGCCAAACGTAACCTGAAACATTTCGGCTTAACCGCAGAAGCCATAATCATCGCAGACGCACGAAAACTGCCCTTCGCCAAGGTGGACTGCGTGGTGACTGATCCGCCATACGGCAGAAGCGCAACCACAATGAAAAGCAACACCAAAGCCATCGTTGAAGGCGTCTTGGCATCAGCACATGGGCTTCTATGTAAAGGACAACGGATTTGTATCGCTTCACCCAAAACATTAGGCATCAAACAAATCGGCAAAAAACTTGGCTACCGCCACATCGAATCCCACTTCGCCTACGTACATCGTACGTTAACGCGGGAAGTTGCCGTGTTCGAAAAGGAGTAAAAGCAAAAGTGAGCATACGCATAGTCTTCCTAGGCACAGCAGGAGCAATCCCAACAACGCAGCGCAGCTTGCCAGCGGTGCTTTTGCAGCGGGGAAACGAGCAGTTCCTGTTTGACTGCGGCGAAGCAGTGCAGCGGCAAATAATAAAAGCGAAAACGGGTTTCCACAAAAACCTCAAAATTTTCCTTACACATATGCATGGTGACCATGTACTGGGT
>CAYGJP010000130.1:3815-6324 GCA_964350175.1 uncultured Candidatus Bathyarchaeia archaeon
GCAGACGATGGCTTTGATGGATAGGCAGAAACCCGTTGAAGTTTATGGTCCAGTTGGAACCGCACAATTCTTAGCGTGTCTTCAGGAATCGTTGCAGTTCGCTTTAACATACCCCGTTGAAATCCACGAAGTAACCGATGCTGGCTTAGTTTGCGACGAAGAAGAATACACCGTAACCGCAGAACACACAAACCATGTGGTCACAAGTTTCGCGTATGCTTTTGTGGAGAAGCCACGACCAGGAAAATTTCACCCTGAAAAAGCCAAAGCATTGGGCGTTCGTGAAGGACAAGTGTGGAGTAAACTGCAGCATGGCGAAACGCTCACGTTGCCTGACGGCAGAACCGTGAAACCCGAAGACGTTACTGGTCCACAGCGTAAGGGGAGAAAAATTGTTTACACAGGCGACACGCGACCATTCAAGGCGTTCGCGGAGTTTGCGGCTGATGCGGATTTGGTTATTCACGAAGCCACCTTTGATGATGCACTGGTTGAAAAAGCCGAGTTGGATGGGCATTCCACGCCAAGTCAAGCAGCCGAAGAAACAAAAAATGCTGGAGCAAAAAGTCTTGTTCTAACACACATAAGTGCGCGTTACTCTGAATCGCAGCTTCTTTTGGGTCAGGCAAGAAAAGTTTTTGCGAACACGCAGGTTGCCGAGGATTTCTTGGAGCTGGAGCTTCCGTTAGGCGAATAGTTGCCGCAGCTTCTGCACGCTTTCTTCCACATGCTCCACAGATTCCGTCATCACGATGCCTTTGAAGCCAGTTTTCTTTAGTGAAGAGGCGAATTGTTGCCAGTTTATTGCGCCGTAGCCGATGCCAAGATGCTGGTCAAGTTCGCCCATGTTGTCGCTAACATGCAAATGCACCAGTTTGTCTGGAACTTGCGTTAAGAAAGGCTCCACTTGCTTTTCCAAATTAGCATGCCCAACGTCTAGGACTATGCCGATGGGCAAGTTGGTTTCTTTGTAGAAACGCTGGAAGTCAGCTGCGCTTTTCATGAGGAACCCGTATTTTTCAGGCAGGTTTTCGATGGCGAGTTTAACGCCGTAATCTTCCGCTATAGCATGCAGGGCTTGGATGCTTTTGACGTTTTGTTTCCAGTCCGCTTCAGGGTAGAACATGCTGATGCCTGTTTTGCTTCCCGGATGCAGCACCAACAATTCAGCATCAAGTGCGTTGGCGTAGCTGATGGATTGCGTGAGGCGTTTCATGGATGCTTTGAGCATGGGTTTGCTGGGTGAAGCGATGTTTATGTCCGCGAAAGGCGAGTGCAGCGTGAATTTTGCGCCTGTTGCTTTTGCGGTTTCGCGTAGTTGTGCAACGCGTTTTTTGTTTAGCGTGTGCAAGCCATCATCAACTACTTCAACGTAGGCGGTTTGCACTTTGCTTACTCGTTTGACCATTTTGCCGAAGGGTTCACCAAGGCAGTAGAGCATGGAAAGGCCGATTTTGGTTTGAGGCATACAATGTTTTCCCCGTGTGTTAGTTTGCGGTTTTGTGTTTTAGTTTTGATTTCGCGGTTAATAACTTAATCTAGACCTGTTAGTGTTTTTGCAGGAACTGTTGTGCTCAGCATGTGTTCATATGACAAGCGATCAAGGTGAGCACGCGCCAAATCTTCTATCGAGACGCTGACTATCGAAGAGGAATCACTGTTAGGCATGTACCTGAAGAATGAAAAGAAAGACTTGTTCCCAAGAATCGAAATTAGGAAATAAGTATTAAGAGAAAAAGCGGAACACGTTATTTAGCTTCGATTATATCTTTTGAGATTTTAGTCAAAGAAAAGGACACGGCAGGCGCAGATGGAGACGCACACTCAAGTGTCTAATTCTAAAAATTTTTCGCCCTCCCCTGGCAATTTTCCAAATTGATGCAAATAGGAACCTAACTTATCCCGTGGAAGTTCACTTTATAGCATGCGCTAAACAAAAAACGCACACAACACAAAAAGAGAGGGAATTGTTGGGTTTAGATTCATAGCAGTTTTATTACTTCTTCTCGTGGAATCGCCACCATCGTTTCCGTATCAATTACGTCTTTCCACAGGAGGAGCGTTTTCATGGCGTCCTTTTCGGTTGGGGCTTCAATAATTGCGACTGCGTCATAGCGTCCAAGAGTCCAGTAGATATGAATCTTGATGCCTTGCTTCTCCAAATCTTCAAGCTTTTTGGTGGATTGTTCAATAATTTCCTTTTTGGGTGTTTGCTTCCAATTTATCAAACTTATGAAAAACAAAAGAACCACCTCCTTTCCTATTTGGCAAATGATTTGGGGGTCTTTAAGTTATGCGTCTGTATATTTTTGAACGGATTTGGCGTGTTTTGCAGGGTCAGCGGACAACTTTTCTGCGGTCTTTACTTAACCTCTTTTATGTATTTCATTGCTTCGGCTTTTGTGGCACCGTTTGGGTATTCTTTCTGGTGTATGAGTTTCGCGTGATATTGCATTACTGCAACGGCGTCATCCTCACCAGCCGGTGTCGTAAAGCTAAAGCCGCATGG
>CAYGJP010000131.1:0-6260 GCA_964350175.1 uncultured Candidatus Bathyarchaeia archaeon
ACCCATAGAGTCTACACATAATGGGGGATTAGTCAAAAAACAGCACAAAAGACACACCTCTCTGCCACAGTTTTGCGCTATTCTTTTTATCCAAATACTTAAAACCGTTCTCCCTATACTGTTCAACCCCACAAACTAACGTTTACTGAGGGAAGAAAAGTGCCGCCAAAACTGGAAAACATAGATTTCCGCTTCGAAAACACAAAAATCAAACTCATAGCCAACAGAAACCACCCCCAAATCAAACTAGCAGGATTAAACATCGGACCCCTCGAAGAAGGCAACGAATACGAAATCTACTACTGGATAGCCAAAGAACTCACCGAAGCAGGCATCACACACTTCCGCGAAGACGACATCCTAGACGCCACCAAACTCTACAAAGTCCAATGGAAAGAAAGAGTCCAAGCAGCAGGACAAATCAGCGAACTCCCAGAAGACTTCTACCCCAAACTCCGCAGATACCTCAAAGACGCAAAAACCCAAATCACCAAACAACCCGAACCCACCAAAGTCCAAGACTACCAAAAAATAAAACACCTCACAAACGACATCATAAACTCCAGACTCAAAAAAATCGTCACCCTCTCCTCAGGACCAACCCAAACAGACCAAACAGTAAAAAAACTCACCAACGAAGAAAGACTCATCTACAGTCAACTCGCAAAAATAATCCACAACTGGAGAACCCGCATCCTCCAACATGACAACGAAGAGTGAAAAACATGGCCAGAACCCAAGAAACCATAGACCCACAAGAACGCTTCTTAGACTTCTTCAAAAAAGAGAAGTACCGCCAAAAAATCAGCCAAATGGCCATCCAAGGCAAAGACTCCATAACCGTCGACTTCGAAGAACTCTTCGGCTTCGACCAAAAACTCGCCGAAATCCTCCTAGACAAACCCGAACAATACCTCCAACACGCCGACAACGCAGCATACGCACAACTAGGCATCGAAGACAGCGAATACGCCCAAAAAATAGAAAAAATCACCGTCCGCATCATAAACCTGCTAGGCCCCGAACAACTCCGCAAACTCGGCAGCAAACAAATGGGCAAACTCGTCCTCATAGAAGCCATAGTCGTACGAGCCACACCCGTCAGACCCATGGTCATGAAAGCCACCTTCAAATGCAAACGATGCGGAACCCAAAACCAAGTCGAACAAAAAGGCCAATTCCTCAAAGCACCCCAAGTCTGCGCAGGACCAGACTGCGGAAAAGACGGCCCATTCGAATTCATGCAAGAAGAATCCACCTTCATAGACTCACAAGACCTGCGGCTACAAGAACGCCCTGAAGACTTGCCACCAGGACAACTCCCAAGAACCTTAGCCGCAAAACTCATAGGAGAAGAAGTCGTCGACGTCGCCAGACCAGGAGACCACGTCTCCATAGTCGGCATAGTCCAAGCCTTCGCACCCTCCCGACCAGGCATCGGAAAACTCCGCACCTTCATACTCCAACTAGACGCCAACTCAGTAGAAGTTTTAGGCAAAGAACCCGAAACCTCACCCCCCACACCTGAAGAAGAAGAAAAAATCTTCGCCCTCGCCAAGGACCCAGAAGTCCACCGCAAACTCATAAGCTCCATCGCACCCTCCATCTACGGCTACGAACACATCAAAGAAGCCATCCTATACCTCCTTTTTGGAGGAGTATCAAAAAGCCTCCCTGACATCACTATAAGAGGAGAAATGAACGCCCTCATCATCGGAGACCCAGGCACAGCCAAATCACAACTCCTCCAATACGTAGCCCGCATAGCCCCAAGAGGACTCTACACCTCAGGCAGAGGAACAACCGCCGCAGGCCTCACAGCCGCAGTAATCCGAGAAAAAGGTGGCTCCATGAGCCTAGAAGCAGGAGCACTCGTCCTCGCCGACAAAGGCATCGCATGCATCGACGAAATGGACAAAATGCGCCCCGAAGACCGCGTCGCCATCCACGAAGCTATGGAACAACACACCGTTTCCGTCGCCAAAGGAGGCATAGTCGCCACCCTAAACGCACGCACAGCTGTCCTCGCCGCAGCCAACCCCGCCCTAGGCAGATACGAACCCCACCGAACAGTCGCAGAAAACATCAGCCTACCCGTAACCATACTCTCCAGATTCGACGTCATCTTCGTGCTGCGAGATGTCCCCAACAAGGAAGCAGACAGCAAAATGTCCCAGCACATCCTAGAAATCCACAAACGCGGTAGAAGCCCAGTTGAAGCACCTGTAAACGCTGAACTTCTGCGCAAATACATAAGCTACGCCAAAACCTTCAAACCTGAACTAAACGACGACGCCCTAAATCGCCTACGCGAATTCTACTTGGCAATGCGCGCAGCAAGCGAATCCGAAGGTTCACCTGTTGCGATTACGGCACGCCAACTCGAATCTCTAGTCCGTGTGGCCGAAGCCAGAGCACGCGCAGCTCTGCGAAAAGAAGTCACAGGCGAAGATGCTGAAGCCGCCATAACCATAATGAAACGGTCCCTAGAAGAAGTAGGCATCGACATGTCCTCATACAAGATGGACATAGACCTCATCATGACAGGCAGACCAAAAAGTGTGCGAGACAAACTCCAAGTAGTGCTCTCGACAGTGATAGGGATGGAGAAGGAAACGGGCACGGTTGAAAGAGATGCGCTTGTCTCTGAGTTGGAGTCAAAGCATAAACTGTCGCGGTCTGAAATCGAACGCATGATTGGGCAACTGCTGAAAGAAGGCACATTGTATGAGCCTGGTGAAGGGCGCTTAAAGAAGACCTAAGCGTCAGGGTAAATCACAGTCACCTGCTGGAGAAGCAACCAATTGAAACCCATAATGGTAGTTACAGGCACCAGACCCGAAATCATAAAAATGGCGCCCATCCTGAGAGAACTGCGGAAACGCAAACTCCCAACAATTTTTGTTCACTGTGGGCAACACTACGACTACAACATGGCGCAGAAATTCATCGAAGACCTCGAACTTCCAGCGCCAGATTTCTCGTTCAAACTCAAAGGGGCATCACCAAACGCGCAGATGGCACGCATCATCACCCAGATGGATAAACTTCTGAAGGAAAAGCAGCCCTCAACAGTTCTGGTGGAAGGTGACACAACCACGGTTTTGGCATCAGCCATAGCAGCAAACAAGCACGGAATTCCAGTGGGGCATGTTGAGGCTGGTTTGAGAAGTTTTGACCTTCGGATGCCTGAGGAACATAACAGGCGCTTAACAGACCACATCTCCACGTATCTGTTTGCTCCAACCAAGAAGGCAGAGGCGAATTTGAAGCGCGAAAATGTTTGGGGCAAAATCTTTGTCACAGGTAACACGGTTATCGACGCTGTGAACCAGCACCTGCCCATCGCAGAGAAGAAATCAAAGATATTAAAAGAAATCAAGTTTGACAGGTTCGCTTTGGCTACGGCGCACAGGGCAGAAAACGTGGATGACCTTGCAGTTCTGAAGAACTTTATTGAGGTATTTGCGGAGTCGCCTGTGCCTGTGGTTTACCCGATGCATCCACGCACTAAAAAGCGACTTCGCCAGAACGGACTTTACGCGCAAGTTCAGAAAGACAGGAACGTTTTGGTTCTTCCGCCACTGGGATACTTGGACTTTTTGGTTCTGATGAAGAAGTGCGAGTTACTGGTGACTGATTCAGGTGGAATCCAAGAAGAAGCAACTGCACCAGCGATTAAGAAACCTGTTTTGGTGATTCGCCTTTCCACTGAAAGACAAGAGGCTGTGGAAGCGGGTTTCGCCAAGGTTGTAGGAACAGGCAAGCAGGAAATCTTGTCCGCTATGAAAGCAGTTTTGGGAAGCAAGAAAGAATTGCCACGTGAGTCACCTTTCGGAGACGGTAAAGCAGCAGAGAAAACAGTGAAAATAATAGAGGAAGAATTTGCTAAAGCTTAATAGATGTAAGTAGTTTTCTTGTCTGATTCTTTGCGCGTTTCTTCAGCCTGCAAAACCCTTGTCTCTTCAATCTTCTGCAGGCGCGTCACCATCTTCTCCGCTTTTGCGATGTCTTCATCTAAGCCTGCAAGGTCAAGGTTGAAGCTAAACATGTTTCTCAGAACCTCAACAACGCTTCTCGCAGCCAACGGATCAGGCAAATAACCGCGGGTTTCACCTAGCAGACAGAGAGCGCTGATTTTTTGGAAGCGAGCTAAACCAAGAATTAAGCCTGCTGTACCGACTATGGGGCTTCCTGAGGAGCTTATGGTTGCGCCTGCGTCGAGGGCTTTGGCGAGGATTTCTTGGTTGGTGCCTGCAACGATGACTTGGGGTTTGTCTTTTGCTTCCATGCGGTAGCCGCCGATGGTTACGATGGTTTGCACGTTATTTTTTTTGCTAAAATCTATCATGCAGTCGGCGATTTCGTATTGACCTTCGATAGTTTGGCTTTGGCTGTCCCCAGTGAAGAAGATGAGGTCGTTGGGTCCAGCCGTGTTTTTCACGTAGTAGAATGCTCCACGCAGGAGCCGAACGTTGCCTTTTTTGTTAACAAGAACAAAGTAAGGAAAATGCGGTGAATAGAGGTAGGCAAATTTTTGGGCTTTCAGTTGCTTGATGAGGTAGCGGATGGCAATTTTGCCGACCAGCCCCAAACCGGGTAATCCTTCGATGAGGACTGGGTTGTTTGCTTCAACTTTGGCAATTTCTTTAACGTATGTAGCTTTCATTTTGTCAACTGCTCCTTTCTAAGGGCTAATCGGTATTTCATGTATTTGTCATCAGGGGAAAACTTGGCCGGATGAGGAATGTGTACAGGTCCGCCACAGTTTGGACAAGTATCTATTTTTAAGGTGTAGGTGCTGCATTTCTCACATCGGCGTAAAAGCCAAACCACTATTTCTCCCTTCTAAAGGAACCTTGTCCACCTTGTTTGGTTATGCTTGTGACGACGTTTTGGCCGACTTTTTGGAGTATATCTTCAGCGCGTTTATAGTTCTCAGCTAAAACTTCGAGGCTATATTTTGGTGCGGCTATGACGTGAAATTGCACAGTTGTGTCTCGGGATTTTTCGGATTTTTTTGCGCTGGTGAATGCGTCCTGGATGCATTTTACGCCGTTGGGTTTCATGCAGCGAATTTCAAGGGTGCCTTTGACCTTGACCATTTTGAGTTGGATGCGTCCTTGGGAAACTTCGGCGAATGCCTTGGCGATGTCTTCGGGGATACCAAGTTTAGTTAGGATTTCGTGTCCTTCTATGGCTGTTTTTTCTAAGCCTTCGTATAAGCCGTATTTTTCCTCGATGAGTATACCTGCTTTCTGGTAGGCTTCGTCAGGAGTTATACCCAGTTTTTCTGCGACCCCATGCAGGAGTGCTTCGGCTTTGCGCTCTTTTTTCCAAGATTTTATTTTCTCGATTTTCTCGCGTTTAGTTACACGCCTAAGGGAAAGGTCAACATGTCCTTTTTCGTGGTCTACACGAAGAATTTTGAGAACGACTTTTTGGTTTTCGCGAACAAAATCTCGGATGTTTCGTATCCAAGAAGACGAGATTTCGGAGACGTGAAGTAAGCCTCGTTTGCCGTATTCGTCAAGTTTAGTATATGCACCATAATCGGTGACGGTCTCTACCGTGGCAATTACTAAGTCACCGACTTCTGGCCATTGAGGCTTCCTTTCCGCCATTACTTTTACGCTTCCCACTTATTCCAAGACTGCTTGTATGTCGCCTTTTATTTTTGCTTTTCCGCCACTTGGTTCGGCGAGGACGACACTGCACACGTTGCAGGTAACAATGTTTACTGCGTTGCTGAAAACGAGTTGTTCGTTACCGCACTTTGGGCATTTTACCCGCAGGAAAGTGCTGCTTGGTTTGGGGATAAGTTTGTTCCATTCGCTCATTTTTTTCACCTGTAGTTTATCCTATTACTAGTTTTCGTAGGCGTATACCGTCTTTGTGTCTCATGAAGTTGCAGGTCTTGCACTTGAGGCGGAGAGTTTGTTTTTTGGTGGTTTTGGCGAATTCCTTCTGCAGAGGGAATCCTTGTCCGCCGTAGCCTTCTTTTTCGCGTGCGTGGTGGCGTTCGCCTTTGGCTAAGGCTCTTCGCTTTCCAGCCTTGTATAAGGAGACTGCGTGAGCTTTGTGAGTTTTACACTTTGGACAGTACGTAGTTACTTCTTTGGGAACGTTCACGTTTATCACTACCAGACTCCATAAAGAAAACAAGCACTCTCTTATACTTTTTTCGCTTTCAAAACAAAATGTACCTACTTGTGACATGTTTTCAGGGTTGCTCTGTTGCGTGGAGCAGACTATAGCCC
>CAYGJP010000132.1:0-6228 GCA_964350175.1 uncultured Candidatus Bathyarchaeia archaeon
AATTTTTTTCCTGTTTCTAAGCCACCTTTGATGCCGAAACCGACGATTCCACCGTAATTCTCTTTTAGGTATTTGGCTGCTAGTTTGTGGCTTGGGTGCTCCTTTAATCCAGGATAATTTACCCAACTGACTAATGGATGTGTCTTGAGGAATTCAGCAACTTGCAATGCATTTTCGCTGTGTTTACGTTGCCTTAGCGGTAAAGTCTCTAAGCCTTGTAGGAACAGGAACGCGTTAAATGGACTTAGCGCTGGTCCTAAATCACGCAACAACTGTACGCGTACCTTGAAAATAAAGGCAACGTTCCCAAGCCCCGGAAAGTTGCTAAAGGCATCCCAGTATTTCACGCCGTGATAGCTTGGGTCGGGTTCTGTGAATTCGGGGAATTTCCCGTTATTCCATTTGAACTTACCTGAGTCAACGATTACGCCGCCTATACTTGTTCCGTGTCCGCCTATGTACTTTGTTGCTGACGCGACGATTATGTCGGCGCCGTAATCAATGGGTCTAACTAAGCCTACCCCGACGGTGTTATCCACAACGAAGGGAATTCCAGCTTCATGTGCAGTGGTAGCTAACGCTTCAAAGTCGGGGACGTCCAGTTTTGGGTTGCCGATTGTTTCAGCGTAAATTGCTCTTGTTTTTGCGGTAATTGCTTTTTTGAATTCAATAGGTTTAGAGGAATCAACAAATTTTACGTATCGGCCAAGTTTGGGAAAAGTGTAATGGAATAACTGATAGGTTCCACCATACAGATTGTTTGCCGCGACTATTTCGTCACCAACCTGAGTTATGGCTAGCAGAGCTAATGCTTCGGCAGCTTGTCCAGACGCCACCGCAAGCGCGCCTGTACCTCCTTCGATGGCTGCAATGCGTTTTTCGAAAACGTCGGTTGTCGGGTTCATGATTCTTGTGTAAATGTTGCCTAATTCTTTTAACGCGAATAGGTTCGCGGCGTGTTCAGTGCTTTTGAACACGTATGAGCTGGTTTGGTATATGGGAACGGCTCTTGCGCCTGTTGCGGGGTCAGCTGTTTCTTGCCCTGCATGTAGTGCTAGAGTGTCGAGTTTTTTTTGGGTCATTTTTTGTTACGCCTCTTGGCTTTTGTATTGAAACAAAACAGTACATAACGGCGTTATATGTCTTTTTGCCAAAAATATTCCAAAAAGAATATCAAACTACGCCACTGTATTACTAGCCTATGTTTCCAACACTTGAAGAAATTGCCAAAAAACGTCACCAACTTGGCCTAAAACAAGCCGAACTTGCCAAAGCTGCAGGCGTAAGTCAATCCCTGATCGCAAAACTCGAAGCTGGAAAGATCGACTCTTCCTACACCAAAGTAAAAATGATTTTTGATGTTCTTGAACGGTTAGAAGTTAAAAAGAAAATCCAAGCTGGAAAAATGTTCCAAATCGACGTAGTCAGCGTCCAGAAAAACGAGCCCATCTCAAAGGTCGTCCAGTTGATGAAGACCTTTGGGTACTCGCAACTTCCCGTTTTTGAAGGAAAACAATCCGTAGGTAGCATATCTGAAAAAGCCATTTTGCACCAAATCATGGCGGGTAAAGACCTCAAACAAATCTCCGCATTATCTACGGGGGAGATTATGGAAGAAGCGTTTCCTCAAGTTGCAGAAGACGCGCCAATTTCCTTAATTTCAAGTCTCTTGCAGGTGTATTCGGCTGTTTTGGTTTCAAAAAAGGGCAAAATAGTAGGCATAATTACTAAAGCAGACTTGCTGAGAATGCTCTGAGGTTGCAGGTAAAATAGGAGTTTTTACATAAACAACTTAAATATAAGCCTGTTATATACTCAACCTAGTTGGTCATACCTATGCCCATTTCATGTGAAAAAGTTGCCCACCATATTCTGCCTCTTTACCGCGCTTTTGTAGCCAAGGAACTGGTGGAAAAATACGAATATACCCAAGTGGTAGCCGCCAAAAAACTCGGCACAACCCAAGCTGCTATAAGCCAATACATTACCGCCAAACGAGGACGAAAAAGAATTGAAAATTACGAGGAGGTTGCCCCGTTAATTCAAAAAGCTGCCTCTAAAGCGGCCAAGTGTATTGCAACCACAGGAATGACTCCTCAAGAATTCAATGATTCCATTTGTGGATTATGCGAGGAACTACGTCAAAAAAACAAAATTCTTTAATTTGTGTCGTGAGTGGAAAATGAAGGCTTTAGGTCTTTTGTCGGGTGGTTTAGACAGCACATTAGCCGTAAAACTAATCATGAAACAAAACATGGATGTCGAAGCCTTCAACCTCGTAACACCTTTCTGTCTATGCAGAAAAGGAGGATGCGGCGCCTCAGAAGTGGCTAAAGAATTCAAAATACCCCTAAAAATGTACGACGCAGGAAAAGAATACTTGGCTTTAATTAGAAACCCCAAGTTTGGTTATGGAAAAAACATGAATCCATGCGTTGACTGCAGAATCTTCTTGCTGAAGAAAGCAAAACGATACGCAAAAGAGATTGGTGCCGCATTTATTTTTACAGGCGAAGTTCTGGGGCAACGTCCAATGTCCCAACACCGAAAAGTTTTCAACCTCATCGAAAAAGAAGCGGGATTACAGGGCAAAATTGTAAGACCGTTATCAGCAAAACTTTTGCCAAAAACAGAGGCTGAAGCAAAGGGCTTCATAGACAACGAAAATCTGATGGACATAAGTGGAAGGTCAAGAAAGAGGCAAATTGAACTGACAAAGCAGTTTAACATTCTAAATTATCCATGTGCTTCAGGCGGTTGCTTGCTAACTTACAAAGAGTTTGCCGATAAACTCAGAGACCTTTTTGAACACAAAAAACGCGTTTCTGTTAAAGACGTGCAACTCCTCAAGGTTGGCAGGCATTTCAGATTTGGCGAGAACAAGATAATTGTTGGGCGAAACAAGTCTGAAAACGAGTTGCTTGTTAAGAGTAAAAAGAAAAGCGATTATCTTTTTGAAGCCCTCAATTGTAGTAGTCCTACATCAATTCTGGAAGGCCCAAAAACAAAAAAAGCCATTGAAAAAGCTGCTGCTCTCACGGCTTTCCATTCAGATATCAAAAACACTGCTGCTCCTGTGGCTTATGGCAAAGACCAGCTTGATAAGAAGATACAGGTTTCTCCCCTGACTCTTGAAGAAGTGCATAAGCTACGATTAACCTAAAAAAAGAAATTATTTGTTCACGTCCGAAAGGAGGTCGCAAATGATTTCTTTTGCTCTGTCCACGCGAACCTTGCGTTCTTTAATCATCTTTTCAGCCACTATATCAACTAGTTTGCCTGTTGCGCCAGCCTGCACAGCGATGTTTCGTGCGTGAAGCGACATGTGTCCCCGCTGGATGCCCTCGTGCGCCAATGCTCTTAAGGCACCAAGGTTCTGAGCTAAACCCACAGCCGCCAACACTTCCGCGAATTCGTTGGCTGATTTTACGTCGAGGATTTTCATGGCAATCTTGGCGGTTGGATGCGTTTTTACAGCTCCACCTATGAGCCCCACAGCCATGGGCAGTTCAATTGAGCCTACGAGGTCGCCGTTTTCGTTCTTCTTCCATGTTGACAGAGCAGTATATTTCCCGTTTAGTGCAGCATAAGCATGTGCGCCTGCTTCGATGGCGCGATGGTCGTTGCCCGTTGCCAGCACGACGGCTATGATGCCGTTTAAGGCGCCTTTGTTGTGGGTGGCTCCGCGGTATGGGTCTGCGGCTGCAAACGCAGAAGCGTTGGTTATGCCGTCTACGACTTCTTCGCCGCCGACGGTCTCTTTGGAGACGGTGCACCATGCTTTTGCGAGACGCTTCACTGCGAGGTTAGAAATTATTCTCAGGTACACGCGTCCCCCTGTTAGGTTCTCGATTAGTGGGGCTATGGCTTCGGCCATGGTGTTGACGGCGTTTGCGCCCATGGCGTCACGGCAGTCCACATGCAACTCGGTGATGAGCATGTCGCCTTGGGTTGTCTGGATGATTTTTGTGTCGAGGTCTTTTGCTCCGCCGCCCACCGAGTTCAACGTTGGGTCTTGGTCATTGGCTTTCTTTAGGAGCTCCAATTTAGCTTCTAGAATTTTTAGTTTCGCTGTGTAGGGGTCTTTTATGCCGACTGTTTGGATTTGTCCAATCATCACTGGCGGTGTGCTGCTTGTGTGAAAACCGCCGCTGTCCCGTACCATTTTCGCGGCGTAGCTGGCGGCAGCCACCACTGAAGGTTCTTCGGTAGCCATGGGAATGAGGTAATCGTGATTGTTAATTTGGAAGTTAACACCTACTCCGAGGGGTATGGGTATGGCGCCGACGACGTTTTCTATCATGTGGTCAGCCACTTCCATGGGCAAGGCGCCGGTGTTCTGGAGTATTGCGCATTCTTCGTCTGTTAGGTCTGCGAACTCTTTGACTTTTGCAAGGCGTTCTTTTGGCGTGAGCTTGTAGAAGCCTGAAATCGCGGATGATTTGTTCATGAGTTTCACTGGGCTTTACAATTACAGGATGTGCTTTTAAGTTTTAGCAATTGTGGTTTCTCTGTTTGATGAGCGAGTAAAAGGGGGTGTCAAATCTTTTGGGGTTGATTTTTCTGTCAATATTCTGCGGGTGGGGTGTTTGTTTTTTTGTTTAGTTGTTGTGGGTGGTTTGGTGTTTCACTACTTCTTTTTTGGTTTGTTTTGTTTGCTGAAATTTGTTGTCGGGGTCTGTTTTGGGTTGCGTTCTGGTTGTGCAGGTTGTGACAAACTGCTGTTCCCCATGGAAAAGACAAGAAGGCGAAAGAAACAAATTGGTAACTTCTGGTCACTATTGGTTATTTTTTGTTACTGGTTTGCCTGCTAGCTGGTTTGCGGCTCTGCTGCTTGGAGCTAACTATAGCCCACTATAAATAACTGCTCTGAGGTAGTCAAATCTTCATTTTTTGACATTTTTCTTAATTTACCATAGGAAAGGCTAAAGTTACTTCGAAATATAAGGGTTCTAAGGACTAATTTCTGCTTGTTTTAAACACCACAAAACTTTTACCCTCTTGAAGAATATTACTCAACTGGGGATTAATGTGTTTTTACGTTCAGAGGGAAATGTAGCTTTTAAATGTGCATGGAATGATGCACAATATGAGGGCAAATGTAGAGACTGTCCTAATACAAATCCAAGTTGTGCTCAAAAGTGGATACATGTTACACCTAAAGAATGTTGGGAAAGGCACATCTTTGAAAAATGGGAGTTTGGTGTTGGAGAGAATAGACATATTAATCAAGCACGAATAGGAAAAGTGGTGGTATTTACCACAAAGAAGCCTTTTTCTAACCATAAAACAGTCTTTGGTGTTGCCCGTTTAAAAGACATTGAGAAAGAACGTCAATATCCAGCTTATCCACCTTTTCCTGCATCATGGTCTGACATTGTGCATATCGACCCTGAATTAACTGTGGCGATTCCCAGTTCTATCAATATCAATTTTGAGGAATTCTATGAAAAAAGATGGAGTCAAGGGCTTTTCCGTTATTTATCGGATGACATCGTAAGGAAGATTTTGCTCAGAATAAAATCGGAGATGCAAGCGGCAAAGTATAGTCCACAAGAGTTGCATAAACTACAACAACTGATTAGCTCATTCAGCTTTTAGTTTTTGTGCAATTTCAAGCAGTCAACCAGCTATTGGAAAGTTTTTGGTAGTCTCGATAGGCATTTTCCATTTCGCTTGTGAGCAGTAGCTTGTTACCTCTGAAAACTTGGATGCAGTTGTTAACGGAATAGCGATAAGCAATAGGTTATTTGGCTGTGTTTTTCTCCCATTTATATACATAAATTACCTGAACGTGGATGTCTTCAGAGAAGGCTACGATAGCGTATATTTTGCCGTTCACAACGGCGACGCCTAATCCGCCTCTTGCCACCTGCATCGGCGCTTTTTTGTTTGTGGAGGTAATGGTAACCTTTTTTACTGCTTCCACCAAACCACAGTGAGGCGACAAGGTTGAAAATAATCCCAGTCATCGACATCCTAAACGGCGTCGTGGTTCATGCTGTAAGAGGCAGAAGGAAAGAGTATCAACCGCTCAAAAGCATCCTCTGCGATTCCGCAGACCCAGTTGCTGTTGCTTCAGCGTTCAAAAAGTGCGGCTTTGAAGAGTTGTACGTTGCAGATTTGGACGCAATACTTGGCAAGGGCAACAATTTGCAGGTTCTCAAAGAAATTGCCAAGAAAACGGGTTTGGAGCTTATGGTTGATGCAGGCGTAGCCGACTTGGAC
>CAYGJP010000133.1:0-6193 GCA_964350175.1 uncultured Candidatus Bathyarchaeia archaeon
TTCTTGACCTCTGATAGGACCCTATCGTTTTGACCTACCCCTTCCCCCTGCGCTTTTTCAACATGCTGTTGAGCTGAAAAAACGCCAATACGGACCCCTGCCCCCGTTTTCTGCACAGAAACACGCCCCGACCTACCCCTCTATCGTTTCTGCATGCTATTACTAATCGGCTCCAAATATGTTCGCCAAAACTGTTGAAAATTGCCGCTTCACCCTACCCCCTACAGGACACCGCACACAATCACCAATAACCCCATAGGTACGCGAATCAGCGATTCAACACTCAACCACATAGCCAAAAACACTTTTATTGAAAACACAGGCTTCGCCATAGTCTTCAGCGGCAACCAAAAAGACAATATCATACACCATAACAACTTCATAAAAAACAACTTTGGTTCTGCCCTCCAAGTGGCAATCGACAAAATCAACGGTCCCGGCTTAGGAAACACGTGGAGCGACGGCGGAAAAGGCAACTACTGGAGTGACTACCTAACACGATACGCAAGCGCCACAGAAATCGCAGGCACAAAAACAGGTAACCCCCCTTTGTCATAAAAGAGAACAACGCAAACGACCACTCACTTATGATACCGTTCAACAGTTCAACCACAAACTCGCAGCCGCCACTCCAAAGCCCCAGCGCTTCTCCGTCAACTTCGCCATTGCCTTCGCCTTCACAGAGCCCCTTATCTTCACCGACTACCTTTCCCACGTCGTCAACTTCCTCTCCTTCAACCTCCATTCAGCACAGCGAGTAGCCTAAACTGCAGGACACATCAACTTCTACAGTGCTAATCTTTACGGTAGCAGTTGTCGTTTTGGTAGTGGTCGCTGTTTTTGCAATGTTGGCAAGGCACCGATTTTCCCGTCGTAGTTAACTCTGCTTTTTGAAAGGTTTTTATTAACAGTCGGGTATTCTACGGTTGATGTCGGGCAGAGATTTTTTCATTAACCGTTATGCGCAGTTAGGCTGGAAATTCAAGACAGTTGAGGCTATGCAGGCAATCAGGATAAACCAGACTAATACCAAAGGCAAAAACCTCCCCGAAAGGCTGCGTTCCATCGGCGTTCAGTTGGAAAAGGTGCCTTTTTTGGAATCTGGCTACTGGGTGGGTAGGTCCACGGTTTCTGCGGGTGCCACGGCAGAGTACTTGCTGGGGTTATATTCGATTCAGGAAGCTGCAGCCCAAATTCCCGTAACCCTTTTCACTGTTCTGCGGGGCAAGACGGTGTTGGATGCTTGTGCTGCGCCAGGTGGAAAAACCAGTGAACTCTCAGATTTGATGGGTAACACTGGCTCAGTAGTCGCGCTGGATGTTAACCAAAGACGTTTAACTGCCCTGTCCAATCAACTTGAACGCTGCCACGTCAGCAACGCAGTTGTCTACAATTTAGATGCAAGGCAAGCGACAAGACTCAACTTGAAGTTTGACCGCATTCTCTTAGATGTTCCTTGTTCAGGCAACTTCGCTTCAGACAAGCTGTGGTTTAATCGGCGGACTCTTAAGGATGTGGAGCGCAACGCGAACCTTCAAAGAGAAATCCTATCTGAAGCGGTAAAATGCTTAGCTCCTAAGGGTGAACTGGTCTATTCAACATGCTCTCTGGAGCCTGAGGAAGACGAGTTAAACATGGCTTGGGCAATAAAAAACCTGAACATGCAAATAGGAGAAGTAAACTGCCCCGGCGAGAAAGGTTTAACAGATGTTTTCGGACAAAAACTTGACGCTTCAGTGGAGCGTTGCAGGCGAATCTGGCCAGAAAAAACACAGGGCTTCTTTGTTTGCAAACTAACAAAGCGGACGGTGCAGCCATGAAACCAATAGCGGTTTTTGCTTCTCAGTTCGGAGCGAAAATAACGTTGAATCCTGAGCTTATAGTGGAGAAAGCCCAGCGGTACTACTTTTTGAACGCTAATTTAAAGAAGCTTGCTCAAGGCGACTTCTACTATGCTGGCGTGTATCTTGGAAAGGTCAAGAACGGTGTATTCTTCCCAAGTTTCAACTTGCTAAATATGCTTGTGGATGTGGCAGCGAACAAAGTTGTTCTTGACAAGAAGGCTGCGTGGCTTTTTATCTGCGGCAGAGACGTTTTCCGAACAGGAATACTACGAGTATATGGGTCCAAGCGGAAAGGCGCGGCCACTTTAGTGCTAAACGAATTCAATGAATGCCTTGGTTTCGGCAGAATAACCTGCAGTTTGGATGAGGCTGAGGGCAAGGTTGTGGTGCGGAACATTTTGGATGTGGGGGACTTTTTGCGCAGAGAAAGATTTTTCGGCTAGTCGTTTGTTCTGTTGGCTATTTCAGCGAGTTTTCTCTTGTGTCCAAAATTGATATGTGTTGCGAGCATAATTTCAATAAATTGCAATATTGCTGAACGTTTATCGATAAGAAAAGGCGATATACTTAAATATGTTTACGTTAAATGTGTTTTCCATAACATATGAAAACCGAGACTAACGCTTTAATGTGAGGATAGAAAAAATGAAAAACTTCAAAGATGCAGTCTGGAAAAAGAACGTAACTAATGTTGTCAAACAAATTAAAGAACAAGACATAAAATTCGTCAGACTACAATTCACCGACATAAACGGAATGATAAAGAACCTCGCCGTAGCCTCCAAAAACATCGAAACCATCTTCGAAAACGGCCAATCCTTCGACGGTTCATCAATAACTGGTTACCGACCAATCGAAGAATCCGACATGGTCCTATACCCAGATCCCACAACTTTCGCCGTGTTGCCTTGGAGACCCAAAGAGAAATCATCCTGCAGACTAATCTGTGACGTGTACACTCCACAGAACAAACGTTTCGACGGAGACCCAAGATACATACTTGAAAGGGCAATTGAAAAAGCCACCAAAGCAGGCTACACCTACATCTGCGCGCCTGAACTTGAATTCTTCATAGTTAAAGAAAGCGAAAACGGCGGCTTACCTGCTCCCATAGACCTAGCTGGATACTTTGATTTTCACCCAGGCGACCTAACAGATGACCTTCGACGAGAAATCTGCGACACTGCAGAAGCCTTCGGCATAGAAATCGAAATCAGCCACCACGAAGTCGCCTTGGGACAAAACGAAATCGACTTCAAGTACGATGAAGCACTCGTAACAGCTGACCGCGCCATAACCATGAAGATGTTGACAAAAGTTGTCGCTGCCCGAAACGGCTACGTAGCCACCCACATGCCAAAACCCTTCGGAGGCATAAACGGCTCAGGTATGCACACCCACCAAAGCCTATGGAACAAAACTATCACCGAGAACCTCTTCTACGCTGACGATGCAAAAAACGATTACCTCTCAGACACAGCGCGAAACTTCATAGGCGGACAACTATCGCATGGACGCAAAATGTGCGCCGTTCTCAATTCATGGCCCAACAGCTTCAAACGCTTAGTGCCAGGCTACGAAGCACCAGTTTACCTTGCATGGGCACACAAAAACAGGTCCCCCCTCACCAGAGTCCCCAACTTTGGCGGAAGAAAAGGCGCTGCCCGATGCGAAATACGCTGCCCCGACGGCTCAGGAAACCCATACCTGCAGTTTGCAGTGCTCCTAGCCACAGGACTTGACGGCATCAAGAACAAGATTGACCCCGGAGACCCAGTGGAGCTAAACGTTTACCACATGAGCTACGAGGAACGCAAAGAACGCGGCATAGTGTCCCTGCCCGAATCGCTCAAAGAAGCCCTAGACGAGATGGAAACAAGCGACCTGATGCGCGAAACCCTAGGTCAAACAACCTTTGAGAACTTCCTAACTGAGAAACGTAAAGAATGGGACCTCTATCGGCTGCAAGTAACCGAGTGGGAAGTCAACAGATACATCAAACGACTCTAAACAACAAAAGCCTCTTTATGAGGCAAAACAACTTTACTCTTCTTTTTACGGTTGGATTTTCCCGACTAACTCTTTGATGGCAACTTCGGTTTGCGCCCTTTTCACAAAATCTTTGAGAACCACTTTTCCGTCCTTTAGCTCTCTCTCGCCCACAATAACTGCGTAATCCACTTTGCGTTTGTCCGCATCCTCCAGCGCCTTCGCCATTTTCCGTCCCATAATCTCAAACTCCACAGACACGCCTGCGTCTCGGAGCATCTGCGCAATCTTCAGTGCCTCGCTTTTTTGCTCTTCTTTTATGGGAAGAACGGCGACTCTTTTCGTCTGTTCTCTCTTTAACGTTGTCTTCTGAGTTTGCATTGCGAGTGCCACACGGTCCAATCCATGCGCCACCCCAACAGCAGGTGTCGGTTCGCCACCGAACGCTTCCACTAACCTGTCGTATCGTCCCCCGCCGCCCAAAGCTATGTCTAACTCTGGAATGTAAACTTCAAAAATCATGCCCGTATAGTACTCTAAGCCTCTGGCAAAAGCAGGGTCCACGGTTTTGATTTCGCATCCGCTTTCCACAACAAACTTCAAAATGGCAGCCAAGTTCTCAACGGCGACAGCAGCTTTTTCGTAGTCTTTAACGTGGGCTTTCATTTTCTCCACAGTGTCAAAAACGTTGTCGCTTTGCAGCTCAATTAGCCCTTGGAGCATGCTTTTGCACTTTTCCGAGTTGACCAGCACCAATGCGGCGTCGTACTCTTTCTTATCCATACGCTGTAGCACTGCGTTCTGGGTTTTGTCATCCACGCCTTCTTGGCTCAAAATGCCTCTCAATACGCCGACGTGACCCAGCTTTAGCGCGTAGTTTTCCAAGCCCACTTTCTTCATCATGCTGTTCGTTAACAAAATAACCTCCGCGTCCGCCTCTGGCTTCCCTGAACCCATTAGCTCAAAGTTTGCCTGCCAAAACTCCCGATAACGCCCCTTCTGCGGCTCGTCGTAGCGGTAAACGCTGCCCACGCTAAACGTCCTCAACGGCTTAGGCTCATTCTTCATTGACGTCGTGACCAAACGTGCTATTGAAGCGGTGAATTCTGGACGCAACGCCACCACGCGGTCGCCCAAATCCTTGAACGTGAACATGCGCTGGCGGATTTCCTCGCCTGACTTGGCGCTTAACAACTCGAACGATTCAACCACCGGCGTGAAGACTTCTCTAAAACCGTACAGTAATGCTGTTTCTCTGGCTTTCCCTATGACGTAGCTGAATGTTTCAGCTTCTTCAGCAAGTAAATCCCGCATGCCACGGACAGGCTGGAAACTTGACATAGCATATCACTTTTTTTATTTAAATGTTAATGGTGAGACTGAGTAGTAAACTATTTCTCCTCTGCGGTTCATCACAGCCACAACCAACTCCTTCTTCAGGCTCTGGCACTGCGACAAAGCGTTAGCTAAGTCTTTCATCGCTGCTGGTTTGCCTTCCTGAGTGCTTACAACTAGGAATTGGGCGGTGTCTTTTCCGTATGCGCCGCGGTCGTAAATCCTAAAGTCAATGGCTGCGCCGAAGCCTTCCCGCACAACGTAGCCTCGGCTGCGTAGGTCACGGTAAACCAGGTAGTGTGCCCAAGCGTTCTCATCCACGCCCTCGTAAGCCGAAAGGAGGCTCTGGAAAGCCACTGCTTCGCCTTTTTTGTCTTTGACCTCCAGCATCAGCTTGTCCGCGAGGTAGAGGGCTTCGTAAAACGCCAATGTGAACACGTCGTTCTCAGTTGTGCCGTAGCCGCGTTGGCTCAGGGCGTCGATGTTGCTTTTTTCGGTTATTTTGACGCCTTTTTCCACAAGTAGCCCTTTGGCTTTGAACTCGGAACTGGTTGGAAGGTTCTCTTTTTCACTCATCGCTTGTTCACTGTCTGCTTTAATCTTGAGTAGTTAACTAATTAACGTTATCACTGGGGTCTGTAAAGTCTTTTTGGGATTTGGTTTTTCCGTCAAAATGGGCGAAGATGTTTGTTTTTTTGTTTAGTTGTTGTTGTGGGTGCGTTTGGTGTTTCACAACTTCTTTTCTGGTTTGTTTTGTTTGTTGTGTTTTGCCGCAGGGGTTTGTTTTGGGTTTTGTTTTGGTTGTGCTGGTTGTGACAAGCAGCTGGGTGTGTTTTCTTGGTTTGTTCTGGTTCCATGTCCGCTGTTGCCCACAAGACGGACTTGGTCAGCCGCAAAAGAAAAAAAGTGCATCCCTCAAAAGTTCAAATGAACCCCAAATCCCCAACAAACCCTACAGCACCCTTGAACTGTGGCGTTGGAGAAGTAGTTGAATATAAACGGGGTAAAAGAAAGTTAGACTATGT
>CAYGJP010000134.1:0-6170 GCA_964350175.1 uncultured Candidatus Bathyarchaeia archaeon
CGGTAAATCCTCACCTGAGTATTATGAAGCATGTTCTATGGTTTACATGGACGCGGATGACATGAAGAAACTGGGCGTAAAGAACGGCACCAACGTTCTGGTAACTACACCAGACGGGTCGGTGGTTCTAAAAGCCGTGAAGTATCCGCGCAGCGCCACTCCTGGTTTGATTTACATTCCTTATGGCATCTGGGCAAACGCAATAGTCAGCAACGCAACCACCAGCATCGGTATGCCCACCTTCAAGGGAACCCCTGCTGAGGTTGAAGCTGCCCCTGACCAGCCCGTTTTAAGCATGGAAGAACTTATGAAGAAAGAGTTTGGGAGGTAAAAAATGTCAGTGTTTAACGCAGTAACCTGTCCAATATGTGGCTGTTTGTGTGACGACATCGAAGTCACAGTTGTAAAAAACGAAGTTGTCAAAGTTAAGAACGGGTGTGCAGTCTGCGAAGCAAAATACATGGGTTATAAAAGCGAACACCGAATTCGTCAACCCCTGATTCGCAAGGACGGTAAGCTTGTTCCCGTTTCAATGGACGAGGCTATTCATAAATCTGCAGAAATTCTTGCTAATGCAACCTACCCGATATTGTACGGTTGGAGCTCCACAAACTGCGAAGCCCAACGTGTCGGCGTAGAATTAGCCGAAGAAGTTGGCGGCGTCCTCGACAACACAGCCGTCGTCTGTCACGGTCCGTCTCTTTTAGGAGTTCAAGAAGTCGGTATCCCAACATGCACTCTGGGGCAGGTTAGGCATCGTGCTGACCTAATTATTTACTGGGGATGCGACCCATGGAGCGCACACCCAAGACACCTTGAGCGGTACACTAGCTTCACCGAAGGTAGGTTTGAAGGCAGCGAATGGAAATCCTACATAAACAAAGTCAAAGCAGTCGCAGGCAAAAAGAAGCTGTTAAGCGCCCAAAGAATGGGAACAACTAAACAGCAACATGCTACCGCTGCGGAGTCTGTGCTTTTTAATAAGCCTCCAGAGACCTTGCAGAAGGAAGGACGTAAACTCATAGTTGTAGACGTTAGGAAAAGCATGTCCGCTGAAATGGCTGACTACTTCCTTCAGGTTGAACCTAACAAGGATTACGAGTTGATGCAGGCTATCCGAGTCTTGGTTCAAGACGGCGAGCTTGACGTTGACCAAGTTGCAGGCGTTCCAGTGGAATACTTAAAAGAAATCGTTAATGCCCTTGTAAGTTGTGAATTCGGCGTAATCTTCTTCGGCATGGGTCTAACTCAGTCAGCTGGCAAATTCAGAAACATCGAAGTGGCTGTATCGCTAATACGCGACTTGAACATGCGCACAAAATTCGTCATCATGCCCATGCGAGGCCACTTCAACGTCGCTGGAGCCAACATAGTTTCAGCTTGGCAAAGCGGCTATCCTTTCGGCGTTGACTTTTCATTAGGTTATCCACGTTACAACCCTGGCGAAACCACCTCTACAGACATTCTCTTACGAGGCGAGTCAGACGCAGCCTTGGTTATAGCAGCAGACCCTGGAGCAACTTTCCCAAAGAGGGCAATACAGAGCTTGGTGAAGCATCCATTGATAGTTATTGACCCACACATGAACGCGACTGCTATGCTGGGAGACGTTGTTTTCCCCACGGCGTTTGTTGGAATAGAAGTTGAAGGCACTGCCTACCGCATGGACAACGTACCATTACCGCTAAAGAAAGTCGTTGAGCCTCCAGAAGGCGTTTTCTCCGACGAGGAGATTCTGAAGAAAATTCTTGAAGAAGTCCGAGTTATCAAATCAAAACAGGCAGAGCAAAAAGCGGAGGATGCTTAAAATGACTGAGCTGCTGATAAAAAACGGTTTCGTGTATGACCCAATAAACGGAATTAACGGCGAAAAAATGGACATCGCCATAAAGAACGGCAAAATCGTTGAAAGTGTCAACGAGCACAAAGCAAAGAAGATAGATGCTACCGGCTTGACCGTGATGCCTGGCGCCGTAGACATGCACACACATGTTGCTGGTGCAGAAGTTAACATGGGTCGCATGGTTAGACCTGAAGACCACGTAAAAGATGTGGTGAGAAAAACCGCTTTAACGCGGTCAGGCACTGGCTATTCGATTCCGTCAACTTTCGTTACAGGTTACCGTTACTCCAAAATGGGTTACACTACAGTCATGAATCCTTCCATGGCTCCTATAGGCGCTAAACACACCCATGAAGAATTAAACGACATCCCCCTCTTGGACAAGGCTACTTTCCCACTGATTGGCGACTGGTGGTTTGCTCTTGAATACCTCCAAAGAGGCGACTTAGAAGGCTGCGCAAGACACGTCGCGTGGATGATGGAAACTACCAAAGGCTACGCCATAAAAATCGTAAACCCCGGCGGACTGGAATCTTGGGGTTTTGGGAAGAACGTTCACAGCATAGACGATGTTGTTCCTAACTTCGGCATTACACCACGCGAGATAATGTGTGGTCTTGCCAAAGTAAATAAAATGCTTAATCTGCCTCACACTATTCACCTGCACACAAACAACCTCGGAATACCTGGCAACTACGTCACTACTCTAGAGACCATGAAGGCTCTAGAAAGTGTAGCTACCGACGACAAACCTGTGGCTCACATAACTCATCTGCAGTTTAGCAGTTTTGGTGGCGACGGCTGGGGCAGCATGAAGTCTGCAGCGGATGTGCTTTCCAAGTACATAAACAATCACAAGCATTTGACTTTTGACATGGGGCAACTCATATTCTCAGACACTACAACCATGACTGCTGATGGTCCATTCGAATACACCCTTTACCAGTTAAGTGGGCACAAGTGGGTTAACAGCGACGTGGAAACCGAGACAAGCGGCGGCATCATACCTTTCCATTATAAACGGAAAAACGCAGTCAACGCAATACAATGGTCTATAGGTTTAGAGCTTGCGCTACTGATCGACGACCCCTGGAAAATGCTAATGACCACTGACCACCCAAACGGTGGGCCCTTCTATGCTTATCCAAAAATCATCGCGTGGCTCATCAGCAATAAAGCTCGCATGGCAACATTAAAGAAATGCAACAAGAAAGCCCAGAAGAAAAGCTTGCTTAATTCGATAAAGCGTGAAATGAGCCTTTATGAAATCGCCATAGTCACCCGTGCTGGTCAAGCCAAAGCTTTGGGGCTCAAAAACAAAGGGCACCTAGGCGTAGGTGCAGACGCGGACGTAGCCATATACAACATTAATCCTGAAACGTTAGATATAGCCAAAAAGTACCGGACTGCCCGCAGAGCTTTCGGCAACGCTGCATACACCATCAAAGACGGCAAGGTTGTTGTTAAAGACGGTGAAGTTGTGCAGCACGCTGACGGTAGAACCATGTGGGTTAATGTGCAAACTGCAGACCCAGTGAAGGTGGATGATGACATGAAGCGTAAGTTCAAGCAGTACTGGACAGTTGAATACGAAAACTATCCAGTTTTTGACCACTACATCAAAGTTCCCGAAGTAATAACTGTGAAGGCGAGGGTCTGAAATGATAGTTTTAACTCCTCTGAAGAAATTCCAATTCCCAATACAAGCTGAATCCATAAACACTGATGTGTTCCAAGGTAAATCCGTGGAAGAGGTTGCTTCCTTAACGGTTTGGGAAGGCAACAAGCAGAAGAAACTTTGTGACCTCTTCAAAATTGAAGAAACCTCTGCTGAAACACCCAGCATCACCATCAACGGCGATGTAAGTAAAGTCCGCCGAATAGGTCAAGGCATGAAAAACGGCGAAATCGTCATCAACGGCGACGCTGGTATGCACCTTGGAGAAAAAATGGCAGGCGGCAAAATAACCGTAAACGGCAACACAGCCGGCTGGACAGGCAGCTCCATGAAGAAAGGCTTGATTGAAATTCACGGGGACGCCGGTGATTACTTGGCTTCTCCTTACCGCGGAAGCACCGAGGGTATGCGCGGTGGCAAAATAATCGTGGACGGAAACGTTGGAAGCGACTCAGGATGCTACATAAAAGGCGGTGTAATCAAAATCAAAGGCAACGCTGGCCCATTCTTGGGTTTCCACATAAGTGACGGCGCAATCCACGTGGAGAAGAACGCTGGAGCCCGACTCGCTGCCAACATGACTGGCGGCAAAGTAGTGGTTTCAGGCGTTGTGGAAGATCTTATGCCATCCTTCACCATTGACGGCGTGAAGCCAAAGGTCAAAATTGACGACACCGAGACTGCTCAAGGACCGTTCTATGTGTTTCTAGGGGACCTTGCGGAAAAGGGAAATGGCAAACTCTTTGTATCTAAAGCAAATAATCCTCAATTAGGTCCAATATACGATAAGTACTTGTAGGATGCGAGACTTTGCACGAAGTATTAAGTGTAAACCGTTTAGCTTGGAAAATTGCAGAAAAACTCTTAGATAAACAGGATTTCTACGGGGTGCATGCTTCCAAAACCAGCGCAGGCGCCACAGTTATAGACGCAGGTGTCAAAGCTCCTGGTGGTTTTCAAGCAGGAAAAATCCTCACCGAGCTCTGTTTGGGCGGAGCTGGAAAAGCTCAGTTAGGCTTCAAAACTTACGGCGCCATAACATTCCCTTCAGTAACCATATCAACAGATCACCCTGCAGTTGCGGCGTTAGGTTCGCAGTTCGCTGGGTGGCGCATCAAAGAACCTGACGGCTCCATCGCCATCGCCTCGGGTCCAGCGCGTGCTTTAGCGCTTAAACCCAAAGACATCTACGAAGAAATAGGCTACAAAGACACCTCAGACAAAGCCGTGCTGACGCTGGAAAGCAACAGTTTGCCTTCAGATACGCTTATTGAAAAGGTTACTAATGCCTGCGGCGTCAAAGCCGAAAACTTGGTTGCAGTTGTAGCTCCCACAGCAAGCATCGCAGGCTTAACCCAAGTGGCAGGCAGAGTTGTCGAGGTTGGTATTCATAAGCTTCGCACATTAGGCTTAAACCCCAAACTCATCAGGCACGCTTGTGGGTATGCGCCTATTCCGCCTCTGGGCAAAGACTTCGAAGTGGCAATGGCCCGCACTAACGACGCGATACTCTACGGCGGCACCGTTTACTGCACCGTTGATTACGACGACGAAGCCGCACTACAAAAAATTGTTGAGCAGGCGCCGTCAAAGATGTCTAAAGATTACGGAAAGCCTTTCCTGCAGATTTTCCGCGAAGCCGACCGCGACTTCTACAAAATAGACCATAACCTGTTCGCGCCTGCCGTGCTGATGGTGAACAACGCCAAAACAGGCAAGGTCTTCAAAGCAGGAGAAATCAACCCCGCGGTTCTAGCCGAATCTCTGGGCTTCTAACTTCTTTATTCTTTTTTAAAAAAGAAAAAATTGATTTTAGTCTTAGGACCTTTTGCTAAGCCTAAGTTCTTTGGCGTCGTCTATGTTAAATTTAGCCGAACGTTATTTTTGACTGCTCGGGTAATTATGTAGGCTATTGGAATGCTGTAGAGTACAACTGTGCCATTGAACAAAGCACCCGCCGGAAGAAAACCCACCACAGCCGCTTCTGGCATGCTAAACCCGATAGGGTAATCGTAGCGAAGGGTAACATAATTCACCACTGTCATAACGACTACTCTAAAAACAATTCCAAGCGCAGTCGAAGCCGTCACTAATATTGCTTGGTTCTTGGCATTTTGAGAATCTCGATTCAGGAATTTGTATGCGAAGAAAACAGCAGCCAGCGTAGAAATTATAGCGATAAAGTTGTACAGAGGTCCAGTGGGCAACGGACCCGGGTAGAAAGCAAACAACACAATTGCGTTTAGTGCCGTCACTGCAATTCCCGATTTAGAGCCTATAAGCAGGAAAGCCGCGATAATGGGAATTTCCCAAAGACCATATATCAGAAATGGCGCGTATGGTGCAGGCACTCCGATTCTTGAAATAGCTGGATTCAAAGCAACTGTTAGGGCGGCAAAAACTATTGTTAGAGTGAGTTTTTTGGTGTTCATGGTTATCAGCGTTAAGTGTATGAGTTAATTATTTAAGAGTAGCTACCCAAAAAAGAGTGGTTAATTTGGGTTATGCGTTCTCCGCCTTCAGCCTTCAAAATCCAATCCAATTTATGTTCTTCCGTAAACCCAAACTGTTTAACTTAACTCATGGGTACTGTTGTTCTGAGGGTAGGTTTTAAATGCAAACCAAACTAACCTACTTATCGCCCCACAA
>CAYGJP010000135.1:0-6155 GCA_964350175.1 uncultured Candidatus Bathyarchaeia archaeon
GGGTTCCAGGTTCAGGAACAGTGAATTTGTCTTTCAAACCGCCTAGGTACTGGCGACATTCAGCCTCGTAAATTCTAAAGAACGTTGATCGAGCTAAGCCGCGTTCGATGGATGCTTTGTTGAAGATGATGGCATCTTCCATGTTGTAGCCTTCAAAGCTGAGCACAGCGACAACACAGTTCTGTCCTGATGGACGTTGCTTGTAGCCCATAACTTCCATAGGCTCGGTTTCTACGAGGGGTGCCTGTGGGTAGTGTAGAATATGCGAGCGTGAGTCTACGCGGTTTTGGAAGTTGGTGCCGTACACACCCAGTGCTTGCTTGGCCATTGCAGATTGGTAGGAGTTGCGTGGTGACTGGTTGTGTTCGGGGTAAGGTATTGTTGAAGCGCAAATGCCTAAGATTGTGAACGCTGCTATTTCAGAGTGTGAGTGCTCGGGACCAGCTTTGTCTGTGGATATTGCGATGTATGCGTTTTCTTCTTCTGAAGCGTCTAAGTACTCGATTAAGCCGTTCTTGACTATGTCGTCCCAAGTCCATTCACCCAACGCTATCTTTTCAAGATGTTTAGGCTGAAGTCTTGGTACACCATTTTCGACGATTATCAGGGGCCTTCGTACTCTTCCTTCATCGCAGTTGGCGTGGAGCTCTTCCGCTTCAGCCTGCAGTTTCGAGAAGTAGGTTATGTTGACTTCTGTCGAGATTTCTCCGGCTCTTCTTTTTTCTCTGAAGATTTTCGCAAACTCATTAGCCGCGTTGCAGTAGCCTATAATGGTTCCGTCGACGAAGACTTTGGCTCCCGAAACCTTTAAGGTCTGATTAGCCTCGTATGCTGTAACAGTACCCATTTCGAACAGAAGCTGCTTGATCTTTTCAGGGTTAACGCCTACGGAGATCGATGCGGACAAGGCTAAGTTCTTGACCAGACCACAGTTGGATCCTTCAGGTGTTTCATTTGGACATAAACGGCCCCAATGAGTGGGGTGAAGGTCTCGTGCTTCGAAGTTGGGTTGGCTTCTGCTTAACGGTGACTGAAGCCTGCGCAAGTGGCTAAGAGTAGAAATGTAGTTTGTCCGGTCCAAGAGTTGGGTTATGCCTATTCTGCCTCTTCCCCAGTTCCCAGTCGCCAACGCATGCTGGAATCTCTGCGTAATTATTCCCTGACGCACCGCCACGGAGACAGATATTATGGGACCCTTTACGCCTATGCGTTCAAGCTGGTATTTCATGTCGCGAGTTAAGTTCCTGAATGCCACTCTGAACAGGTCTGCGAGAAGTGGACCGGCGAGTCTCAATCGTTTGTTCCTGAAGTGGTCTTTATCGTCTGGTTGTCTCCTTCCGAGCTTAAGTTGGATGGCTCGGTAGGCCATTTCGCCTAGGAAGATGGCTTTGTCTTTCCTGTTTTTGTCGCTTCTGCCCAGATGCGGCAAAAAGTTCTTGTCGAGAGCTGCCTCGGCCTTCTGAAGCCGGTATTCTTCGACCTGTCCATGAGCCACGCGGTTGCCAATAAATAGGATTGCGTCGTTGGGCGTGTCTACACCCAAAGCTTTTTCGAAAGAAGAAGCTAATTCAACTTGGATGTTCGGATCGTAGGAGACAGCCTCTGCGATGTCTTTGTCCTTTTCCAGCGACAACGCACGCATGATAACTACGAAGGGGATTTCTGTGGGCACTCCAGGCATGGAAACGTAAATCGCGTCGTCAGGCTTCAGCTTTAGCTCGATTCTTGCCCTAAAACCCACGGTAGTTGAGAATATTTTTGACTGATAAACTGGCGAAGTCCCTTTCTCGTCTATATCGCAAATTACGCGGTTGGGCGCCAGGTCTTCCATAGCCACTATTACGCGTTCAGAACCGTTCACCACGAAGTAGCCGCCTTGATCGTCGGGATCTTCCCCAGCAGCGATGAGCTCTTCTCGTGATAGTTGTGAAAGGAAACAAAGTTTTGATTTTAACATCACAGGTATGTTACCGATGTAAACAAGTTCTGTGTCCTGTTCTCTTCCATTTATCACGGGCGTCATTTCAAGTGCCACTGGCGCGGCGTATGCAAGGTTCCTGAGCCTGGCTTCCATGGGGTAAATTTCGTGTTTAGAGCCATCAACTTCTGCCACGTACGACCCTGTTATCCTCGATTGAGGATCTATCACCCAGATCTGTCCAAGCTTCACCTTGTAAGGGCTTTCAGGTACTTCGATAGGGATTTCTGCGACTTCATCCACTACTTCCTGCAAACCATGGTCGATAAACTCGTTATAGCTGTCTAAATGCTGCCTAACTAATCCTTTCTCGTTGAAGAAAGATTTTAACAATAGATGTGTATTTTCTTTTGATATTTCAGTCAAAGTTATTTATCCCCCGCAAGGTTAATTACGAAATGATACTCGTTTGAACGTGTTTTTTGAATGCGGGTCTTCTCAAACTTTGGATTTCCTTTGATGTTGGATCATCCAGCTCGAAAAATGGTCTTTAATTTTTCGCTGAGACAAAATATTCACCATTGTAACTCCGCCCTTTCTAAGGTGAAAGGCGGCTATTAAACACAATGTGTAGTAACGCCGCCGAACGTAACCTCTACTGCGCCTCAGTGTTTACTAGCGTCTAGAATAATGTAGAGTACGTTGTTTCCACGGAGTAGCACATTGCCGTAATTGGCCCGTAACTGCTCTTCTTGATATTCTGTTGCTCCTTCAAGGAGTATGTTCATGTGGTCATCACACTTTATCATTTTTCCTTTGTAATCATAACCGTTCTTTAGAACTACTTCAATGTTCCCGTGCAAATATTTGATGAGGGTATTCAACGGTTTCTTACTCGGGTCCATCATGACACCGCAGTCCATTAGGTTAACGTATGATATCTACAATGGGTTTGAAAAGATATATGTTCCGAAACAGACATTTGATATTGGTGACTATGAAGATAGTCGTATTGTTATGTGGCACTAACAAGGCGGGCAAGACAAGAACCTTGAAGACTTTCTTCAAAGTAAGCCACGTCAAGAGACTTAAACCAATGCAACTTCTAACACGAATAATTGCAGGCAAGAAAGTTTACGGTGTCAGCCTTAGTTCGCCAAAGAACTCTGAGTTTTGTCAAGTGGATGAAGTGAAAAAGAGGCTTGAAGAACGCACAAAAATATGTGAACAACAATCTCAAGGTCAAAATTATATATTGATAATTCCCTTCGGAATCTATCACAGAAAATGCAAAAATGATGAACTAAATGTAAAATGCATTATTGAGCCAATTCTATCGTTGAAATCCAAGGGGCTTTCGAGTTGTTCCCGGTATATTGACTCTTCGCAAAAAATGCTCGGCTCATTATACTGCAGTTGCAAACATGAGTTGATGTAAGCCTTCGGTTATGCTTTTTTCGTTTCTTTTACCATTTGAATAGATTTCTATTCCTTTCCCAGCAACGGGAACCTTTTGTTATTCAAAAGGGGAATGAGGCTGACCGCTACTAGTAAGTCCATAGCATTCTTGAAGTTTTCAGGCTTACTCTTCTTTCAAGGAACCGAAAAGCTGGTCCTTCAAGCCCTGATAAGGCTGAATCGCCGTCAGCGTAAATTGACGCTTATCTGTCGCTTCCGGAATTACACTACAAAAGGCGTAGGCTTCTGCAGCCTTCGAACCTGATTCATGAAGCTCCTGTACCAATTCTCAATTTCTGGCGATATGCTTGGCACAACCTTCTCAATAGCTTTCTCAAAATCGCTGAAGGTAACCTCTTTTGCGTTGATGTCTCTTCTCAAAGCGTTCATGGCGGCCTCTCTGCATATGGATGATATATCGGCGCCGGAGTAACCTTTCGTCATGCGATGCTCCTTTATGTCCACATCATTTGACAGCGGCATGTTCTTCGTGTGAATCTTAAAGATTTCAAGCCTGGCAGCTTCGTCGGGTTCTGGAACATAGATTAGCCGATCGAATCTGCCTGGCCTCAATGCGGCTGGGTCGACGATATCGGGCCTATTTGTCGCAGCTATGACTATGATGCCTTCTAAGGGTATTATTCCATCCATTTCTGTTAAAAGCTGGCTGATGACGCGTTCAGTTACGCCGCCGTCGGCATAACCCAGCCCCCTCCTTGGAACAAGAGAGTCAACCTCATCGAAGAATATGACGGCTGGCGAAGCCATTCTAGCCTTCCTGAAGACCTCTCGAACAGCCTTTTCAGACTCGCCAACCCACTTAGAGAAAACCTCCGGACCCTTAATCGAGATGAAGTTTGCCTCGCTTTCAGTTGCAACAGCCCTAGCCAGCATTGTCTTCCCACAGCCGGGCGGGCCTATTAACAGTATACCTTTAGGGGGTTGAATCCCCAATCTCCTGAAGACTTCAGGATTTTTCAGCGGCCACTCAACAGCCTCCTTTAACTTCTCTTTAACCTCCTCCAAGCCTCCCACTTCATCCCAATGAACAACCGGGACTTCCACAGCAACCTCCCTCATAGCTGTAGGCGTAATCTCCTTGAAGGCGTTCATGAAATCATCCATCCGAACCTCCATCTTCTCCAGGACACTGGGAGGTATTCGCTCCTCCTTCAGATTTATCTCAGGAAGATACTTATGTAGAGCTTTCATAGCTGTCTCTCTACACAGAGCGGCCAAGTCTGCACCCGTGTAACCGTGCGTCCGCTCAGCAAGCACCTTTAAGTCAACATCACGGGCTAAGGGCATACCTCTGCTATGAATCAACAATATTTCATGACGCCCTCGCTTGTCTGGAATCCCTATCTCTATCTCGCGGTCAAACCTCCCAGGCCTCCTGAGAGCTGAATCCAAGGCATTTTGCCTGTTTGTTGCACCTATTACTATGACATTTCCTCTACCAGCCAATCCGTCCATGAGAGCTAGAAGCTGAGCGACAACCCTTCTCTCCACTTCACCTGTAACCTCCTCACGTTTGGGCGCGATGGAGTCCAGCTCGTCTATGAGTATGATGCTCGGAGCGTTCTGTTGAGCCTGCTGAAATATTTCTCGAAGCCTCGCCTCCGACTCCCCATAGAACTTACTTATTATCTCAGGCCCGTTTATTGAGAAGAAGTTTGCATCAGACTCATTTGCTACTGCTCTAGCTAGGAGCGTCTTTCCGCAGCCGGGTGGACCGAGCAGTAGAACCCCTTTCGGAGGATCTATTCCAAGCGTCTGGAAAATCTCGGGATGCTGCAGTGGAAGTTCAACCATCTCCCTTATCAGTTGAATCTCCTCCTCCAAGCCTCCTAAGTCCTCATAGGTGATACGTGGCACACTTTTAGCTCCCGCCGCAGGCTCAGTCAATATCTGCAATATAGTATCGTGAGTCATCTTGACTGTCCCCTGGGGCTGCGTTTTGGCAACAGTGAAATGAACAGAATGACCAAGCATCATAACGAGTGCCATGTCTCCCTCAACAAATGTCCTATCCATGAGTCTGTTCTTCACAAAATTTGCAAAGTCTTCGTCATTCTTTAATTGTATATTCACTGGAGCTAGCGCTATGGTCATGGCATTTTTAACTTCAGCCTTGCGAACTGCAACGTAATCGTTTATTGATACACCGGCATTTTTACGTAAGAACCCATCGATTCGCATAATGTCTTGATCCTGGTCTTCGGAGTACGCTGGTTGAGCGTTCGCCGACGTTTTTTTCTTTCCTGAGAACTCTATTACGTCTCCCGATGAAACCCCTAACTTTTGCATTGTGCTCTCGTCTATTCTAGCGATTCCTCTTGCCACATCTCTCTGTCTGGAATCCAGAACTCTCAGCTGAACTTCGCTCAATCTTCAACGCTCCATTAAACATATTTCTGATAGAAGCATTAAATCCGTTCTCTCAACATAATTAGAATATCACCAACGGTTACGTAAACCTTTTCAGAGAAAACATGCGATCATTGTAATCTCAGCAGCCAATTTAACTCCCTGCGAGAACCTTCTGAAACTATCTTGACCAAGTCGCGCACGCTAAAGATAGAGAGAGGCAGTTCTCGGTCTGGAATACACTTCACAGAATCACTAAAATTAGCGCTTTGCAGATGAAGCAATCGCTCATTGAACGCAGAACGAGCGCTCGCCGTGCGCCTTTATCTGAAAGTTCGGCAGCTCCAGAAGAGGAAAGTGTTTGAGGAGCTTCCTGAATATGTCTGGATGGGTGATGCGGTTTGTCTGA
>CAYGJP010000136.1:0-6108 GCA_964350175.1 uncultured Candidatus Bathyarchaeia archaeon
CATCATATGAAAGAGTATTTGGATGGGGAACTCTACTACGGGGGCAACTCAGAAAAACGCACAGTGCAGAAGCGCATAGACTTCTTGGGAGAATTAAAAGACAAGAGCCAAGACGCAAACGTGAAGGAAGAGTGCGAGCGGCTCTTGGAAATGTGGCGCGAAAGTTCCCTAGCTTACTAGTGCTTCAATGCGGATTCTGGTTCCGCTTTTTACCTGTTTGAAAACCTCTAGGTTCTTTGTGATTTTACCCAAGATGCTCACGGGGCTGTACGGTTGCGACTGCCCATAAAACACGCACAAAGCGCCCCCCATAGGCCAAAACGCTATAGTTCCTGTTTCTACTGTTGGTTTGGCTTTTTCTTCACCCATTTTCACTGGAATTTCAAAGTAGATTTCTTCTTTATAGAGGGCTGCGCGACCTTCTAATGGAAACTTTCTGGCTAACATATCCACTGTTCGGGGTGCTAAGAAACGCACAAGTTCGCCTTCTGCTTCACCTAAACCCTCTATCAGGAACTTCACTTTTATGCGGGAGACGTTTTCTTCGGTACTCACGGTTTTTCTTCTCCTGGTTTCAAGAAAATCGTCCCGACTTTTTCAGGACAGGCAGTCATAGTATGCGAGTCTGTATTTAACTCTTACACTAGACTTGCCCACCTGAATCCTTTTTGGCAGCCGCCAGAGGCACAGCGTGTAACGGTTGAACCATTACAAGAGCTGCAGTACCGTTTTGCCTATGTCATCCACTTGTTCTTCGGTGACTCTTGGGTGGACAGGCAAGGAGAACACTTGTTTGGCTGCTTTTTCGGTTTCAGGAAGTTTGCGCGCGCCAAAACTGTTCAGGTAGTAAGGCATCAGATGAACAGGGTTCACGTAGTAGGCTTCTGCGCCGATGCCTTTCTTTTTCATTTCATCCAAGATCCGATTTCTCTCGCTCTCCGCGCCGTTCATGAGCCTAACTGTGTAAAGGTACCAGCTGTGCAATCCTCCTTGTGGCTCCACAGGCAGCTTCAAGCGCTCATTTTTTGAGAGAATTTTGCTGAGTCTTTTGGCGTTTGCACGGCGCGAAGCCACGAAACTGGATAACTTCTCCAACTGAACCAAACCTATGGCAGCTTCAATTTCAGGCATACGATAGTTGTAACCCAGCATCTCAGAGGAGTACTTCGCTTTCTCCCCATGCGTCCGCAGCATACGCAGCGTCTCAGCTAACTCATCATTATCGGTAGTTACAACCCCGCCTTCCCCAGTGGTCATGTTCTTGCTCGCGTAAAGACTCCAACACGCCATGTCAGCGAAAGCACCAGCAGGTTTCCCACTTCGGGTTGCCCCATGAGCTTGCGCAGCATCCTCAACAATAGCTAAGCCGTGTTTGGCTGCGATTTCCCTGATTGGTTTGATGTCGGCGGGCCAGCCGTACAGGTCCACAGGCAAGATAGCCTTTGTTTTTTTGGTTACTGCTTTTTCCACGGCAGCTGGAGAGAGGCAGTATGTTTCTGGGTCGATGTCGGTGAACACGGGTTTGCCGCCTGCCATGACAACTGCTTCTGCTGTGGCTACAAAAGTGAAGCTTGGCAGAATCACCTCGTCCCCTGCCTTTACACCTGCCGCCACAACCGCCATGTGCAACGCTGCGGTGCCAGTGTTAACGGCTATTGCGTGCTTTACGCCTGCGAATTTGGCGTAGTTTTTCTCAAAACTTGTAACCATGGGTCCAGCGCCCAGTGCGCTTGTTATGATGCCGCTTCGCATGACTTTGACAACGGCTTCAATTTCTTCTTCACCAATTTTTGGGAGGTTTATGGGAATCACTTTTTGCGCCTCAGCGTGTTTCAGAGTAGATTCGTGAACTGCTATATTTCAATTTAGCTACCGCAAACGCTAAGAGGCGCAAGTGGAAGCTTTACATTATTCAACATGCATAGGTCGCTCGGTTTTGTAGTCTGAACTGACTCTGAAACTGTGCGCTCTAAGAGCGTTATCCATGCTTGGGTCGCCTGTGTCTACTCTTAGACTTTTCAGGCTCCGCAGTTTGCTTTCAGTTGCAATGATGATTATGTTGTCCAAGCCCACTTGCTGAATCACTTTGGCGCTTATCTGCTGGTTTCCTCTGCCGAAAATGAAGCCTTGACCGCCGATGGGCGTCACGATTATTCTGGCGGTTTTCCCTTGTGTGTGCTCCAGTATTTGTTTCTCGTTCACGTCTCTGGCAACTATCTTCTTGTTGTAGAAGAGGTCTACGCCCAACAACGTCTTCTTCTCGTCCAAAAGGTCGCCGATGGTGCGAGTTGTCGTTCCCGGACCAACAATATACACAACATCAGGCTTCATGTTTTCGATAATGTGGATTGCTATGGCTGCTTGATTGCGCACTTCATTCTCGGTCATTGGGCTTGCTACCTTGTTCTCTTGAATCAGGTGTGGCTCGTAGGGGGTCAAAACGTGGCCGTAGAGTTTTGCTGACACGTGCCCTTCTCGGAAGGCGACTTCATCCACATCCATCACCTCAGCTTCCCTCAGGGGCACGGCGTCCCACAAGAAGCGCAGGGTTACTCTGGCTGCGGCTGCAGGCGTAACCGCAAAAACGGCGCTGTGCATCTTAACTCCCGTGGGAACTCCCAACACTGGAAGCCCAAGGTCCGCGGCTGTGAGTACGTCTCGGGCTGTGCCGTCTCCACCACAGAAAACCAGAAGGTCAACACCCGCTTCCTTGATGCTCTTGGCAGTTGCCTGCGTGTCCTCCGCACTGGTTTCCTTCTTCATTTCCCCAACAACCGTGTAGGTGAAGCCGCAACGCTTAGTTTCGTCTTCTCCCATGGCTCCCGCGCCAACCACAAGCTTTAGGTGGTTTTTGGCAGGACTTAACTCGGATAGAAAAGATTCTGCTCTGGCAGGGGCAATTGGTTTTGCTCCCAGAGACCGGGCTTGGTTCAGGATTATTTGTCCGTCGGTTCCCTTGAGTCCCACAGCGCCACCCATCCCCGCGATTGGATTCACAATTAACCCTATTCTTTTTACTGGAAGCTCACTTGCAGAACTGGAGTCTGGCTTCTTTTCTGTATCCATAAGGGGCGTCAGGTCCATTAGTTACTACTATACGGTTTGAATCATAAAAATAAACAGTAAAGAAAGATAAACAAAATGGAAAGGGTAGACCACAAGACGTGGTCAATTTTTTGCGCTTAGTATGGTTCGCAGTTGATGTACTTCTTGTTGACGGTGTCCAGCCACGGGTACAGCTTATGGAGTTTATCCATGGATTCCGCGACTTTCTCCGTTGGGTACTCATATGGCTTAAGGTTGCCATTGAAGTATTCGTCGTAGGCTGCCATGTCAAAGTGACCGTGACCGCAAAGCACAAACAATATGGTTTTTGCTTCTCCGGTCTGCTTGCATCTTAGGGCTTCGTCGATGGCGCCTTTGATGGCGTGTGCTGGTTCAGGGGCGGGGATTATGCCTTCAGTTTGTATGAACAGTTTCGCTGCGTCAAAGACCTCTATCTGGTTGTAGGCTTCGGTTGTCATTTGTTTGGCTTGCGTTAGTATGCTTATGGTCGGGGCGATTCCGTGGTAGCGAAGACCGCCTGCGTGGATTGGCGCGGGTATGAAATCGTGACCTAGGGTGTGCATGGGGACTAGTGGTGTTATTCTGGAGGTGTCTCCGTGGTCGTAAATGTATTGGCCTTTGGTGACTTTTGGGCAAGCCGTGGCTTCGGTGGCAATAAACTTTGTTTCTTTGGGTGCCTTTTTGGAAACTTTGTCGTAGTAGAATGGCCAGATGAGCCCAGAGTAGCTGCTTCCTCCACCTATGCAGCCGTAAATAACATCGGGGTAGTCATCAACCAATTCCAGTTGTTTCTTGGTTTCTAAGCCCTCAACGGTTTGGTGTATGAGGACATGGTTAAAGACACTGCCTATGGCGTAGTTGGCTTCCTCTTCGTTAACCAAAGCGTCTTCTACAGCTTCACTGATGGCGATGCCTAAGCTGCCTGTGCTGTTTGGGTCTTCTGCGAGGATTTTTCTGCCTGCCTCGGTTTTATTGCTGGGGCTTGCGAAGCATTCTGCGCCGAAAGCTTTCATCAGCATCTTGCGGTATGGTTTCTGGTCGTAGCTCGCGCGAACCATGTAAACGGTGGCTTTCAGCCCAAACATAGCAGCGGCAAATGCCAAAGCAGAACCCCATTGGCCTGCGCCTGTTTCAGTGGTCAAACGTTTGGTGCCTTCTTTCATGTTGTAGTACGCTTGAGGCACGGCGGTGTTGGGTTTGTGGCTGCCTGCAGGGCTAACGCCTTCGTATTTGTAGTAGATTTTTGCAGGTGTTTTCAGAGCCTTCTCCAAGTTTATCGCTCGGTAGAGTGGGCTGGGTCTCCAAAGCTTGTAGACTTCCCTTACTTCTTCAGGAATGTCTATCCATCTTTCTTGGCTTAGTTCTTGACCGATGATTGCTTTGGGGAAAATTCGGGGGACAATTCCGACGCCTGGCTCCTGGGTCACTGGATCAATGAACGGAGGCATTGGTTTTGGCAGGTCTGGAGCTATGTTATACCATTGTTTTGGCAGGTCGTCTTCGCCTAAAAGTATTTTTCTGGTTGGCATGTTTTTTTACACCTTTACAGAGTATGTGCTATTGTTACGTGTTGAATATCAACACATACGGGAACATATTTATGCGTTACTGTACAGAAGCATACACTAAGGAAACCCTTACATGTGGAACACAATCAAAAAACACTTACAAGACTACCCTGAACGCCTCAAAGTAGCTCGCGTACTCGTAGAAAGCGGATTAAACGTCAAAAACGGAAAAATCTGCCTTAACCAAATCGAAATCCCACCCGTACGCATCGCCCGAGTCGCCAACGTAGACAGACGCACCGTAAACGAAACCGTCAACATCATAAAAGCCAACCGCGACCTCAGAATAATCTTTGAGGACATACGACCCGCGGGTCACTCGCTGAAAGAAATCGCCAAACACCTCAACCTCGGAGTAGTCGAAATCACCCCTGTTGACGCGAAAGCACATGGCATCCTCGCAAACTCAGCAATGGTCCTAACCAACGGCGGCTTAAGCATAAGGCAAGCAATCGTAGACGACCCTGAACTTTCACCTGAACCCAAACTCACCTTGATTGTGGAGAAAAAAATCCCGGGCGAACTCATCAACGAACTGCTAAAAATCAACGGCGTAGCCAAAGTCGCAGTTTACTAGCTCCCGCGGCGTGCTCCGAAATGCCCTTGCACATTAACATGGCAAACCACGCAGGAATGCATAGTTTCAGCATAAGCAGACCTGACCTTTTTTAGAAAAACTTATATGCCTAGGACGTTTTGTTGTAAGTTCGCACTAAGGGGTTTATAGGATTTGTCATCAAATATACAAGCTGGCGGTGTGCCAGTTCTCATATTGAAAGAAGGTTCCAACCGCTCTCGCGGAAGAGAAGCTCAACACACAAACATAACCGCCGCAAAAATTGTAGCTGAAAGCATCAGAAGTGCCCTAGGTCCAAAAGGCATGGACAAAATGCTCGTCGACAGCTTCGGCGACGTCACCGTAACCAGCGACGGGCGCACAATCCTAGACGAAATGGATGTTCAGAACCCGGCTGCTAAGATGCTGGTTGAAGTTGCCAAGACTCAGGATAACGAGGCAGGCGACGGAACAACTTCTGTGGTCATAATAGCGGGCGAACTTCTGAGCAAAGCTGAAGAACTCATAGAGAAAAACATCCACCCAACAGTCATTATCGACGGATACACTTTAGCCCAAGCGAAAGCCTTGGAAACCATCGAGAAAATAGCCATACCCATAGACCTGAAAAATCAGGAATACCTCAAAAAAGTCGCCGTCACATCCATGGCAAGCAAACTCGTAGCCGAACACAAAGAATACCTCGCCGACATTGTTGTCAAAGCAATGCTTTCAGTTGCTGAAAAAGAAAACGGAACCTACAAAGCAGACGTTGACGATGTCCGCGTGGAAAAGAAAACAGGCGAATCCCTCAGAGACACCAGCCTCATAAACGGCATCGTTCTTGACAAAGAACTCGTTCACTCAGGTATGTCCAAACGGGTGGAGAAAGCCAAAATCGTTTTGCTTGACACTTCT
>CAYGJP010000137.1:0-6105 GCA_964350175.1 uncultured Candidatus Bathyarchaeia archaeon
GCTGGAAGTTTATGGACTTCCAGGTTGGTAGCCTGTGGGAAGCACAAAGTCTGCTTGTTTGAGGGTGCCAACGACAGGTACAGTTGTTGGATACACGATTTTCGGTCTGCTTTCTTGAAGAGCTGCGTTGTAGGCGAATTGTTCAACGAAGGTTACTGGTAGAATTTCATGATAGTTGACGCCTGTGCTGAACTGAATTGTGCCTGTTTGAGTCATAATTAGCATTTGAGGCAGGTCTATCTGTTCGATGGCGGTTCTGACTGCGGCTTTATCCAAAGTTCCTGCGCGTTCAATTGCGTCTTTGGCAATGTAGAAAGCGTCGTATGTGTCAGCGCCCATCATGCCTGGTAGCGTGTTGAACTTTGCTTGATAGTTGGCAACGTAAGTTTCTATGGCGGGCAAGTAGAATGGTGGTCCAGCGTATGGGGCAAATTTGGATTCTAGCAGTACACCGTCACCGTATTCGCCCAGAAGCTTGTAGAACTGTGGGTCTTCGCAGCATTCAACCGCTATATACACGGTGTTTAATCCAACGTCTTTTCGCCCTTCTTTGATTATTTCAGCGGTGTTGGCGATGAAGTCAACCACGTACACAGCATCTGGCTTTGCGTCTTTGACAATTGTGAGGTCAGTTTGGAAGGTGGTGGCAGTTGTTTGGTAGGCTCTTTCTGCGACAATCTCTATCGGCAGGTTGTTGGTTTGTATTAGGTTTTTGGTGTCAGCTACAACTCCTTTGCCAAAGGCATCGTTGCGGTAGATGAGAGCGAGTCTGAGTGGTCTTGAGGCGTTAAAGCTGTATGTGCTGTCAAGCAGGGGTTTCATAGTTTCAGCAAAGAAGTTAACCACTGTTGTGCTGTAGTCGGAAGTCGTTGTGCAGTAGTGGAACATGTAGCTCATGCCCTCAGCATCATCATATCTTCTTGCATCATCTGCAGGTAGACCGCCGAAGTTGCCTTGTGGACCTCGTCGGGTAACCAAACTTGATGACGCACCGGTTATGATGTAGGGAACGCGGTTTTCGATTGCTACAACTTGTCCTGCGAGTGTGCCTGCGCTTGTGTATCCACCGATGAGAAGGTCAACTTTGTCTTCAATTACTGCGCGGGTCACTGGACCTACTGTTTCGCCAGCTGAGTCTTTGCCAGTGTCTGCTATAACTAGTTCTATTGGAACTTTGGTGTTCCACTCGGCGACATAGACGCCTCCAGCAGCGTTGATTTCTTCAACGGCTAGTTTAGCGGCGCGGTCCATGTCTTGTCCTTCAGCTAGTTGATAGCCTGCAACTAAGCCTATTTTGATGGGTCTTGCATTGGGTGATGGCGTGCTGGTTGCGAGTGTAGAAGGGGTTAAAGTTGGGCTGGGCGAAGGCGATGCAGCGGGTGGCTGAGTTAATTGCCAAGTTCCTACGCCTGCGGCGGCGACAATTATTACTATAGCGATAATCGCGGCTAATATTTTAGTTTTCATTCTATTGTCTCCTCTTTTTTCCTCTGTATATCAAGCAAACGCTTAATAAAATTAACTCAACAACACGCTTTCGCGTCCCAGTTCGAATGCTTGCAAGTTCAGGTTGATGTATTTGTCTTTGAGTCGGCTTGCTATTGCCTGCTTAAAGGAGTCTTGCTTGATAGGGTTCTCGGAGAGAGCAGAAACCGCCCCGAGGAGAACCGTGTTAACCACCATAAGGTTACCTAATTTTTGTGCAATCGCGATTCCGTCAACTTCGTGAACATGAAAAGCCTTTTCCCGTATGAGTTTAATCAGCTCTTCAGGCTTGAGAGGTTTGGCGTTCCCTTGAGTTATGCTGTTGGGAGGTATGTATTTGGTGTTCACCAAAACAGTCCCTTTGGCCTTAAGCATGGGCAGGGCTCGGGCGGTTTCAAGAATTTCGAAGCCTATTATTATGTCGCTTTTTCCCGTTTCAATTAAGGGAGATAAGACCTTGTCTCCGATTCTTACATGAGCACTTATTGAGCCGCCTCTTTGAGCCATACCGTGAATTTCAGCTTTTGCCACATCAAAACCATCCAGCAGCGCAGCCTCGCAGAAAATATCACTTAAGACAACAATTCCTTGCCCGCCTATGCCGGTGAAAATTAAGTCAAGCTTCATTTCTCGGTGCTCCTTATTGCGTCAAATGGACAAATAGCTTCGCAAACACCACAGCCATAACACAGAGTAGGGTCAATTTGAACCCGCTCGGGTCCAAAGGAGATTGCGGGGCACCCAAAAGCCTTAACACATAAACCGCATGAGTTGCATTTTTCCAAAACCTCGCGGGGAGGATTCTTTTCCAGTTTGAGAGGGCAAGGGCGCTCGGAAATTATCACTGAAGGTCCTTGATAATCAAGAATCTCTCGTATCGTCTGCGTAGTTGCCTCAACGTTGTAGGGGTCAACAATTTGCACTTTTTCAACTCCGAGGCTTCTTGCGATGTCGTCAAGCTTCATTACTTTTGCGTCGTCGCCTACAGCGTTTTTTCCAGAGCCTGGAGTAGGTTGATGCCCCGTCATAGCTACGGTGCGGTTGTCCAAGATGATTACGCAGACGTTGGCTTTATTGTAAGTAATGTTAAGCAACCCGGGCATTCCGCCATGGAAGAAAGTTGAATCGCCTATCACAGCGAACACTTTGTCTTTGACTCCAGCGTGCACCATGCCTGCTGCCTGAGAAACTCCTCCACCCATGCACAAGCAAGTTTGAATGGTGCTTACGGGAGGCAGAAAACCAAGAGTGTAGCAACCTATGTCGCCTGTCACGATTTTGTCAGTTGTTCGCCCCGAGAAATTCAACGCGCCTTCAGGACAGGTTTCAACGCATTTGGGTTCGCCGTTGCATGTGTCGCATATGATGGCTTTTCGCTTGTTCGGATGTAACGTGACAGCGCCGTACTCGCAGGCTTCAATGCACCAGCCGCATCCATCACAATTATTTTCATCCACCGTTATGGTTCCAGTTTGAGTTGACTGGGTGAGGGCGTCTTTGGGGCAAGCGGTGACACATGGGGCATCCTTGCAGACGCGGCAAGATAAGACCATGTTTGAGACCTGATTGAGTCTAATCGCACGAATTCTCGACTTTATGGGGTTGAAGACTTTTTCTTTCTCCCATGAACAGGTAAGCTCGCAAATGTTGCAGCCAACACATTTTTGCGGGTCACAACTAACAAACTGGTTAACAGTGTTCAAAGCATAGTAGAAAGCTCGGTGAGGACAACCTGGGCAGAGAACGGGAGGTCTAGGGGGCAAAACCAAGTCAGCAGGACTTTCAGCTTTTTCACACAACCCTATTTTTGAGAAGGCAACTCTAACGGTGTCGGGAGTGAACTCGCCGATTTCTTCCAATGTGAGGTTGTTTTTTCCCAAAATTTCGATGTCCAAGCCGCGCAGATTGTCCTCTATGTATGGTCGCAGTTCTTCAACGACTACTAATTTTTTGACTTTAGAGGCAAATTTGTTAACTAACTCACGTGGGAAGGGGTATACAAAACCCAATTTTAGCCAAGAAAACTTTTTGATATCCAAGATTGATTTTGCGTGATAATAACCAATGCCGCTGCCAATAATGCCAACTTCACTTTGGTTGTCTTCAAAAACGTTGTACTTGGATTCGTTGGCAAGTTTTTCTGCTTTAGCCAAGCGGTCCTTCAGTATACGGTGTTGCCTCATCGCGTTTGAGGGCACCATGACCCATTTTGAACTGTCCTTGTCAAACACAGCTTTTCGGTCAAGCTTTTGAAACTCGCCGATTTTCACTCTTGCTTTCCCATGGGCAACTCTGGTTGTTAAACGAACAATCACGGGCAACTGCAGTTTTTCGCTTATCTCAAAGCCTTCCCGCGTCATCTCATAGGCTTCTTGAGGGGTGCCCGCATCCAGCAAGGGTATGTTAGAGTGAACAGAAAAGTATCGGGTGTCCTGCTCGTTTTGGCTACTGTGCATGGCGGGGTCGTCGCAAACGGCGATTACTAAGCCGCCCAGAACACCTGTGTAAGCTAAAGTCATGGCGGCATCCGCAGCAACGTTCAACCCCACATGCTTCATGGAGACAATAGACCGCACACCCGTCATGGAAGCCCCAGCAACCACCGCCATGGATACAATTTCGTTGACACTCCACTCCGCGTGGATGCCCAGTTGCTTGGCGACTCCAGCTATGGCTTCTAAAATCTCTGTTGAAGGAGTACCAGGATAAGCAGCGGCAACTTTAATGCCTGCCTCCACTGCGCCTCGTGCAACTGCCTCATCTCCGTTAAACAACACAAAACTGCCGGGTTTATCTAGTGCTATCTTTGAAGCCATTCGCTTTAATCCTTCAAGTTTTACCTTTACGGTTATCAAAGACGTGTTTAGCTTTTCCTTCGGTTCGAGGGATTTCGCCGTATTTTACGATTTCAAGTCCAGGGTTCAGACCAGTGACACCACAGATTTTGTTTTGGATTTTGCATGCGAGAGCCTTCAGGTCTAGTTGCTTGTCTCTGGAGGCGTCCTCGGTTAATTCCAGCTTCACCATGAAAGTGTCTAAGGAGTCAGGGCGGTCAACAATTATCTGGTATTGTGAAGCTAATTGTGGAAAGCCCATGACAACGTATTCGATTTGTGAGGGAAACACGTTGACGCCTCTGATTATGAGCATGTCGTCTGATCTTCCGCTGACCCGCATCATGCGAGAATGGGTACGTCCACAGGGGCACTTGCCAGTTTCAACCACTGAAATGTCTCTTGTTCGGTACCTCAAAAGGGGCAAGGCTGTTTTGGACAGGGGCGTGAAAACCAGTTCGCCTTCTTCGCCGTCAGCCAGAACCTCGCCTGTTTCAGAGTTAATGGTTTCGACGATGAAGTGGTCTTCCCAAATGTGCAAACCCTTATGCTCACTGCACTCCATTGAAACTCCTGGACCACACAACTCGGTTAAACCGTACACGTCGAAGGGTTCAATGCCTAGGGCTGCTTGGATGCGTTCACGGATTTTCTCAGACCAAGGCTCCGCCCCGAAGAGACCAAGCTTTAGCTTCAAATCTTTCCGTGGGTCAACGCCTTCAGCAGCCATGGTTTCGGCGAGGTAAACTGCGAAGCTAGGGGTGCAGCAAAGTATGGTGACTCCGAGGTCTTTCATGAGTTTTATCTGCCTCTGCGTCATGCCTCCGCTTGCAGGAACAATGGCGGCTCCGATTTTTTGGGCGCCATAATGGAAACCTAAACCACCTGTGAATAAACCGTAGCCATAGGCAATGTGAATCACGTCTTCTCGTCTGCCGCCTGCCGTGTAGATGGACCTTGCCATAAGTTCCTGCCAAGCATCCATGTCGCTTTTTGTGTAGGCACCGATTATGGGGTTGCCAGTTGTGCCGCTGGAAGCGTGAAATTCAACAACATCCCCAGAAGGCGCTGCAACCAACCCAAGGGGATAGTTGTCGCGCAGGTCAGCTTTTACGGTGAAAGGAATTTTTTGCAGGTCTGCAAGGGTTTTTATGCTGTCAGGAGCTAGTTTTGCTGCGTCGAGTTTTTTTCGGTAAAAGGGCGAGTTATCGTAGCAGTGTTTGACTTGTGCTTTGAGTTTTTTTAGCTGAAGTTCTTTTAGTTCTTTTCTTGGCATAGTTTCTAAGGTTCTGTTCCAGTACATGTCACTCATCGATGTTTTCCCCAGTTAAAGCCCCAAATAGACTTCCTTGATATGGCTATTGGACAGGAGTTCTCTACTTTCGCCTTCTAAAATAATTTTTCCTTTCTCTAAGACATATCCACGGTTGGCTATATTGAGTGAGTCGCGGATGTTTTGTTCAACGAGGAGGATGGTGACGCCGTCTTCGTTTATTTTTGTTATGGTGTCTAGGACTTTTTCTACAATTATGGGTGCAAGACCTAGTGAGGGCTCGTCTAGTATGAGGAGTTTGGGGTTGGACATGAGGCTACGACAGATGACGAGCATTTGTTGTTCTCCGCCGCTGAGGTTTTGGGCGAGGGCTTTTTCTTTTTTCTTAAGGACGGGGAAGATTTGATAGAGTTTTTCTTTGGTGTCTTTGATTTTTCCTTTGTCCTTTATGGTATAGGCGCCGAGTTGAAGGTTTTCTTCAACAGTCATTTTCGGGAAGATTTCTCTGCCTTC
>CAYGJP010000138.1:0-6034 GCA_964350175.1 uncultured Candidatus Bathyarchaeia archaeon
ATTCTAGAGAACTCTTTTTGCATTTGCCTGCGCAGAACCAGAGAATGGTGCTGTCGTTTTTGACGTACATCATGCCAGTGCCAGCTGGGAATTCGTTACCGCAAAATGAGCATTTCCTGTTTTTTGGCATGGACGATTCCTCTTAGTTTGACTTTGGTTTTATCTGTTGATTTTCTTTGCTTCTCTTTCGGTTTCTCTAAGCATCAGGAGGTCTTGTACTCGTACGGGACCTTTGACGTTGCGTGTGATGATGCGTCCTTTGTCTCTTCCTTCGAGTATGCGCACTCGGGCTTGAGTTATTTCTCCAGTTACGCCAGTGCGGGCTATTACTTGGATGACTTCTGCAGGCGTTAGTTCTTCAGATGACTTGGCTTCTTTGCTCATTACTGTGAGCCTCTTTTAACCTGCTCAAGGCGCGTGATGATCTCTTTGATTAAGCCGGTGGCTTCGCCTTCTTTGATTATGCATGCTGATGCACATGTAACGTCTATGCCTATGGATTTGCCGAGTTGTTCTTTGCTGGGTACGAACACGTAGGGGATTTTTCTTTCTTCGCAGAGTAATGGCAGATGTGCGATAACTTCTGGTGGGTCGACGTCTTCGGCGATTACTACGAGTTTTGCTATGGCTCGCTCAACCGCTTTGGTTGCTTCGTTTGTTCCTTTTCTTACCACGCCTGATTTTGAAGCTATTGATAGGGCTTCATAGGCTGCATCTACAACTTCTTTTGGTGCTTCATATTTTACATAGAATGGTTTTGACATATTAGCCTCACCCTTTTAAGGCACAGTCTTATCCACATTTCTTATTTATGAAGGTTTCTACTGTAAAAACTAGTTACTGAACTTCACGGATGGGATTATGTAGAAAACTTTATAAGGCGTATTACGTTGACGATGGTGTTTTTCGAGAGGGAATGTTGTTGCAAAGATTGGGCAGAGTGCTCAGCGTGACGCCGTCGCAGAGTATTGTTGTGAAGCTCGATAAGGCTCCGAAGTTGGGCGCTGCAGTCATTGACGAGAACTTGAAAGTTGTAGGGAAAATCTTTGACATAATAGGCCCCGTTTCGTCTCCTTATGCAGTGATAAGGCCTTCCATAAAAGACCCCGAAAAGCTCACGAACAAGCAGTTGTATATTTCTCCCTCGAGAAAATAACGGAGCTAAGAGAATGAGTGGAAATAAAGAGCTGCATGAAAAGATAGAGCCCTCACCATCACAACGAACTGAACCTGCCAAGGTTCAAGTCTGCCCCGAATGTGGCAGCACTAGACTTATGCGCGATTATGAATGTGCGGAAATTGTTTGCATGGACTGTGGTATGGTTGTGGCCGCCAAAATAGCGGACAGGGGACCAGAATGGCGCGCTTTTGACGATGAGCAAAGGTCCAAGCGAACAAGGGTTGGTGCGCCTTTAACGTACACCATCCACGACAAAGGCTTGTCTACAACCATTGACTGGCATGACCGAGACATCTACGGCAAAAGCCTCTCGCCTGGGCAAAAGGCACAGGTTTACCGTTTAAGGAAGTGGCAGCGTCGTATCAGGGTTTCAGATGCTACTGAGCGTAACTTGGCTTTTGCGTTGTCTGAAATCACGAAAATCTCGAACAACTTGAATCTGCCCAAGAACATTCTGGAAACAGCATCGGTCATCTACCGAAAAGCTGTGAAGGAAAAGCTCATCCGAGGGCGTTCAATTCAGGGCGTAACTTCAGCGGCGCTTTATTTGGCGTGCAGGCAATGTGGGTTGCCTCGGACTCTTGATGAAATAGCTCAGGCTTCAACAGTGCATAAGAAGGAAGTTGGTCGGAGTTACCGTTTTCTAATCAAGGAGCTTAATTATTCCATCCCGCCGCTTAAACCCAGCCAGTACATCACCAAGTTCTCCAATCAGCTAACGATGCAGGGGAAAGTTGAAGAAATTGCCCATAAAATTTTGGCTTCAGCCAAGGAACTTAAGTTGACTTCAGGTCGCGGTCCAACAGGCATCGCTGCGGCTGCAAGCTACATTGCTTCGGTTTTGACGGGGGAGCGGAAAACTCAGCGGGAAATTGCTGAAATCGCGCAGGTTACTGAGGTTACCATTCGGAACAGGTATAAGGAACTTGTTGAAAGGCTGATGTTCCAAATCAGCATCTAAACTTTTCTTTTTCTTTGTTGTTTTTGTTAGACTATGTTTGAAGCGTTTTTCTGGGTTTAGGATGCCAGAGCGGAAGCGGCGAAGCAAAAGCGTTATAGCTGAATCTAAACGAATCATGTTCAAAGAACAGAACCAAAAGTGAGGCTTTAGCTTGAGTGTCTGCCCAAAATGCGGCGCAAAAGTCACCGACGCCGTCAAAACGTGGTCTGCATCCCTTGCACAGCCCAAGAACCCAGAAGGAAAACCGCAAATTTTCATTGGCGTTTTTGAGTGCCCAACCTGTAAAACCAAGTTCCGGGCGAGAGTGCGGCCTACGCAGAAACTGGAGCAGACAGCAAACGTTAAAAATGAAGTGGTGAGAATTAAGGAAGTGTGGGAAGGTCTTATGCAGACGTTGAAGGTTTTAAGAGAAAAAATTCAAATGTTGGAAACGGAGCGAAAAAACCTCATTGATGAAGTTGAATCTCTGCGGAGTGCTGCGGAGTCACGAGTCACCAGCCTAGAAGGTGAAGTGACCCAGATGCGTGAGGAAGCTAAAGCTCTCAAAGAGCTGTTGGACACCACAGATAAGGCGCCTGTCCAGCCGTTACCTCAGGAATCTAGCTCAAACGTAGGTTGAAAAGGTGTGTTTTTTAGAGATATTTTTTTAAGCGCCGTTCGCGTAACTTTGATACATGCCCTACAAGTTTACGTTTGATATATCACGAACGCCGCATCATTTTTTCACGGAAATCGCTTTAGCCAGCTACCAGCGGGGCATGCATAAGGTTTTTTTGAAAAGTTTACAGGAAATTATTAACAAGTTCAAGATTCAGGAAGCCACAGGGCTCAACATTCAGGACGCGGTGGTGCTAATTCAAGACCTGATTGATATGCAGGCTCTGAATTTGATGCAACGCCAAAAGTTTCTACAAACCAAAAAGAGGGCGCTGTTTCTGCCTCACTGTTCTAGAAAATACATGGATGGCCGATGTAAAGCTACTTTTGACGCAAGCGTACCCTCGTATGTTTGTGCTCACTGCTCCCCTGACTGCGAAATAAACAAGGCTGACCAAGTTGCCAAAGAGAAGGGCTATGACGTTTACGTTTTGGCAGGCGGCTCCTGTATTCCAAAGATTTTGAGCATGAAAAACTATGAAGGCGTGATTGGTGTTGCGTGCGGGGGAGAAATGAAGATGTCCGGGGAACTCTTAGACAGCATGAGTGTTTCTGGGCAGGCAATTCCGCTGCTAAAGAACGGCTGCGCTAACACAGTGTTCAACATGGACACGCTGATAAAAACGCTGTAGAAGCTTTTGGGTTATTTCACGATTTTGTGTTTCTTTTGAACTTTGGTTTTTCGCCGCTCCGTTAATATGCAGAAGATGCCCTGTGTTGAGTGAAGCCTTTGGGGAAACAGGTTATGATTAAGTCACAATTTTTTACTATGGAATCTGATTTTGGAGCCTTTTTTGCACCCGATGCGACTAAGTGATGGCGTGGTCTATAACCAATTCTCGCTTTCTATCTAAATTCAACAAACATAAATGTTATAAAAACAATAACCCCATAAAGATATGCCGAATTGAGTATGAACTACAACGAATTCGTTGAAAGGATCAAACGAATCAAAGACATGGGATTTGTAGAGTCGAATCGAAGCGGTGATACAGGAATAGGAAAAACTTTGGAAGACCTACTATGCATCTCAGAGAACAATATAGCGGGTCCAGACTTTGACATTTATGAATTGAAGTCAGGAAGAAAAGACTCTTCGTCTATGCTTACCTTATTCACAAAAGCACCCATGCCCAAAGGGGCGAACAAGAGCCTTTTGGAAGCATTCGGATATAGACAAAGAACTGAAAAGAATCAAAAACAGCAACATGTAACTGACTGTACTGGTGTCCAAGTTCACGAACATGAATGTAGCATAAAAGAAAAAGAGCTTCATGTTACCGTCGATTCCAAGGCTATCAACAGTGTTGGTCTTAAGCTTGAGATAAGGAATAACAGAGTTTACATCAGTAATACCCAGAACATCATAGCTTACTATGATGAGAATACTTTGAAAGAAGCTTTTGAGAAGAAGTACAAAAAATGGATTCTTGTTTTAGCATCACATAAAAAAGAGAAGGGTAAAGAGTGGTTTTGGTTTAACGAAGCATATTTGCTTGAGGATTTTAGCTTTGAACGATTTTCTGAGCTTGTGAAAGAGGGGATTATCAAATTGGACCTCAGAATTGGACATTATCCTGATGGTAGGCCACATGACCATGGAACTGGTTTCCGAGTATTGCCAAAAGACAGACCTAAATGCTTCAAGAAGGTTGCCAGGATAATTTAGGGTTTCCAAAAATCTAATATGAACTCCATGGTTGCGCCTAACGAGATAAAGTTGCTTGGCCAACCGAAAATCCCCACTTTATTAACTAGGTTGCGTTTGTCCCAGATGAAAGTATTCCTAAATTCGAAACCAGCTTTTTCCAAAGCTCCCATGACATGTACATGTGTTGGGGTTCGTTTATTATTCTCCCAAACATCGTTCACATTTATAATACAGTGAGCCCTTTTTTTCAGTAAAGGCAGAATGCCCGAATATATTTCTTCAAGAGCTTTGCTATATTGCTCATGGTTCATGGTTCCAAGGTCCGCGGGGTCATTCGAATATTGCTGCACCTTTAAGTAATGACTATTTTTCCTCAAGTCGCCTCTCATGCTTTTGTTTAGCCGCTTATGAGCCAACATATTCGCATAAGGAGGCGAAGTAATGCATAAAGAAACCGTGTTTTCTTCCAAATACTTAGGGATATTGTGTGCATCATCAAGAATAACAACCTGTTTTGTTCCGTCATCCATAATCCTTTTTTGCGAGAGTCTTTTCCTGCTAATTTCGATGTATTCCTCTTTTAAGTCAAATCCTACGCCATTTCTGCCTAAGTCTTGTGCTGCTATTAGAGTCGTACCAATACCAGAAAATGGGTCTATAACAAGCTCTCCTTTATGCGTCAACGTTTTGATGAAATGAGCCGGCAACGCTATTGGAAATACAGCGGGATGCACATTTTTATCTCGAATATCCCTGCCTTCATAGTAAAACTCTTTGACCTCAGCCTCTGTTATTGGAAATTCCCGAATTGCGACCTGGCTTTTTACCCATTCTTTCGCGGTAATACAACTAATATGTTTTGAGTTGCAGTCACAAGTCTTTACGAAACTTATGTTCAGTTTTTTTTTACAATCTGTAGTCTGGACCATTTTGCTTACAGCAGGCTCAATGAATTTTGGTGTTATTATTTCTTGCTGCTCTATTGTTTTTAGAATAGGTGTATCTGGCTTTTGTTCGAAGATTGTAATTTGGAAGCTGCCGTTGTTTCTGCTTATTGTTACTTGGGTGTCAACTGGATATCTTTGCTTTAGGTAATCGGACCAGAGGCGCCCATATTTGTCGACTTTTGCAGGCAAATCATTCAACGTAGTGTCAAACGGAGCTTTCAGTTCCCCCATAAGTTCTGCTCTGTTTTTGGCGGGTATGTGAACGAACCCTAATTCAACTTCCATCCGCTTGAGCGCCTTTGTGACCATAGCAATCAATTCGGTTATGCTATATTCTCTCTTCGACAAATTTAATCTTAGCCATTATTGAACGAGTTTTATTTATTATGTTGAATGTGGCGGGTAACCTTCGTCTTCAACAACCAACCAAAAGTTCTCTGTTCAGTAGTTTCTATTTATAGGGGGGGTATTAGTCAAAAACAGCAACAGAACACACCACCTCAGCTTGCCACAACCAGCACAACCAATCAGACCAAGCAAACCAACCAAAACACCGCCTGCAACCCAAAAAACCAAGCCTAAGAAGAAGTTGTGAAACACCAAACCACCCCACAACAACAACTAAACAAAAAAACAAA
>CAYGJP010000139.1:0-5964 GCA_964350175.1 uncultured Candidatus Bathyarchaeia archaeon
CAACTCGGTTAAGAGATACTTCTTAATTGTCCAAATTCGTGAGTACAAAAGCAAATTTACTAAACAAAAAAAGAAAAAATGGGTTGTGCGGGAGACGTCTCCACCGGTTAACAGTTAAACCTTTACCTGAAGTTTTTGCTGTACGTTAACGCGGCTTGCGGCAATGTATTTATCCGTAAGAGTTATTTTAGATGAATTCAATTGAGTTTCAGGGCAGAGGTCGCCAAGCATGGTCAAAGGCGTAGGCTTCAGGAGCCTATCCTTTAGGGGTTCGTGGGTTCAAATCCCACCCTCTGCACCACGATTTTTGCCTGAGAGCTGTCGAAAACTGGATTTTTAGTACAGACTGCAAGATTAGGTAGAATCGTGGATTGATTTAATTATCTCCCTGTGGAATAGCTCAAGTTTTGTCAGTTCATCATTAGATAAAATCCTGCAATGTGCGATTTGGTTTCTTATTGTTTCCAATTCAGCTAAGCGAGTAACAATACCACCTGAATTATCAAAATTTTCCTTAAAATATTCCCAGTTTTTCCCACCGATTATCTGCCCAAAATGCCTGAACAACAAGTAACACGATATGCTTAGCCTGTTATTGTCTTCATTTTTCTTTTGTTCTGCATATCTCAAAATATCTTGGGGGATATATTGCGCCCATTGATCTCCGTATTTTTCTCTTAATTTTCTCTCGATGAATAATCGAAGTTGATTTTCTAACGAGTATAAAATTGAGTATGCGTTAGACATTATTTTAAGCTCTCTCTCAAGCGCTGTAGGTTCTTTTAGATTATCTATCCCTCTTGATGTGATTCGCGCACCATATAGACCACCTAGTGTCCATTTGGCTTCAATTAAGGTCTTCTTTTCTAGATACCATATATTCCGCTGTATCTCCCTGAGTGGTAGGTTAACAAGCTGAACAATATTCTCACTCCTAACGTACTTGTATGCGTCCTTTACATATGATTGTTCTAAAACTTCAAGGATTTTTTTCCGCGCTTTCACATCAGGTGAGACACGCTTATCTTCTATACAATCAATCCCAAAAACTGTGATGCTCGTCCGAAATTGGGTAAATTGTGGTTTTACTATGAGCCCTTTAGAAGCCAAATAGTGAGCGTTAGCTATCAGCATTTCTTGCGGAATTCCGTCTAAGTTAAGACTTTGAAATAGTATCTGGTGAGCAAAATCCTCTTTCCAACTTTCATAAAGCTTCTCTAGTATTTTGCTTTGCACGTCGCTGTCGAGCAAACACAACCCCAGTTACGGTGGAAATTTAGTAAATTAATATTTTTGGGTCAATTAATAAGTGTCTTCAGAATAACAACCTAACTGTAGAGGTTCGTGGGTTCAAATCCCCCCCTCTGCACCAAACATTGGCTTCGAATTTTTCGTTTGAACATAGTGGAGTTTAGTTTTGAGCGGATTGTGAATGTGTATTTTGACTTCATAAAGCGTATATTGTTTGAATTTGATTCTAACTTAAGAGAGTTATGATAAAAGGAAGAAAAGTACTTTCGGCATTCGTGGCGCTGGGATTAAAAGTTATTCTATGCCTTTTGTGGTTATCTGCTGTAACCATTGCTTTGGTAACTTACCCTGCAGCAGTAACCGTAACTCCAACCCAACAACTCACAACAGGCGCTACGTCCGCTACATGGCAATTCTATGTAAATGAAGTTAACGAAGTTAGATACTTGCCAGGCGACTTTTCCGAACCAACCTTGAACACCAGCGATACAAATACCTATGCGTTAAAAGTCGTAACAGATTCAAATAAGGTGTGCGCAGTAAAAATTGAACTGACCGCCGCTGTAAATAGCAGCAAATTCTCAAATTTTGAGGTTACCGTTAGGTCTTCTACGGGAGGCGCATGGAGCGATGAAACACTATACGCGGCCTCTACAGGAGCAACAACAAAAACGTATGTAGACGGGTTAGTAAGCAGCGACGCAGCTTACATCCATCAAGCCGTGTCAACCACAAAATACTACGAAATCAAAGTGACCTACTCATACGACAAAGTCGATGAAACAGCACAAATTGCAATTACTTTCCAGTACACGCCGCTACCACAAGACAACTTCACATAAAAAAGCAGTCTATTGAAGAGCATGATTTGATGAAGAAAAAAATTGAACAGCACAAAATGAAGCTGGCTCTAGGTTTGGTTTCCGTAGTTGTCGGACTGTTAGCTTCCAGTTTTGCAATGTTTGGGTGGATTGAGCAAACTGGCTCTCAGAACATCCTTGGTGGCTATGGGCGATACATTTGTGGATTTGGCGGCTTTGGGGCGATGATTTTCGGAGCCACATTAGTGAATGATTTTATGCAACTAAAACGAACATTCGTCAAAGGTATCTCATCAACCCCTATGCAGACCCAACAAGTAATTCTTAACTTAGACGAACAAATCAGAGTTTTTTCAGAGTCTTGTGAAGTCGAAAAACATGTCTCTTCCTAACCTTTGATGTAGAAAAGGAAAAAAAGTTGCGGAAAAGAAGTAGACATGAAGCCAGCGCTTGCACTGATTAGAATAAAGTCTTATGTACTTCTTCTTGTTTGACATAGAGACTGGCGATGTACCATGCAAAACGGAACCGAAACGGAAGCACGTGTAAAACAGGAACTGCTTGCCGAAATCCAAACTTTAGAAAGCTACTACAAAGTAATCTCCAGCTATCTTGCGGGAACCGAATATGATGTGGCAGAAATCCGCGGGAACCTGCAAATTTTCAAGGCAAGCCTCAACAAAGCCAGCGCCTACCTCCTCACACTGTATAACCTGAAGGGTCAGCGTATCAAGATTCCCTGGGAGTCCCTCTTTACCAATTTAGACCATGCTTTGGCAACAATGGAGCTCGCGCCATCTGCAAAGCTAAGAATGGCGATTCAGCTTGCCCTGAACATGTCGGACCCCAAAATTGAGCAGGTCATGTCTTACTTAGTAAGCCTTAAAGAATTCCTCAAGTAACTAAACGATAAGAAGCCCCTTTTTCCCTTTTATTTTGTAAACTGCAGTTTTGGGAAAAACCATAAAAGCCCAAGGTAACCATTAGGGGTGACCGCATATGAATAAGAAATTGACTTTCGCATTAATTGCTTTAGTTCTTGTGTGCTCTGGCTTAATGGGGCAAAGTATGGCTCAAACCGAAACTAAGGTCTCGGGAGTTAATGCAGGCGACTACTTCGTTTTTAGCATAACTAGCCAATGGAGTTCTAGCAACTCCAGCGCTACCGTACCACTCTATCTTGTAGATATTAACAATACACAGTACTACAAGGTTATGGTTTCCTCGGCTATAGGCCCCAACGTCACGGCAACCAATGTTTGGCACTTCACCAACGACACAGAGGTTAACACCCTAGTCGTCATGGACGTCGAGTCAATGGCGATGTATTTCATGAATGGGTTCCAAGGCTTCTGTAAGCCTAATCTTGGCGTCGGCGACCTCTTATATTCAGGTATGGCTGACTCCCCAACTATAAACCAAACTGTAAGTCGTGATTATGGCAGTGGTAAAAGAGACACTAACGTAGTGACTTTCAGCTACGCGGTCACTGACCCAGCCAATAGCACTGAAGGCACCGAGATGTTAACGTTCTATATTGACAAGGAAACAGGAGTGTTTGTTGAACGCAATATTTACACTGAATTCCCAGACCAAACCGGTTCCGAGACATGGATACTAACAGAGACAAACCTCTGGACAGTTTCCGCTGCCCAATTAGAATTGCCGCTGCCTCTGCCAGTCATCATAGCAATAGTCGTCGTCATAGTAGCAGCGATAGTTGCGGTGTTGTTCCTCAAAAAGAGGAAGAAAGGCAAAAAGCGCATCTGAGTGTAACAGCACTTCAGCGCCTTTTCTTTTTTGTTTTATCTTAAATTTTTAGGTTTTCAGGTGGTTCTGGACAAACTCTTGTTCAGCAACAGCCTTCTGCATCAGGTCTTTCACGGCTGCACTTAGATTTCCCGAATAGTACGGTCTAACCACTTGCAATGCGAATTCTTTGAGCATCCCCGCGGGTAAATCGTGAAACGTTATATCCACAAACAGGTCCTCTTCGGTGGGTAATACTGAAAGTAACTTCTTTTTCACTTGCTTTACACTCCGTTTTACCACGCTATGCTCTGAACGCCTAAAAGCTGAGTGATCCAAGGGATATGTCGCAGAGGGGAGAGGGCACCGTTAAAGTGAACAACAGAAAACAGCTGTACTGGCGGTGTTGTTCTTCTGTGAGAACAATGCTGTTCTTCAGGGAGAGCTAATAGGAGCAAATCATCGTGTATTGTGGGGACCATACAAATGAAAGTAACCATGAAGTTGCGGCTGGCTGCAGTTCTGGCTGTTGCGTTGACCATACTTCTTCCACAAGCAATCATAGTGAACTCTCAACTTTCCAGGTCTGCGAACGCTCAACTATCAAACACAAACTCCACAACTCTGCTTGTTCCAGACAATTACCCTACCATAGGCGCAGCCATTGGTAACGCTTCACAAGGCGACACCATACTCGTCAAAAGCGGCGTCTACTACGAAAATCTGCGGATAGACAAATCTCTTATAATCAAAGGTGAAGACGTCGAGAACACAATAGTCGTAGGAACGGGAGGCGTAGAACGAGGCGCCAAAGCAGTTTTCACGCTTACAGCAGACAACGTGGCGCTTTCAGGTTTCACCATCCAAAGCACCAACTACTCGAGCGCTACAAACTACGCAACAGGAGTCAAAGTTGCAGGAGACAACTGCATCATAACAGGCAACAACATCGCGGGTACATACTACGGGGTTTTCTGCTCCATCCAGTTATCAACAATTATCTCACAGAACAACATAACCGCAACCCTCAAAGACGGCATCCGCATATGCGGCGGCTCCCAAAACACAATCACGGGTAACAACATAATTGGCAACGCCCAATCAGGCATAGCCCTCGACGGCTACTTAGACACCGTAACTGGAAACAACATAATCCGCAATGGGCGCGGCATAGGTCTGGGGGCATCGTACTCAGTGGTTTTCGGCAACAACATCACAGAAAACACTGAAAGCGGCTTCTATATCGCAGCCTCAAACTGCATTATTTCCGCAAACTACATTACCCAAAGCAAATGGGGCGTACATTTCACATCGTATTTCGCAGCGCCAAACAACAACCTGTTCTATCATAACAACTTTGTTGATAATATCCAAAATGTCGGCACCACTTCAAGTTACAACAGCCAAGTTTGGGATAACGGTTACCAATCGGGCGGAAACTACTGGAGCAACTACAACGGCACAGACAACAACAACGACAACATAGGAGACACCCCATACACCGTTTACGCTAACGATGCTGACCATTACCCTCTGATGCCCCTTTCCAGCGTTCCAGCTCAAACGTCAGCGCCACCTGAATTGCCCATTCCCCCTGCAGCGACCAATAGTACAGTTGCGATATGGCATTTTGACACAGTTGAACCCAACGGCGCCACCCCAGACGTGACAGGCAACAACCCTGCAGTGCTCGAACCCGCAGGCGGAAACGACAGGTTTAATCCTGTGCTGGTTGAGGGCAAATTTGGCAACGCTCTAAAATTCAACGGAACCGATTACGTATATGTCACTTCTTCGCCTAGTCTGGAGATTTGCGAAGAAATCACAATTGACGCTTGGGTTAACGTGCAAGAATTCAAGGATGTAGCGTACAATAACATTGTTGTTGAATGTGTACGTACACCCGACAAATATCCGACTCGAATAGTGGGGTTTGCCTTCAACGGAGAACCAGAGCAGGATAGTTCTTCGGTGCCTCAGGGAGCATTACGCGGTTTCGTCTTGGACAAAACAGGAGTTTTCAATGAAATAGCAACCACTGAAGCCGTGCTTTCGTTGAACCAGTGGACCCACGTTGTCTTCGTACGCAGCTTAACTACGGGCATGCACATCTACGTGAACGACAAGGAAGTAACCGTAGAAG
>CAYGJP010000140.1:0-5868 GCA_964350175.1 uncultured Candidatus Bathyarchaeia archaeon
ATTCCCAAGATTAGGATTAGTCTACCTTTGCTAATAAAAGGTATACTCGTTGAAGTCATCCACGCATATGCGTACCTCCCTGCCTACAGAATTCGCCGGAAAAATAGCGGTACCTTACTACGCAGGCAATCTAAATGCAGCATTCCAGGACCTGATTCACCAAAGCCCTTGCCGATCAAGATTTTATACTTGCCCCCATTAGTTCAATCAAATTCTGACTCAGCGACCAAGAAAATCCAAAGGGTTCTTCACTTTAACCCGCCCCTCTCTCCACCGCGCCGAACAGTCGTTTCTAAGGAAGCTTAAAAACTGTTTAACAGGCATTGTTGATTTCCCAAGCTATGAACGGAGAAGTGAGCTAATGTACAACCCAACTGCCTTGATTGAAAACCAGCATTCTGAAAAACTGTTTTCGGTTAATATGTGGAACTTGGATATGCTTTTTCCAGGTTTCGCAACTGGAGACTTAGCAGTTCTCTACGGGTCAACATCAGTCCTTTCCTTATCCTCCATACTCTGCGTTAAAGCTCAACTGCCCACCCAAATGGGCGGCTTAGCCAGCAACGTAGTCTTCGTCGATGGAGCAAACACCTTCCAACTTTACCACACAACGCGCCTCGCAAAACTGCACCAACTGAACCCAAAAAAAGTCTTAGACCGAATTATAATCGCCAGAGCATTCACCGCCTACCAAATGACCAGGCTAATAACGCAAAAACTAGAAGAAACCATCAAAAAACACAACGCCAAACTCGCAATAATCTCAGACCTCGCAGCCACATTTCTTGATAAAGACATTCCAGACGAAGAAGCCCAAAAAATCTACAGCCAAATCATCGCCAAACTCTCAGCCATAGCCAAAAAGCACCAAACAATAATAATCGCTACATACCCCCCACACCAAAATACACAGAGAAACATTTGCCTTCAAACCTTAACACAATCCAACGCAAACGTAGTCCTCAACCTACATCACTCAAAATACACCAGAAAAATCACCTTGGAAAAGCACCCAAGTTACGCACTTGGCTCAATCGAACTCCCAACAGAGACACTGCAACTAAACCACTTCATGGAGACTTAACCACTTGGGCAAGACAGTCGAATCCTACCGCATGGCATTAGACGACGAAATCCGCAGATGGAACGGATTCGCCAAAGCACTTCGCGCAGAAGAACGTGAAGCATTCGAAAACCTCATGGACGCATGCCGCAGCTACGCCTCAGCAGGCAGCAATGCCACCAACCCAGTACTCTTTGAACCCATGGCCATATCCATTATGCTCAACCAACAAATGCAACTCAAGAAGCTACAGAAGGAAATCGATGCAATCAAACAACAGGCAAGTCATTAAGGGCTGGATCCTCGATGTCTATCCGACTGAACAAGGCCAAGTTGCCGTTTGGATAATAAGCGAATCAGATGAACGAATACGCTTAATCGACAACTTCCAACCCACAATTTACGTTTCAGCAGAACAAGACGAAATCGAACGTCTAGCCAGCCGATTCTACAATAACCAAGATATAGCAACCTGGGACTTCACATACAAGTACGCGCAACCAACCGACACTGAAAAAACCCGCGTCTTAGAAATCACACTAAAAGACTACCGGAAAGCAACGCAACTTACCCGTCAAATCCTAAGACTAGGCGAATACACCAAGTACAAGATTCACAACTGCGACTTGCGTGCCGACCGAGCTTACTTTTTCAGCAAAGACCTCTTCCCACTCGCTCACGTAGAAATAAAAAATGAACGCACAAACCTGACCTACAAGCTACTGGATTCCGTTGCGAGCACTGACTATAGTATCCCTCATCTACGCGTGCTAAAGCTGCAAGTAGAAATCGCCAAGAAAGGCAAAATAGCCAGCTTCAAAGACCCCATACAACAAATCACGATAACCCAAGAAGAAAAACAAGTAAACATAGACTACGGAAACGAAGCAGACAAACTCCTCAAACTCGCAGAAATCGTAAACGAACTCGATCCAGACTTCATTTTAACACAAGGCGGAGACACCTACCTCTTCCCCTACCTCACCCAACGAGCAACCCTAAACAAAGTCCTCGACAAACTCATACTCAGCAGAGACCCCATACCCTTCACACCTAAAGTGCCATCCGGAAAAACCTTCTTCTCATATGGGCACACGTTTTTTAAAGCCACAACGCAGCGTCTATACGGACGCATTCACGTAGACCAAGCTAACACATTCATTCTGTCCGAAGCAGGTTTTGACGGCTTAATCGAAATCGCCAGAACCTGCCGCGTACCGCTACACACAGCAGCCCGAAACTCTATAGGCTCAAGCATGTCCTCGCTCCAATTCTACCAAGCCATAAAAGACGACGTGCTAATTCCAAGAAACAAAAGCATACCTGAAGCCTTCAAAACTGCCTATGAACTGCTAGTCGGCGACCGCGGAGGCTTCGTCTTCGAACCCCGAGTAGGTGCTCACGACCACGTCGGCGAAGTTGATTTCAGCAACATGTACCCAAGCCTAATGGCAAACAATAACATCTCGGCAGAAACTGTACTCTGCAAATGTTGCCCAGACTCGCCTCTGCGCATTCCTGAATTGAACTATCACATCTGCACCAAACGCACAGGCATAGTCCCCAAAACGCTCAGACTTATTGTAGACAAACGCCTGTACTACAAAAAAATGAAAGACGAAACGCCTGACCCGCACCTCAAAGAGGTTTACGATAACCGACAGATAGCTCTCAAATGGATCCTCGTCACATGCTTTGGCTACCTAGGTTACAAAAACGCTAAATTCGGCACCGTAGACGGCCACATGGGAGTATGTGCCTTTGGAAGAGACGCCCTTCTCAAAGCAGCCCACACAGCTGAAGAAAGTGGCTTTGAAGTCATCCACGGCATAGTAGACTCACTTTGGCTCAAAAAACTCGATGCCACTATAGAAGACTACAAGACCCTCTGCAGAACAATCACTGAACAGTCGGGAGTACCCATTAACTTTGAAGGTCGCTACAAATGGATTGTATTTCTGCCCTCAAAAACACACCCAAAAATAGGCGTACTAAACCGCTATTATGGAGTCATGGAAAACGGAAAGGTGAAAGTCAGAGGAATAGAAGTCCGCCGAAGAGACACACCACGTTTCGTTTTTGACGCCCAAACCGACATGATCAAAGCCCTGTCGAAGGCAAATAATACCACGGAACTCAGCGGAAAAATTCCTGACGCATTAAATGTAGTGAAAAAATACAGCCAAAAACTGCTCGACGGAGATGTACCGGTCTGGGATCTTATCATCACCAAGCATTTGTCAAGGAAACCAGAACGCTATAGACAGCAAGTCAGCCAAGTCATCGCCGCAAAACAGCTAATAAAAGAAGGCGCTGAAGTCCACGCGGGCAATAACATCAAATTCCTCTTCACACATGCAGAGCATGACCGATATGACCGCAGAGTGAGAGCAGCACAACTAATCGAAAAAGACGTAAATCCAGACACCAAAAAATACCTACTCCTACTCTACTCTTCAGCAGCAAACCTACTCAGCTTCTCAGGCTACACTACAAAATCTATCTGTGACGCAGTCACGGGGCAAAAACAGAAAAACCTCTTGCTCTACACAAAAAAATCGTAGGATTGATATGCTCTTTTAGACTTTAAAACTTCAGGTGTCCCCCTTTTTCGGTGAAGCCAGTTGAGCGAATATGTTGCGGTTGAGAAACGCCTTCTAAAAGAAATCCTGCAGGAGATAGGCGAGCTAAAAAAACTCGTCAATGAACGTTGCTTGCCTCTACCTGAGAAGCCAGTAAAGAGGAAATGACTGTTTCAAGCTTCTCAAGCCTGGTCTGCAGTTCCTCATTCTTTCTCTGAAGTTCTTCTCCGCTCTTTTGCTCTAACTCTTGCGTCCTTTCCGCCGTTTCCCTGTCCAGTATCATGCCGCAGAAGCTGCACCGTATGTTGCCGAACGGGTTTTTGTTTCCGCACCGTGAACACTCGATTAGCGTTGGCATGCCGTTGGCTCTTTCGGCGGGTTTGAGCCCGTGCAGTTCCAGCATCGCGCTTTCAAGGTCTCTTGCGGAAAAATGCACGTATCGCCTAGTCATTTTGCTGCCGAAAGTCCACCCTGCAAACTGTTCCAGGCGAGATTCAGTGAAGACTTTCGCCATGGCGGTCAACGTCGTGTGCCTGTACAAGTAAGGCCAGACGTCTTTTTTCAAATCAGCTTTCTCGGCAAGGCGCTTAATCACTGCCCGGAAATACCGGTAGCTGAGACGGTCTCCCGCGTAGTTGCTTGCCAAGGCGCACCACAGCGGCGCGTTCGGATTATTTCTCAGGGGGTGCTCCTGGAGCCACTCCAGCAGCGGCTTGTAGCTTACGATGAGGGGTATGCGCTTGATTCCTGTCTTGCCATTCGCCGTGACTAGACAGTATCCATCCTTGAAGGCCACGCTGCCCACAAACATCGTCAAAAGCTCCCCAGGTCGCAGTGCAGCCTCGAAGAGGACGTAAACCATGGCGCGGTCCCGTTTGTTCGTCGTGGCATTCACAATCGCACTGAACTCGTCGGGCGTGAGCAAACTTTCAGGAGTCACCCGCGAATCTTTCTCGTTCACCGTTAGGCTGATCCAGCTTACCTCCTTAGGCAAAGAAGTGCCCTTGGCGCAGCTGCCCCGCTTCGCGTACTGGACTATCTTTCTCAGCGTAAGCTTCTTGTCGTGCTTGGTCCACTCCTTCTGCGGCCTGCTGTTTATCCAGGCGACGACCCGTTCAACGTCCTTTCGGCTCATAGCCTTAAGGTCAAGGTCTATTTCCCGCAGAAGCACCGGCAGGTGGCCAGCGTACTTAGTGACCCTGCCAACAGAAAGCCCAAGCGTGCCCAAATGGTCCAAAAACCGCAGCGCGACTTCGCCGTTGCGCATGGGTTTGAGGTTGCGGCGGGCGCGGGCAAGCCGCTGCTCGTAGTCGTGAATCGACCGGTTGGGTTGCATGACTACGCGGTTGCGTGGATATTTAAAAGGTTGAGGAGGGGATGCGGAACGAATGAGGTGGAGCCTCGAGCGGGCCTTGCTCCCGCGGCCTGCTGCTTACAAGGCAGCCGCTCTACTGGGCTGAGCTATCGAGGCATCCCCAAACGCCCAGAACACACATACATGAAAACCTACACAAATAAAAGTTACTACTAAAACGCTGTTTGCGTTTTTTAGGACTAACCCCTTCTCAGAAGAGACAATACTCTTCCCTTCAAATAAAGTCAATTGCATGGTAGAGTCGAGCTAATAACTTAAGAGCGGTTACTGCGGAATAAGTGCATGTTTTATTCGTCGTCACGGTTGGTTGTTATGGTCGTGTTGCCAGTTATACTGTCGTCAATTGTTGCGTCTATGTTCCAGTTTCTGAGTAAGTCTCTGATTTTTTCTTCTATTATTTCGGCGCTTTCGGGAGTAATCAGGGTTTTCAATTCAATAGTCAGTTTTCCAGTGTTCAAGTGCGTCACACTCGATAAATCTCATAATGACAGTTATCAATACTATAATTTGAAGTATTCAACCCCTAATGACTAAATTGGTGGTCTGAACTATTCCGCAAGTTTGAAAGTTTTCGCCAATGGTGTGAACACGTCGTGCATTCTTGTACCATTTTTAAAATATTCATGAATCATGTGCTGCTCAGTTTCTATTTCAGGATGTTGCATATCAAGAATAGCAAATTTAGAAGAATTCTCTTCTACACTTTTGGTCACTATTGCCCTAATGGCTTCCCTTGTTAATGCGTCAGCTATGAATACAACGAAATCCAGCTTATTCCTGAAGTCTTTTTGCATATATTTCTTAACCAATGGATGTTTATAGTATATGTAGATAATGCCATCGTCCTT
>CAYGJP010000141.1:0-5854 GCA_964350175.1 uncultured Candidatus Bathyarchaeia archaeon
TTCTATGGCTTCAAACATTATTTCAACTTGACCCTGTTCGGTGGACGAAAGCAGAACGTTGCCTGATTGAATCCAGCCGGGTGTCTCCGCCTCTTTTCCCTTGGCTGCGCCTTTTTTCCCAGCTGCCTTGGGTTCAGGTGCTTTTTTGGCTGCTGGTCCTTTGAGGTTTTTTTGTAGAGCGGCTGACTTCTGGTACCATTCATCGTTTTTGTGCTCTTCCTCGCAGCTTCGCAACAGTGAACCAAGCCATTGGCTGTAATCTTCAAAGAGTCCTTTGTACTGTGCGTTTTGGTCTAGTAAGTACTCTGTTATGTCTTTTAACGAAGTGAAAGTCCGGATCTCTGTTCCCACTTTTGTCACCTCTTTTTTCGATATTTCTGTGAGTGAATTTTTCGGTAAATATTATGTTCAGTTATCATTAATGTGCAACTCCAAAGTCAACGTTCATTACCAAATAACGTTGGCTTTCCCATAATAGGATTTGTCCAGTGCACAAGTTACATACTGTTTTGCTGCAAGCCCCCTTGAACTAAATAAAAAAGGGTTAGGGAAGAAAGTGTGGCGCGTTAGTTTTCGGCCTCGTTTTTGAGACCGTGCTTCTCGCAAAACTCCGCCAGCAATTTTTGGCGATCTTCAACCATTTTCTCGAGACCCTGAGCCATTTTTTCTGCTTTTTCTGCCATATTCGTAGCTTCAGTTACAACGGCGTTTGCTGATTTTCCAACGTTCTCTGCCTCTGCAATTATTTCTTTAGTTGAGTTTTCAACGGTCGCTACGTCATTCACAACGTTCGAGGCAAGCTGCGCCATGATTTCTGCGTCGCCAACTACGTCATTCGTTACTTTAGCCATGTTTTCAGCGGTTTCGGAGACGTCTTTTGCGATGCTGGCCATTTCTTCAGAGGACGCTGTTTGCTCTTCAACTGCGGAGGAGGCTTCCTCGGAGGCTGATGAGCTTTCTTCAGCTATACTAGCAACCTCTTCAATTGATCTAATGACTGCGTTTAAAGCGTCAAGTCCTCGTTCAACCCCATTCGTAAGGTTGCTGACTTTGCCGGTCATTTCCTCCATTATTTTTGCTATTGCTTCAGCTTCTTTGATAGCGCCAAGAACAACGTTTGCGCCTTCCGCTGCACCTGCCTGAGACTGCTGAGAAATTGTACTAGTCTGGGCGCCAGCGTCCTTGATGCCTTTTACCAGGTTTATAGAAGAAACCGCGGCGACTTTGGATTGCCCTGCTAAGCCTTTAACTGCATCAGCTACTACGGCGAATCCTCGCCCAGCTTCTCCTGCACGGGCAGCCTCAATAGCCGCGTTCAACGCAAGCATGTTTGTTTGACCTGCAATGTCTGAGACGGTGTTTGCCATTTGGCCGACTTGTTCTACTGAATTTACCATTGAGGTTACTGCGTCAGATACTTTTGTTATGTTAGTTTTTATGTTTTCGATTGCTACGAGTCCTTTCTGGCCTTTTTCGTTGGCTTCTCTTGACTTCTTCAAAGCATCATCGGTCACGATTGAGGCTTGTCTGGCGATTTCGCCTGCTTCGTCCATAACTTTTTTGAGTGCTTCTGTGCTTCGTGCGGCGCTCTGCGAGAGATCGGCAAGCTTCTGCGCGCCTGTAGATACTTGTTGTGATGCTGTGCTGACCTGCTGCATACCAGTAGCCATCTGGTTAGACACGCTAGCTGCTTGCTTGCCCATTTCCGCAACCTTATTGGCTGATTTGGTGGCGCCGTCTGCGCTAGCAGCTACTTTGTTAGCTACCTCACCCACATCTTTTGCGGCAACGGCAACTTTGTTAACTGTGCCGGATGCTTCTACTGTTAATTCAGCAACTTTGATAGCGGATTTCTCCACGTTAAGGGCGATGTCAGCTGATATGGCTGCACTTTGCAAAATCTTGTTAACTTGTTTGCTCATTGAGCTGCAGCCTTCGATTGAGTCTTTGTGCATTGCTACTATTTCATTTTTGAGTTCAGCGTTTTCAGCGAATAGACGTTTGTTTTCTTTCTCAAGCCTTTCCAGTTGTTTTTCAAGCTCAGGAGTCTTTTTCTCCTTCAGTTCATCTGTCATTGTTATTTAGCTCCTAGTTTGCCTGTTCCTTTTTCCGTTTTAATTATAAGTAGATTATGAAACCTTCATAACCAGTACTGGTAAATATTGGAAATGTGCATTCAAACTTCATTTTCGAGTCAGACTCATACAACCGCATCTGTAAACCCATCCTAACTGCTGGACAAAAATGGATGGAGGCGAAGTGTAAAAGCTACTTCTCCGATTCACCGTTTTTCTTGTTTTCAAGAACTTTGTTAAGCAATTGTGTACGGACGTCGATAAGTTCTTGCAGGTCCTTTTTTAGCTGCTCTGTAGTGCCTGCCATTGCGGTGACTTCTGCAACCACGGTGTTCGTTGCGTATCCGACGTTTTCTGCTTCGGTCAATATTTCGTTAGTGGACTCCTCAATTTTTGTTGCGTCATCGACAACGCCCCATGCAAGCTGAGCCATTTCTTTTGCCTCGTCGACTACGGTCTGAGTTACATTTGATACGTTTTCTGCAGTTGTGGAGACGTCTTTTGCGATGCTGGCCATTTCTTCAGAGGAGGCGGTTTGTTCTTCAATTGCGGAGGAGGCTTCCTCGGAGGCTGATGAGCTTTCTTCAGCTATACTAGCAACCTCTTCAATTGATCTAATGACTGCGTTTAAAGCGTCAAGTCCTCGTTCAACCCCATTCGTAAGGTTGCTGACTTTGCCGGTCATTTCCTCCATTATTTTTGCTATTGCTTCAGCTTCTTTGATAGCGCCAAGAACAACGTTTGCGCCTTCCGCTGCACCTGCCTGAGACTGCTGAGAAATTGTACTAGTCTGGGCGCCAGCGTCCTTGATGCCTTTTACCAGGTTTATAGAAGAAACCGCGGCGACTTTGGATTGCCCTGCTAAGCCTTTAACTGCATCAGCTACTACGGCGAATCCTCGCCCAGCTTCTCCTGCACGGGCAGCCTCAATAGCCGCGTTCAACGCAAGCATATTCGTTTGACCTGCAATGTCAGAAACCGAGTTAGCCATCTGACCCACTTGCTCCACTGAATTAACCATAGAAGTCACAGCTTCAGACACTTTGGTGATGTTGGTCTTTATGTTTTCAATTGCAATAAGCCCTTTTTGGCCCTTCTCGTTGGCTTCTCTTGACTTCTTCAAAGCATCATCAGTAACGGCTGAAGCTTCCCGGGCAATTTCACCCGCCTCATCCATAACCTTCTTGAGTGCTTCTGTGCTTCGTGCGGCGCTCTGCGAGAGATCGGCAAGCTTCTGCGCGCCTGTAGATACTTGTTGTGATGCTGTGCTGACCTGCTGCATACCAGTAGCCATCTGGTTAGACACGCTAGCTGCTTGCTTGCCCATTTCAACTACTTTTGCAGTTGATTTGGTTGCGCCTGCAGCGTTAGCCGCTACTTTGTTAGCGACTTCTTCAACACTTTTTGCGCTAGTACCAACCTTGCTGACGAGTTCACCAGCGTTTGTTGCTAACTTTGCGACTTTTACAGCTGACTGCTCAGCGTTGTATGCTATCTCTGCTGCCTTAGCGGCATTCTGCAAAGTCTCATCTGCGCGCGTCATGATTTTCTCAGCGCCTGCAATGGCATCTCTGAGCACTTCAGCAACTTTGTTTCTAAGGTCCTTATTCTCTATAAGTAAACGTTTGTTTTCTTTCTCAAACCTTTCCAGTTGTTTTTCAAGGTCTGAATTCTTTTTCTCTTTGGACTCAACTGTCATTCCGTGTTACTCCTAAAGTGTGCTTTGGTTCTGTTTAGTTTCTGTTTTGTTTATAAGTAGCTTATGAACGATTCATAATCAACGAGGATACACATCTTAGATACATATTTTGACTCAGTTAAATTCGGACTTTAACGAAAAATATGGGTCAAACTTTGGAACTTGCACTGAAATTCTTTTAACGGGAAAATTAAACGTAGACAGAAATAGGTTACCTATGCGAAGAAGATCGATGAAGTAAGAAGAACTAACGGCAAGGCGTAAGCTACCTATTCTTCACAGGCAACCATAATTTCTTTGGGAATGCGCTCCAAAGGAGCAATCACATCAACACACCCCGTCTGGATAGCCACATTAGGCATGCCAAACACTACACAGGTTTCTTGGTTTTGAGCAATTGTCGCGCCACCAGTCTCTTTTATGGCTCGTATTCCTTTGGCGCCATCCGAACCCATACCTGTCAAAACAACACCAATGTTCTTGGAGCCATAAACATCTACAGACGAAAACATCATGACATCCGCTGCGGGACGCACGTAATTCACTGGGGGGTCTTGGTTTAGGCTGATTCTGCCGCCTTTTGTAACTATCATGTGGAAACCGCCTGGAGCTATTAATGCAAGACCTTCTTGAACAAAGTCGCCCTCTTCTGCTTCTTTAACTTTGAATTTGCAGGTCTGGTTTAATCCTTCAGCGAACAGCTTAGTTACGCCCTTGGGCATGTGCTGTACTATCAGTATGGGCGGTATGTTGCTTGGGAGGTGACGTAGAACATGAGTCACTGCCGGTGGACCCCCGGTTGATGCTGCAAGTACAATGATCTTGTCGCTTGCCTGAACAGTTGCGGGCTCTTTTTCTTGAAGTTCGGGTTCGCGGTTGGATCGGGTCAAGTTAGCTGAAGCCGCAGTTTTAATCTTCGTTACAAGTTCATCTTTGACGGCGTTCATGTTCAGGGATATTTGGCCTTGCGGTTTAGGTACGTAGTCGACTGCGCCGAACTCCAACGCTTTCAGGGTGAGTTGCGCCTCTCTTTGAGTTAATGCGCTAATCATAACAACAGGCACAGGGTTAGTTTCCATGATTCGCCTGACAGCTGTTAATCCGTTCATGCGGGGCATTTCTATATCTAAAGTTACGACGTCAGGATGTAGAATAGGGATTTTTTGGAGGGCTTCTTCGCCGTCTCTTGCAGTGCCTATGACGGACATTTGGGGGTCCGATTGTAGCAGGTCTGTGAGAACTTTCTGCATGAGCAAAGAGTCGTCAACGACAAGAACTTTTATTTTATTCATAGGCGTAATCTCAAGCGTTTTAAATCGTAAAAATCAATTAAAAAGGAAGAAAACTGTTGCGTTGCATGCTACGTTGTCGCTGGAACTGCAGGTGTTTCTTTTTGCGTCTGAATCTGGAAGCCTTTTGCGGTGTCTTTCATGTTCTCCAAGTCGCCTTTTGAAACGACTTTCATGAGGTCTAGAAGAATTATGAGGTCTTTATCGTGTTTTGCAACGCCCAGAACTGCTTGTGAGTGGTCGCTGATGAGGCTGTCGTGGTTAGATTCAATATCCTTCTTGGGCAGTGTTAGAACTTCCATGACTGAGTCAACCATTACGCCTATGGGGTGCTTGTCTTGAACAATAACCATGATGCCGTTGTCGTCGTTTCCCTTCTTAGGTGCCATGCCAAAGCGTTTCCTGAGGTCGATGACGGGTATAACTTCTCCTCTAAGGTTGGTTACGCCTTTGACGTATGCTGGAGCGTATGGTACTGGCGTTACGCCTTCGAAGTTTTTGACTTCGCGGACTTGGTGCACGTTTACGCCGTAGGATACGTTGTCAAGTGAGAAAGTCAACATTTGCAGTTCTTCTCGCGAGGTTTTCTGCTGGTCGAAACTTGCCATATGAGCATTACCTTTTTTCTGTTGTTTAGATAGCGTATTTGGAAAACAGTTATAATATGCTTATGAAAGGGCTGTATGTATCTTTGATTCTTATTTAGAATTCGAGGGTTCTGTTGAGTCTTTTTTGGTTTTTTCCGTCAAATTTTGAGGGATGTTTGTTTTTTTGTTTAGTTGTTGTTGTGG
>CAYGJP010000142.1:0-5837 GCA_964350175.1 uncultured Candidatus Bathyarchaeia archaeon
GTATAGGGGGAACGGTTAAAAGTATTTGGCTAGAAAGAACAAAGCAAAACTATGCAGAGAAGCTGTGTCTTTTGTGCTGTTTTTTGACTATAGCCCCCTTATATATACTATCAACGTTCGCAGAAGTAGCATGTTGCCTTTTTGTATGTTCTTTGAAAGAGGTCGTTAGCTGCACAAAACTTGTCAGGACTGGCAATCTTTTTCTATTCACTTGCCACTGAGCACTGCGCAAATCTGATGCTGTTTTAGGGGTGCCGAACAACCTAAAGGATTCGTTTGCACGAGTTCATGAGGGCTTCCAGTTTTGGGTTATTGACGCCTGTGTAAATTATTTTTTTCCTGTCAAAAGCGATTTTTCCAGAAGCCTCCAAATAATCCAGTATGCGCTTGAAGGTTTGGTACTGCATCTTTCTAGGCAAACTCTTCCAAAGTTCAGTTCTCGTTGGGTATTCGGTAGAGTCTATTATGGCTTTTTCCACCATGAGGAGCGTGTCTAATTTTGGTTCATGTAAAACTTGGGTTCGCGCGTTTGCCATCAGTCTCACCTTACTATTTAGGTTGCTAAAAACTAACACAAATAATTATGTAAACTTATATGATTAACTTGCTTTTTCTCATTAATTTACAGCGCAGGGTCAAGTTTTAACGTCGCGACCATCGTCCTATGGTTTTTGTGGCGTTGGTTATTCTACCTATTGACCCCTGAACGAACTGGTTAGGCGATTACTTCCAGTTGTTTTTCTCCACTTTTCGCTTTTATAATCGTGGATAGCAAATCACCCATGAATTTGCTGGCGTTCAAAATTTCGATTTCCACAGGCTTTCCGTCGCGGTCATAGTTCACTATAACTACTCCATGTTCCTCTGCGCTGGCTACTTGTTTTCTGCTCAAAAGTATGCTCAGAGTGTCACCCACGCCGTCATAAGTCACTTTCACTCGTATCGCCGCCTCTTAGCTGGATACATCTTAATGGCCAAGATGCTATTATCTGTAGCCTTAAGAAAAGGATGGCAACAACCAAAAAATGTTTTAAGAATTCATACCCTTATTCTTTGTTAGAAGGTAGCGCAAATGGAATCTGCCGTTGATGTTCTTTCAAACTTCGAAGACAACACCAAGTGGCTCAGCAAAAACTGACAAACTGAAAAAAGAGTTCAACAACGAATGGGTCGCAGTCTTAGACGCCGCCGTGTTGGATCATGACCCTGATTTGAAAAGACTTGTGAAGCGACTAAGAACGCAACACCCAAAAGTCTACAATGAAATTGCGGTGGAGTACGTTACCACTGAGGAATTAGACCTAATTCTCTGAAAAGAGTCTTAGTCTTTAGCAAGAGATGAAGAAATTGGTGTTGTTATGGCCATAGTCCTAGGGTTTTTATGGCGCTGGCCACTCTTCCCACGCCCAGCATGAGCGCGGCGGTTCGCATGTCGCTCTCTTCCTCCTGTGACAGCGTGTAAACGTCGCTGAACGCCTTGGTCATCTTCGTCTCCAATTTGCCATTCACCTTCTCCAACGTCCAGTGTTCACGGGTCAGGTTCTGCACCCATTCAAAGTAGCTCACGGTTACGCCGCCGCAGTTGGCGAGTATGTCAGGAATCAAGCAGGCGCCTTTTTCGTGGAGTATGCGGTCAGCTTCAGGTGTGGTTGGTCCGTTGGCGGCTTCCGCGACCATGCGGGCTTGGATTTTATCGGCGTTTTTCTTGGTTATCTGGTTTTGTAAGGCGGCGGGGATGAGTATGTCGCATTTGGCTTCTATGAGTTCTTCGTTGGTGATGTTTTTGCAGCCCTTAAAGTTCTGAACTGAACCTGTTTTGTCTTTGTGCGCTAAAACGGCATCAGGATTCAAACCCTTGCCACAGTAGATTCCGCCTGAAGAGTCACTGACGGCGACGACTTTGCAGCCTAACTCATGCGCTGCCTGCGCCGCATGAAAACCCACATTGCCAAAACCCTGCACCGCAACCTCAGCGCCCTTCAACTTCAAATCAATGTTCGCGGCAGCTTCTTTTACGCAGTGGATTACGCCTTTGCCTGTGGCTTCGATTCTGCCTTCGGAGCCGCCGATTTCGACTGGTTTGCCCGTGACGCATTCGGGGATGCTGTAGCCTTTGAGTTGACTGTAGGTATCCATTATCCACGCCATGGTCTGCGCGTCAGTGTACATGTCGGGCGCAGGTATGTCCCGATGCGGTCCAAGGTACTCCACGATGAGGCTGACGTATCGGCGTGTGAGCCTTTCAAGTTCGCCTTTGCTCAACTTCTTCGAATCAACACAAACCCCGCCTTTAGCTCCACCATACGGAATATCCGCGATGGCGCACTTCCACGTCATGAGCATGGCAAGCGCAGTCACCTCATCCATAGTAATGTTCGGGTAAAAGCGAATGCCGCCCTTGAAGGGACCACGCGCATCCCAATGCTGCACCCGTATGCCCCTAAAAACGCCCACCGAACAGTTATCCAATCTGATGTCCACGCTGACCAAGATGGAGCGTTTAGGCTGACTCAAAATCTTGTGGATGCCAGAATCCAAATTCAACTTTTTGGCTGCAAGCTTAAGCTGCGCCTGCGCCACCGTTAAAGGAGTATGTTCCTGCGCCATAAAACAGCCTCACAAAAGATAACTATGTAGGCGCTGGGAGGTAATTTAAGAATTACCCTAAGCCGTTAACTCCAGCGTTACGCTTTTGCAGATGAATCCCACAGAAACTGGAAATACTCACGCGCAAACCCAACCAAACCCACATGGTTACTCCAAATCACCAAACTGGGTTTCTCTTCGCCCAAAAACAGCATCGCCTCCTTCCCATCCGCGATGACTCCGCCGCCGAACATGTGCTCTCTTGCTCGCAACTCGTTTACGCCTGCAACTTTTTTGAGAAACCGCCACTCATCACCTTTACCTGCCACCATAAGCTTAACAGTCACAGTCTTCTTCAAACCTGAAAGCATCTGGTCCGCAGAAGCAATTATGGGTCTGGCAAAAATAGGCGCGGCAATCATGATTTCCCTGTTAGCCTTCTTAAGAACCTCCTCCAACTTCGCCACAACCGCCTGCTGACCATGCAGAATCAAAATATCCGGGCGCTCCACCAACTCGCGTTTCTCGTAAAGCGGCTGCAACGCTTCACCTACCATCTGCTCCCAACCCTGAAACTTATCCTCAAGCCGCTGCTTCGTGAACCCCGTCGCCTCAAGCGGAGAAACAGGATAATACTTGAAGGGACGACTCTCAGAACTCTTCACCCAGCCTTTCTCTTTAAGCGAATTCAAAACCTCGTAAATTTTGCTGTACGGCACTTTAGCTTCACGGCTTATCTCCATAGCCGTCATCTGCCCAATCTCAAGCAACACAACATACGCGTCAACTTCGTACGCGTTCAAACCCATCTCGCGCAGCATTTCCCTAGTGCTCTCATTTATCGACAAACGCGTTCCCCCTTATTCACCTTAGTAAACGTTTGGAAACCTTATTATTTAATACATTTGCTCCTTCTCTCAAACGCTAACATCACATAGTGATAATCATGAAAGTAATTAAGAACACAAAAAGCATCTGCCCCGAATGCCTCACAGCCTTAGACGCCACCATCTACGAGGACGGCGGCAAAGTCTTCATCAAGAAGGAATGCTCAGAGCACGGCGCTTTCCAGGAACTTTACTGGTCAGACTACGACCAATACATGAGAGCCGAAAAATTCCGATGTGACGGCGAGGGGATAGAAAACCCCCGAACCAAAACCGAAAATGGTTGCCCGCTTGACTGCGGCATCTGCCCAGAACACAAATCCCACACCGCCCTCGCCATAATCGACATCACCAACAGATGCAACCTCAAATGCCCAGTCTGCTTCGCCAACGCCTCAGCCGCAGGATACGTCTACGAACCCACCAAAGAACAAGTCACAGGCATGCTGGAGAACCTGCGCGCAACCAAACCCGTTCCCGCCACGGCGTTGCAGTTCTCAGGCGGCGAACCCACCATCCGCAACGAACTGTTCGATTTTGTTCGAAAAGCCAAAGAGCTCGGCTTCCGCCACGTAGAAGTCAACACCAACGGTCTTCGCATCTCCCAAAGCGTAGAATACGCCAAACAACTCAAAGAAGCAGGCGTCAGCACCGTATACCTCCAATTCGACGGCTTAACCTCCGACGTTTACAAGTTCATCCGCGGCATCGATTTGCTGGACATAAAAATGAAAGCGCTGCAGAACCTGCGTGAAGCAGGCATCAAAAGCGTCGTCCTCGTCGTTACATTGGTTAAAGGCATAAACGATAATCAACTCGGCGACATCATAGACTTCGCCGTCAAAAACTTCGATGTAGTCAGATGCATAAACGTTCAACCCGTCTCCCTCTGCGGCAGACTGCCCCAGCAGGAACGCGACAAGATGCGCATCACTATCCCTGACTTCATGCGCCTCGTTGAAGAACAAACAAAAGGCGACATCAAAGTTTCAGACTTCTACCCCGTACCCACTGTCGTGCCAGTTTCCAAAGCCGTCGGTGCCCTGCAAGACAAACGATACGTAGAATTCACAGCGCACCCCCACTGCGGCATGGCAACATACCTATTCATCGAAAAAGGCAAAATCATCCCAATCACACGCTACGCCAACGTCGAAAAATTCTCCAACGCCATGAAAAAAATCTACGACGACGCCTCCAAAGGCAGCAAAAGCAAAGCCAAACTCCGCATACTCGGAGCAGTGAGACACGTGAAATTCAGCTTCCTACGCAAATACGTCCTGCGCGTACTCACAGAAGGCGACTACAAAAGCCTAGGCGACCTGCAACGGAAAGCTATTCTGCTCTCATCCATGCACTTCATGGACCCCTACAACTTTGACTTAGAACGTGTCCAACGGTGCGTCATTCACTACGCCGTACCCGACGGACGCATAATACCCTTCTGCACCATGAACAGCATCCACCGAGCCGACGTGGAAAAGAAACTGGGCATGCCAATCAAAGAGTGGCAGAGCAAGCATAAGGTTGAAATAACTCAGCCTTTCTAGGTTAACGGAAAGTGACTAGTCATGGGTGGAAAAAAGAAACTCGGCTTGAAACAGATGGAACGCCAACAAGACAAAACCGACGACGAATCGAAAGATAAGAAAGAGAAGAAAGGGCCACTGAAGGAAAAACGCACAACCATAGGCGTAATTGCTCCTGACGCAAAAAACGACAAAAACGTCGCCGAAATAAAGAAAATGCCCGTTCTGACACCTTACGCCGTAGCTACAAAATTCAACGTCCGCATAAGCGCAGCCAAAGAATTCCTAAAACAACTAGAACAAAACGGCACCGTGCAACTGGTTTCGGGAAGCCACAGCCTCAAAGTCTACAAGCCCTGCGATTAATTTCCCAAAATATTTCAATCCGTTTTCTATTTTATTAATCAAGGAGTAGTTCTGTTTGGAATTTCCAGAAAGAGTTTACACGGAAGCAGAAGTTAAGAAAGCTAAGCAACTCGTAGACGCAGGCTACAAACACAACTTAACCGTGAAAGGTAACCCATCTTTCACAGCGAAAGTCAACCAAGCCCTCGAACTCCTAAAAACCGCTGGATCCTACGAGTTTGTGCGAACCTACATCCGCCAGATAATGGAGATTGACGGCTTAACCCAGCTCCGAGAAACCGAAGTGGTTATCTGGGCAAACAAATTCGCGGTTGAGAACCCAGTTGACTTCGCCAGTCTCCTTGTGCAGAAGACGCACCACATGAAAGAATACTTGGATGGAGAGCTCTACTACGGCGGCAACTCAGAAAAACGAACAGTGCAGAAGCGCATAGACTTCTTGGGAGAATTAAAAGACAAGAGCCAAGAC
>CAYGJP010000143.1:0-5828 GCA_964350175.1 uncultured Candidatus Bathyarchaeia archaeon
TTCAAAACTAAACTTCAGCGGGGTAACCGTATTCAAATTCCGAGGCTACTGCGTTGGGAATTCAAAATGGAGCCTGAGCAGGTTTTGCGGGTTATCGTGCACTTTGAAGGCTCGTGGCGTGGTGAAGAAAAGTTTTACGCCCATATGAGCAGGGATGGACGCATAACCATTCCTAAACTTACTGAAAAGTTGCTTAAAGCAGAGTACAAAGGACAAGATATAGCTGGCGCCATCTTTGAAGTGGAACTTGCTCCCTCAGAAGCTATGCTGGAAACGCAGGAAGAAGACGAGTAAAAACAGAACAAAGACAGCTCCATCAACAAACAATAAGCCTTAATGCTTAAACTGCCAAACGGAACTTCAAAGTTTAAATGAGAAGAAACGCATGTACCTTCCAAACGAGCAAACGCTCCACAGGAGAAACAAACCAAGTGACTACCCAGAAGATAGCTGAAGGCGACTATGTACTCTTGTACTTAGACGTGCGCAGAACATACATGATAAAAGTGGAAGCCGGAAAAACGTTCCACACGCACAAGGGCTACATGAAATTTGACGACCTCATCGGCAAAGACTACGGAGCAGTTTTCCAAAGCAGCCTAGGCATACCCTTCACCGTGCTAAAACCCACATTAACCGATTATATTATGAAGTCAGCTCGCAACACCCAAATCACATATCCAAAAGATAACGCGTTAATTGTCATGTTCAGCGGCATCGGACCAGGCAGCCGCGTTGTGGAGTCAGGCACTGGAACAGGCGCATTAACCACCGCACTTGCACACTACGTTAAGCCAGACGGCAAAATCTACACCTACGACATACGCGAAGAAGGACAAAAAACCGCTGAGAAAAACCTCAAACGCTCCGGGCTCATCGACTACGTAGAGCTAAAACTCCAAGACGTCACCTTGGGCATTGCCGAGCGCGACGTGGACGCGGTGGTTTTGGATTTGGCTGTTCCGTGGTTGGTTGTTCCCCACGCCTACGAAGCGCTAAAACCTTCAGGAACAATAGTGTCTTTTAGCCCAACCATCGACCAAGTTGTGAAAACCGTGGAAGCACTGCGAGAGCACAATTTTGTCTGCATAGAAACCTTCGAATGTATCATGCGCGGCATGCAAATTGAACGCGGCAAAACCAGACCCCAAACCTTGATGACTGGACACACAGGATACATCACACACGCACGCAAAGTCACAAAGCCCATCAAAGAAGACACAGAAAACCAGTTACCTGATGAGGCAGTGCAAGAAACATCCGAAGAGGAACCGTTGGCGTCCGAAGAAATCTAAGCTGAAGACGATAACACTCAACAAATATTTCTAAAACAAAAAAAGAAAAAAGTTGGGGAATTATTTTTTGTTGCTATTTTCTTTTTCGCAGGAAAACTGCGGCGACTGCGACGACTACGATTATGACGGCTGCGGCTGCGGCGATAATGTACATGTCAGTTGAGGGTGCTGCTTCAGGCTCAGGAGCCACCGAAGGCGAAACTGTTGGTGCTGGAGTGGATGTTGGCGCAACTGGGGTCGCTGTTGGAGCTGCTGTCGCTGTGGGTTCAGGGCTTGCTGGTTTTGGACCAACTCCCAAGTACGTCATTGCATACGAACTCGAGTACGATTCGGTACCCATGAAAGTCGCTTTGATTTGGTATGGACCTTCCACTGGCGGAGTCCACATAAATCCGAAGCTGCCACTGATGTCTGTTGTCGCTGTGCCGATGTTTTGTGTGTTGCCGTTGGGGTCAATCGCAGTTAATACCACTTGCACGCCTTTTGCGTCAGTAGGCATTGGTCTTTGCATGTAGAGGTATTCCATCCAAGCAGCCATGCTACTATCTGAAACAGCAGGTGTATTCTTCTGGCCTGGAGACTGATCCGTAACTGAACCTTTAATCATAACCGCTGTTCCTAATGATGCTGCTACGTCAGGTGCTGTTACCGTTGTTGCGCTGGGACCTTTACCAAAGGTGTATACTTGTCCGTCATAGGAGTTGAGTGCCGTGAGTAAACCATCTGAAACTGCAGGGTTTCGCATCATTCCAGCAATAGACCATACTTCCGTTCCGTCAGTGGTGTTCACTGCCCAAAGCTTGCCGCCTCTCCAAAGTACCGAGTCGGGTGAGTGTTCATCAGCTGACAAGAACATTTTGTTGTCTGCTATCGTGAAGCCGTTGTATGTTGGATAAACACCGTAGACTGTTTCATATCCTGCACTGCCCATGTCATATGTCCAAACTAGTTTGCCGTTAGCTGCGTCGTATGCGCGAACTGCTCCAGTGTAGCCAGTCGTGTAGACTTTTCCGTATGCTATGTCTCTTTGATATTCAAAGACACCCCAGCCGTTTGGCAATGGATCTGTTACCCAAAGTTGGTTTCCTGTTTGCATGCTGTAGGCATAGGTGACCATTCTGCCTTCATCGCGCAGTATATACATTCCATCGTGTATGCTTGTGGCTTGACCGAAAAATGCTTGGTATATTTCGGTTCGGTTTTTGGTCCAAAGGATCTGCCCAGTTGCTGCATTGAATCCCACGTCTGTTTGAACAATCGGAAATTGATTTGTATCTCGCACTTGAGCAAGGATGTAGTCTTCGTGGACTGCTGAAATAGACAAGCCAGGTATGTTGGGTATTGAAACGTTGTATTCAATTCCTCGCAAACCATCTATAGTTGACCCAAAGGCAGGACTCCATACGTCGATTCCGACTCTGCTGGATATGGCTTTAGTTGAGTTCCAACAGATTAATCGCCTATCTGTGGTTGGACCACTGAAGGAGTATGAAAGTATTTCTCCTGCTGGTCCAAATGTTGTTGGTCCGCCATTAAAGCCGCCTAAGCCACCCCATACGACATTATTTACTTTGCAGTGTTCTCTTCCGGTAAATGCGTCGTACATAGTCAACGTAGCGTTGGAGCCTGGTCCGGACTGGCTCCATAGGTATGCAATTAATCCGTGCTCATTTGGGTTATCGATTTTTAGGACTTGGGCAAAGATTATGTCGATGTCTTTTAGGTACATTATTTCTTCTCCAGTGTAGAGATCCATAATTACAGTGCCGAGTGCTGTGGTGGTTGTTGGGTTATGCTCAGTGTAGATTATTCGTCCTTCAAGTATTAGCGGTATGTAGAATTGTTCATAGGATAGCCCAGTGTAGTAGCTGGCGTCACCAAATTTGCCTCCGCCTTGTCCGCCGAAAATTATTGGTTTAGCCCAAAGAATGTGTGCACTATTTGGCGCTGACGTATAAGGCGCGACAGCATTGGTCATGCAGAAACCACGGTTTGGTGTGTCGTAGCACCTCATTAGCCAGTTATCAGCAATAGTGTCCCAACCTTTGTTTTCAGCGTTGATTGGTCGTTTCCAAGCGTCAGTTGGCAAGGGGTTGTTTGGGATTCCCGGGATTGGTTCTTGCTGTACAGTAAGGGAAACAATAGAACTGTCGCTGGCTTTGTAGAGTATGTTGTTTGCTGTGATGTTTGACCACTGTGCGGGGAAGTGTGTCTGGAACTTGTACGTTCCAACCTGCGTGGGGGTTAACGTGAACCATCCCCCGCTGGTGGAGTCAACGTCAAGATTACTTTTTCTTTCTGTAGTTCCATCAGGTCGTGTAATTGTAACTGCGAAGCCTTCAAAGTGATTAAGAATGTCAGTGGCACCGGCTTTGACTTTGTCGATTCTGTAGCTTACAAGAACTTGCTGATTAATTCCTACAGGATTAGGTGAAAGCAAAATGTATGCGTATGTATCTATTTGAATAGTAGCAGCGTTTGCAGTAGGTACAATCGCAAATAACGCTGATGCCGATAAAATCAACACCAGAATCAGAGCGATTGATGATTTTTTGCTTTTTTGTATATTCATTTTGTTCTCTCCAAAAAGTTCCATATAACCTGCATTTGTATCAAGTAATATTTAAAATTTGAGCTAAAACAACCTTTCAGACATTACGGCAAAAACAACAGTTAGGCGCATTATAATGGGCTCTTAGTATTCTCAATTTACCGTTCAAGTAAACCATTATTGTATTATCGGCAAACAAAAATTCGAATAACGTGTTTGTTAGGTTTTTAACGTTTCGAGGGCTTTTTCAGCCCATTGAGCATCTTTCCAGAATGCCCTGCCCACCGCTACTAGGTCAACTTTTCCATCAAGCACCAGCCTGTCTGCATGTGTGGCCTTGGTGATTCCGCCCACACCAATAACTGGAACCCGAACTGCCTTCTTAACAGCGTAGGCCTGCGGAACAAAATAACCCTTTATGCCTCTAAGCTGCTTGGGCTCGCTTCCACACATGCCCCCTGACACGTCAAGTATGTCAACGCCCGCCTGCTCAAGCTCCACTGCAAAAGCTACCGCGTCTTCTATCTGTGTTCCATTCGGGGCTAAGTCATCCGCGCCCAACCTGTAAAGCAAAAGTTTGCCTTTGAGAACCTCGCGAACTTTCTCAACAACCATTAACGGAAAACGCATCCTGTTCTCTAGGGCGCCACCAAACTCATCATCACGTTTGTTAAGCAGCGGCGAAAGAAACTGGTTAAGCAAGTAACCATGAGCCCCATGAAGCTCAACGCCATCAAAACCCGCTTTAACCGCGCGTTCAGCAGCCAAAGCAAATTCATAAGCTATAGTTTCCAACTCACTTTTTTCCAGCTTACGAGTTTTTCCTCTCGCTGAAGGTCCCGCAGGTGTGGTGCCGATTACTTTTTTGTTGGCAACGCCTCCAGCATGAGTAATCTGTATGACAACAGGTGTGCCAAGCGCATGAACGGACGATGCAAGCTTTGTTAAGCCCGGAATCAACGCGTCATCATAAATTCCCAACTGCTTGGGACCAATCTTTCCGGTTGGAGAAATGTAGGCATGCTCAACAATCGGCAGACCTAAAGCTGCGGCGCGTCGGGTGTAGAAACTAATTAGCCTACCAGTTACAAAACCTTCAAAGGTAGCTCGACCTGTCTGCATCGGAGGCAGAACTATGCGATTTCTAAGATTCAAGTCCTTTACTTTCAAAGGGTCAAGAAGTCCCGCCAAACTCAGACACCGACCCGTAAAAACTCGTTGGGAACTATATATGAATATTACACAGTTTCTTTGTGCTTTGTTGTCCGAGTAACTTTTTGATTGTTCAAACGTTAACGTCTGAGTAAGTGCTGTTTGTAGTGTTTACGAGAAGAATCAGAAGCTATCTACACGCATGTTTTTGCCACAGCGATGATGATAGCTAATGTTTCATAACTTTAGGCCAGTAGGTTTACTCGTGGTATTTTGGACGTTTAGATTCTCTTAACCAGAATTGCGGGTCCATAAGCATTATTACCTGAACTTCAACGACTTTTTGGGGATCTGTTATCACAGCACGGAATTTTGGCGGTAAATCGGGGGTTCTTAAAAATTCCATTCGTGACGCTTCCAAATAGTCTGCAAGGCTTTCGCTCTTTTTATTGGCATAGCAGCCGTACTTTACGCTCTTTCCTTCCGTTATCGCTTTATCAAAATCCTCTTTACTACACTGCACTAGTTTATCGCCATCTCGAATGAACCAGTATGGACAAGCCTTCGACATACTATTCTTTGAACAATTCATAGGCTCTTAAAGGGTTTGTTCAAAAACCTGCAGTTACATGGATGTTTCTTTCGGTTTACAGTTGAAAACTGGCGTGTTGCTTCAATGCCATCAAAGACGCAAACGTTGCCGTCCGAGTAACTCTGATTGTACATACACTGGAGACCGAGTAACTCAATTTTGTAGTGCTTGACTAAAAACTCGGACACTACGGCTTAGGGGTTCGAGCGGCGCCCGCAAATGTTGAATGCTGTGAGTG
>CAYGJP010000144.1:0-5827 GCA_964350175.1 uncultured Candidatus Bathyarchaeia archaeon
ACATGTTTGCTCTTGGCAGAAAATCATAATAACAACTTGCTAAGAAGTAGTAATTGGAGAATAAAAAATGGCGTCACAAAGTTCTGAGTTTGACTTTAATCATTGGCTCTACCGCTGCCTCGCATTAGTCGTTGACTATATAATTGCTGGGATACTAGGGTGGGTTATCTTCACTTTCGCTGTGTCACCACTCATCTGGATTACAGCCGTAGCAGTACCATGGTGGGGTAGCGTATTTGTTTACCCCTTAATAGGCGGCATAATTTGGCTAATTTACTCTGCTGTTCTGGATGTTTCATGGGGTGCAACAATTGGCAAAAGAGTCTTAGGCTTACAAGTACAGATGGTCAACGGCGGCAAAGTCGACTTTGGCAAAGCATTCATGCGCAACATAAGCAAAATTCACCCGCTTTTCCTCCTACTCGACTGGATAATAGGAATAGCCACTCCCGGCGCTGACCGCCGACAGAAATACACCGACCGCATCGCAGGAACCACCGTCGTTTCCATAAAGCAGGCATTTTCAGCGGGTGTACCACCGCCGCCACCGCCACCACCAACCTAATGCATTGCATGCTGTGTTTTAAAACTAAATTTTCCCCTTTCTCTTTTCTAATAAAGCTGTTTTAGGTCGGTTTTAGTGAACAGGTATGGGTATGCCTGTTTCACCTGTAATTAAAAGGTTGAAAGTAGGAGTTGAAATTTGATTGTGGACTTGTTTTAAGGAGAATGAGTATTTTAGCTGTATTCTCGGAACGTGTAGTTGCATTTTGTGCATCGTAGAAACTGTGTGGAAGATTCGTCTGCGCCTCTTGTCTGCACTTGCCACACGTATGCGGTGTTGTTGCTGCATTTTGGGCATTCTATTCTGACGGTTGGAAGTGTGTTTAGTTTCTGTTCTTCTTTTCCGATGACGGCTACAAACTGTTGGGGCGTGTGTTGTATGACTTTGCGGAGTTTGGGTTCAATTTTTTTCCCCGGTTCGGCTTTTTTGTATCCGCATTTGGAACAGACAAGCGCTAAGGAAGCTTCTTTGCCGTTCTTGGCTTTTTTCGGTTCAAGACGGGAACCACATTTCGGACAAAACTCCATATTCAACTACTCCGTTTGGTTTTCCCCTTTGCATGATGCTTCTTAACTTTTTCATACTTTAAGTGACTACGTTGTATATAGGCTTATGCCAGATGCAATTAGGTGGGCTACGCGGAGGGCTTCGGGGATGTTGCTTCTTGGGGAGGTTAACTGTAGAATTTCTTGGGCGGTTTCTTTGGGGATGCCTGCGGTTTCTATGTATATTGTTTGTTTTCCGCTTCTGGCTTTGACTGGGTAGATTTCGCCTGCGTTAAGGATGGCGTTCCAGCGTTCTTTGCTGTTGGGCAAGTTTTCCAGTGCTTTTTGGACTTTGGGGAGGTCTGGTTTTTTGTTGGTTACAGCTATAACTGGAAGTTGCGTTGCTGTGTTGAGGGCTTTGATGTCTACCACGTTGAAGCCTGCGAAGGTTACCCCGTTTAGCATTACTACTCGGAGTTGTTTGTAGTGGGGCGAGGTGGTTATCATTTGGGCTATTTTTGCTGTGGCGTCAAAATCATCCACTCTAATGGTGGTGTGCATTATGCCGTCGAGCCAGCATCCACCTCTGAAAACAACGCCGACGAGGAGAACTGGGTCTTTTGAGTGGGGAATAAATTTGCCGTCGTCGACTCCTAAAACGCGGATTTCAGGTTTAATTATGCGCAGGGGTCTACGGCGGTTCAAAATTCTACCTCGGTGCTTGAGAAAGGCTATTGTTTGTTGGCGTTTTTAAGTTTAGCGAGTGTTTTTGTGCTCGGAGCAGGCTATAGCCCCCTTATTTAGGGAAGTTAAGGTTGAAATGGTTTTTGACCTCTGATAGGGCCCTATCGTTTCACCTACCCCCTCCCCCCTCCGTTTTTTCTGGTTTCAACATATTATTGAGCTGAAATTTCGCCAATACCGACCCCTACCCTTGTTTTCCAGCAAAAACACGCCCCGACATACCCCCCTCTATCGTTCCTGCAATGAATCACTAATAGTCGCCAAATATGACGCGGCAATCGTTTGCTTGCTAACTTAAATGCCGAAGACTCCGTTAGCACAGTCACCTTTAAGATGAACCGTTGCACATAACGAACTGAACCAAAGCAGAGAGGAACTTCCACGTATAAGCCGCTTGAAGTCTTAGGTCCAGAGCATGAGTTTGCCCTCGTCAACCAAGAACTTGCGCCCTTACCCATCGCAGACAAAGTCATAAAAGGCTACTGTGGAAGAATGGTGAACTTCGTAGAATTGCCCCGCTTCACTTTTGGAAAGGAAATGCAACTGCACGTAATGGAAGTGAAAGCCAATGAGCCCTTCCAGTCGCCGAGTGTTTTCGAGGAAACCATGCATGAAGCCGTGGTGACTCTGGGAGATTTCTTGAAGAAAAAATTCAATGCCAGTCTGCTTGGGACGGGTATGCATCCTCTGCTTATGCTTGAAGACACAGGCGTGTGGACTCATCACCACAAGCGCATCTACGAAGAGTATGGGAAAATCTTTAACCTCAAACAGCACGGTTGGCTTAACATCCAAAGTTTCCACCTGAACCTCCCTTACGCGAAAGAAGAAAAAGGGGTTCTGATGCACAACTTGCTCGCAAACATATGTGCCTACCTGCCAGCTGTTGCTGCGTCCTCGCCAATTTACGAAGGCGCCATAGGAGCAAACGTGGATAACAGGCTCTCTTTCTACAAGGTCAACCAAAAAGAAGTGCCTTCAATAACGGGAGAGGTAATTCCTGAACCTGTCGCTTCCTTTGGCATGTACAAAAAAGAAGTAATTGAGAGGTACTCACGCGACTTAGCCCGTGCAGGCGCTGACAAAACCATCCTGTTTAAGGAGTGGGTAAATTCTCGAGGCGTAATTTTCCGATTCGACAGATCAGCTCTGGAAGTGCGAGTTATGGATGAGCAAGAATGCATCAAATCCGACGTGGCTCTGAGCTGTTTTGTCCGAGCCGCAATAAGAGGCTTGATGAACAGCAAAACGGAGGGGCTGCCGCACTCTGTGCTTGTGTCCGATTTTAACGCGGTTTTAGCGAATGGGCTTAACGCAAAAGTTTTGCATCCTAATGGTTCCACGGCGCGGCAAGTGTGCCAACAACTGTTTAAAGTGGCGTGGGAGAACGCGATGGAGGAAGAGAAAACGTATCTGCCTCTGGTGCAGAAAAGAATAGCTGAAGGCAACCTCTCAGACATCATCAAAGAAAGAGTATTACGGAAAGCTCAACGAACCGACCTTAAAGAGGCGATAGTGAGTGTTTATTCAACGCTTATTAAGTGCCTTGCCACTAACCAACCATACTTCTGACAAAGACAGAAGAGAGTCATGCAATGTCTGATGACCTGACTGGAAAAACCTATTCGTTCGATGTCTGCTATCAATGCAAAACCATCTGCTGCCAAGACGCAAACCCACCGCTGACCCGGGGACGAAGAAAAATCATACGCGACTACCTCCATGAGCAAAAGCGTCCCGCAGAAAACGTTTTTGTCCACGCAGCGTATTCTCACCCCGCAAGCGATGATGAGGGCTACTGTTTGTTTTTCAACAAAACTACGGGAAAATGCAGCATACATCAGGTTAAACCTGAAACCTGCAAGGCTGGACCCATAACATTTGATATTAACCTGCGAACCCACAAACTTGAATTTTTCCTGAAAAAAAGCGAGATATGCGCGTTCGCTCAAATTGTATACGAGAATAGTGCCCAGTTTAAGGAGCATCTGGAAGCGGCTAAAACAGAGATACTGCGTTTGGTCAGCGAACTTGACGATGATGCCTTGAAGGCGATTTTGAAAATTGAGGAGCCCCAGACATTCAAGATAAGCGAAGAAGACTTGCCCTTAAAAGTATGCAAAAAACTTGGGATAGCATAATTTAATAGTTTGAAAAGTGATACTATAAGTTAGCACGTTTTGGAGAAGAGAATAACCGTGAAAACTTTAGAACTCAAAATGCTATCCGAGCTTGTAAAGAACTCGCGGAGAAGCGACAGGGAACTATCTAAAGCAATAGGCACCTCTCAACCAACAGCCACAAGGATAAGAAGCAAACTGGAAAAAGAAGGCTACTTAAACGAGTATACCGCAATACCCAATTTCAGTAGAATCGGCTACACTATACTTGCTCTAACGTTCATGAAATTAAATCCGAAATTAACTCTCGCGGAATTTGAAGACTTCAGGAGAAGACATCAAGAAGCAATGTCCAAAAGGACTTTCGCCATCCTTTTAGCCAAACGCGGAATGGGATTAAAATTTGACGCAGTAATAATTTCACTTCACCAAAACTACGCCTCTTACGACGAATTCCGCTATTATTTACAGAGAAGCATGAGCGAGTATGTTGAGGATCTGGATACGTTCTTGAGCAACCTTGAAGAAAAAAGTAATTTGCCTTTCACGTTTTCCTTACTTGCGAACCAGATTATGAGCTTAACGGAAACAGAACCTGAAGAAGCCAAAAGTAAATAGCGATTAAAGTAATGAAGCCAATTGCGCCATTTCTTAAAGAAAGCCAGTTTCCTTTAATTTCAACGCCAACATAATGTTGCCTTTGAAATGAACCTTCCCTGTGAAAAAGGCTTTCTCAGCACTCAGCTTACCGTTAATCAGGTCCACGAAATCCTTATCCGCCATCTCCAAAAACAGCGAAGGCGACGGGTGCGTTCCTTCTTTTACGGCTATCTTCTGGTCTTTCACTGTGGCAACCCAGTTACCTCCGTCAGAACCAGTTAGGTTCACCTGGACTGTGACGTCCACGCCAGCAGCTTTTTCAGGTTTAAATCTTTGGAGCAGAACCTTCTCGAAGAAACCCCGCGGAGTTAAAGCTTCCATAACTATCTTTCCGTGTTTTTCCTAAACAAATCTTTCTCTTTCGGTCGGGTCAGCTCGGTTGCAAACCCGTTTTCCACGACTTGAAACTTGTAACCGCGTATTATAGCGGCGGGTATCCCCTCGTTTGACTGCCCAATCACAAGCTCTGCTGCGGAGGCTAACTCATCAGCGATGCAAGTTTGCTTAATTCTCAAAACATATCCGAAAAGGTCTTTCTCGCCGCGCCTGTCACGTATCGGCTTGATTCCTGCGACGCCTATGGCAACGTTTATTTCACCCATACGCAACGGGCGACCATGAGTATCCGAAACTATCACCGCCACCTTGCAGCCAGTTAACCGCTTTATCTCCTGCCTTATGTTGCGCGCGGAAGCATCAGAATTCGCTGGCAACAAAACCACGTTTCGGGTGCCTTCCACATTTGACCTGTCTACTCCAGCGTTTGCCGAGACGATACCGTGTTTCGTTTCGATTATGAGGCTGTTGGGACCCATACGCACAATTTCTTTTGCCTCACGAAGAATAACCTCCACCAAAGCAGGCTCTTTGCCGACTACGCGGGCTACCTCTATCGCCCTCTCTGAGGGCACAACCGCGTCGAGGTTAACCACGTTGCCCTCTGCTTTTGAAACAGCAACGTGAGTGATGACTACGACATCGTTCTCCTGAATAGGCGTATTCTGCTTTTTCGCTGCTTCGAATATAAGTTGCCCCAAGTTGTCTCCTTTATTTATCAGCGGCAGGTTCTCAACGGCAATTATCTGGACGGTTTTCACGGTTCATCCCTCGTTTTTTATGTAGCTTGCTACTTGTGCAATAAAACTTTAAAGCTTATCTGCGTCACCCAGCCTAAAAGCAGCTAAAACACTGCAAAATGAATCGAGCTTTCGTCTTTAACAAGGTTTTATAACTCTGCAACACCACTATTAAAT
>CAYGJP010000145.1:0-5798 GCA_964350175.1 uncultured Candidatus Bathyarchaeia archaeon
AGTTAACAGTATCGTTTGGTCGAAACCAATATAACTTTGATAGAACAGAGACTTTTTAGGTCTTTTATCGAAAAAACGGAGTTGCTATGTTATGAAAGAAAAAATTTTGTCTAAACTTCTCCTTAGGCATTGTTGGAGTTGAAAGCATGGGGAAACTTCATGCGAGAGCCCGAATAATTCAGGGCTACGAAATTGCCCTCGACAACGGCAGGTCACACTGCTCAATCGCAGACCAACCCACTGAAACGTTTCCAGGTCTTGGACCCACACCGCTGGAACTGTGCGTCATGAGCCACGCTGGCTGCTACGCCACCATAGCTGCCTTGACAGCGGAGAAAATGCGGCTTACCTTGAAGGGATGCGATGTTAAAGTTGAAGCCGTAAAATCTCCAGAAGCAGGAACCATTACGGAAGAGACCTTTGACATTACCTTCAAGATTGACGCGTCTGAAGACCGCATCCAAAGGCTACATGAGTTAACGTTGAAGAACTGTCCTGTTGGGATTCTGTTCGAGAAAGCAGGCGTCAAAATCACATACAAACTGAAAACCCAAAAAGAATAACACAAGAAGTGAAAAATATGGATAAAGTCACTTTGGCGGAAGGCATCCACTGGGTTGGCGTGGTCGACTGGAACCTGCGGGACTTCCACGACTTCACCACACGCAGAGGAACCACCTACAACGCCTACCTAATCGAAGATGAGAAAATCGTGCTCGTGGACACTGTGAAGCACATGTTCTCAGAAGAGCTACTCTGCAACATTCAAAAACTTGTAGACCTTGACATAATAGTCAACCACGTAGAGATGGACCATTCCAGCAGCCTGCCCATGGTCGCGAAACAAGCGAAAAATGCCACGATAATAGCGTCTGAACGGGGCAAAGAAGCCATAATCGAACACTACGGCTCAGACTTCAAAATCCAAACCGTCAAAACAGGCGACGAACTCAAACTCGGCAAACGCACCCTAAAATTCGTAGAAGCTCCCATGCTGCACTGGCCCGACAGCATGTTCACTTACGTTGTGGAAGACAAAATCCTCATGCCCAACGACGCCTTTGGTCAACATCTCGCATCTGGGCAACGGTTCGATGACGAAGTCGACCAGCATGTCCTCATGGAAGAAGCCACAATATACTACGCCAACATACTGATGGCGCTTGGACCGCTGATAGCGCGGAAAATTCAGGAAGTCGTTCAAATGGGCATATCGCCTGCGATGATTGCGCCCAGCCACGGCATCATCTGGCGCTCGAACCCCTCAAAAATAATTAAAGCATACTTGGACTGGAGTGCAGGCGTAAGCAAGCAGAAAATCGTCATAGTCTACGATACGATGTGGGGTAGCACAGATAAAATGGCACGCTCCATAGCCGAAGGTGCAATTAGCGAGGGCGTCGAAGTTAAACTGCTCAAACTGCGGGCGTCAGACAACACCGAAGCCTTAACAGAAATCTTGGATGCAAAAGCGGTTCTGGTGGGTTCGCCGACGATTAACAACGGCGTTTTCCCAACGTTAGGGTCCTTCCTGACTTACGTTACGGGGTTGAAGCCTAAAGACAAACTCTGGTGCTTCTTTGGTTCTTTCGGTTGGGGCGGTGGTGCAGTCAGAGGCATGACTGAAATCGCCAAAAAAGCAGGTTTCAAAGTCCACGAATCAGGTCTTGAAATCAAATATGTGCCTGACCACGAGGACTTAAAGAAGTGCTTTGAACTGGGCAAACAAATAGCCACCCAAATCAAAGCATAACTTTCTCTTTTTAATTCTGATGTTTCGAGAAAAAATTTTGCAGCCAGTTCAAAGATAAGGTTAAATTTTCGGGCAACTTAATGTTTACCTGTTGCGGTAAGGGACTTTAGGGAGGCTCATTACGAGAAAACCTAAGTGCGCTTTGGTGCTTCTTGTTTTCCTTCTTCTAACATTATTTTACGGTGTGTCAGTAGCTTTCAATGTCGTTGCCGATTCCAGCACTGAAGCCGCCAGTAATCTTTCAGCTAATAGTGCAATTCAGTTATGGAACTTCACAACCGATGGTTCAGCTTATTCTTCGGTTGTCGTCGGTGATGGATACATTTATGCGGTTTCTAGTGACTACGGCGGGCAGGTCAAATTCAATCTTTATTGTCTGAATGCTTCAACGGGAGCTCAAATATGGAACTATCTAGAAACTGGCACTTACGCGGGCTCTCCCATTGTCTCCAACGGTCAAGTTTACATCGGAACTTTCTCGAACGGAATTCACTCCTTTAATGCATCAACCGGAGTCAAACTGTGGAATTTTACGAACTCAGTTTACTATGGTTTCACTAACTTTTTTTATAGTGGTTCTCCTGTTGTTGCTGGAGACTACCTTTACTTTAGCGGTCAATCGTTTACCACTGCTTTTGTCTTTTGTCTTAACGCCTCCACAGGTGCACAAATATGGAATTACACGACGCCCCAAGGACGTGCATTTAGTAATATAGTAATTTCAGGCGGTTATGTCTACGCAATAAGAGGTGTTTACACTGAAAATCCCTTTTCGCATAGTTTAGATGTCTACACATTTAATGCTTCAAACGGAGCCAAAATATGGAACTCTGCAGCCTCTGGTTATCCAAATCCGCCGGTAGTTGCAGGCGGCAACATCTATGTTAGCTCCTATAAGATTAACCCACGGGATTCTTCGCATTACGATGGTAACGTTTATGCATTTAACGGTTCCAGCGGTGCCGAGTTGTGGAGTTTCGGGACGGGCTCCAACGTGACTCCTCCCACTGTCGCTGAAGGGGTGATTTACTTTGGCTCTGGCAACGGCAACTTTTACGCGCTTAATTCATCAAACGGGGCTAAAATATGGAATACCCCTTTCAGCGCCTCAGGTGCCAACCTGTACAGCAGTGATCCGCAGAAGCCGATGGTGTTGGCTAACGGCTACTTCTACGCAAGTTCAGGAAACACCTTGTACTGCCTAGAAACTTCAACGGGCACGATAATCTGGAGCTATAAGACTGATAGCACCATCTCTTCTTCTCTGTCTGTCAGCGGTAACATGATTTATTTTGGTACAGGCGAACCGCAGGGAGGTGCTGGATATCAGCCTGTTTGGCACAAAGCATACGCACTTGACGCTTCGACTGGAACCGAGCTTTGGAACTATGACTTCAAAGGTTCCATTAATTCTCAACTTATTGTCGTCGGCGACACAGTTTATGTAAGTCTCTCGCATGTGATGACGGACCCTTGGGATTATGGCGATGGCGGTGTTTACGCACTCAAGCAAATCACTGTTGCTCCACCAACACCCATTCCCGCATATTCTCCGTCAAACGCGCCGCCGCCCGATGCGATTATTGTGCCCGATGATTTCCCGACAATTCAAGAAGCCGTGAAGAATGCTTCTGCAGGCGCTACGATTTTCGTGAGAAGAGGCACTTACTACTCGAGCCAGTTTAACCAGATATTCATAAACAAATCACTCACTTTGATCGGTGAAAACCCAAAAAACACTGTGATTGATGGGCAATCCGACAAATACGCGAGCTATCGAGGTGACCCCCCGCACCGGATTACCTTCACGATTGAAGGGGCAAATGTCACTATCTCAGGCTTTACAATAACAAACTGTCCTATGGTTATGTCAATCGAGAGGGATAGTTGCAAAATATTTGGCAATACCATCGCCAACAGTTCCAACGGAATTAGACTGATAAGTGAACACAATGTCATCTCAGAAAACAACATAACTGGAATCTCAGACACAGCCATAACTCTGTCTCGGTCTAATAATTGGATTTCTGACAACACCATCTCCGGGAGCGGTTTGATAGGTATAAAGTTGGTTTCTGGTGGCAACGTGACCGTAACAGCAAATAGCCTATCAGGCAACGGCTTGACTGCTCTTGACACGGGCTATCTTTTTTCCAGAGGCGGCATATTGCTCTCTCATGGTGGTCCCTACTACGTATATGGAAATAACATAACTGATAACCAAGATTTTGGCATTCAATTCGATGTAAGCTGCCAGAACTCACAGGTTCATGACAATAACATTGTGCAGAACGACGTTGGCATCAATCTGGTCAACTTCGTATCATATGGCGATTACGTCTTTGGGTTGGGGAATGTGGTTTTTAAAAACAACTTTATGGATAATTCCCCAAGCGTTTTCGTGGAACATACCTACTACCGTTATTCCAGTAGCGATTTACCAAACGGAACCGATGTAGTTTCATGGGACAACGGCAAAGAAGGCAACTACTGGAGCGACTACCATGCAAAATACCCCAACGCCACAGAAATCGGCAATTCAGGAATAGGCGACACTCGCTATGTAATAGACGCAAATAACATAGACAATTATCCGCTAATGCGACCATTCGGTACTTCTGTAAAGCCGTCTCCATCTTCATCGCCTTTGCCTTCATCGTCTTCTCCTGCTTCACTATTAACGATAACTCTGACCACGATTGTAGTCATAGTACTCTTAGCGGTTCTGTTCCTAGTTTCTGGGAAAAGGCGAAAAAGAGCGAAAAACTCGCCACCTGCTTCAGGCGATAGAGAAACATCCCCTATTGCTTATCTGAAAAAGCGTCAGGTTTCTTTTGGCGGACTGCTTTCCCAAGGATTAATGCTGAAAACAGAACCATAAGCGTTCCAAAAACACCAGCAAGCAGCGTAGACAGATATGGATTCTCAACAATTGCCACGGAGTAGTCGGACATTAAACCTCCCCATACTGGTTCATGTTCTTCTACACCCATCGTCTCGGCTACTTTTTCTAATCCGTCAGGGTCACTTGAGGCTAACGGTATGAAGACTGCGAGAAAAATCGTGAATACCGCGATTGCTGCCAGATATTTTTTCATTGCTTCACTTTCCCCTTCAAAAGCGCTAACCCACCAATAACTGTGGGCTGTAAACGTTGAAGCGAAGTCAGCAGGGTAACTGTTATTGTGGCTTCAATCACTCCGATTATCATGTGGTAAAGCAGCATGGAGGGGACTGTTATTGCTATTCCGCCTGCCTGAGCGAAAAGTGACGAGACCCCAATCTCTAAAGCACATGCCAGTGCGCTAAGCACCACCGAAAACCATGCTGCTACGAAAACGCTTGAGGCGAATCTGCGGGTGCTTTGGGAGTTGCGTGTGAGCAGTTTTACTATGAAGAAGCTTAATCCGCCGATTACTGCCATGTTGAAGACGTTGGCGCCAAAAGTGGTTATGCCGCCGTCGGCGAAGAACAGTGCCTGCATGAGTAGCACAATGGTCATGCTTAGTATTCCCGCGTATGGTCCTAACAGAACCGCCAGGAAAGTGCCGCCGACTAGGTGCCCGCTTGTGCCGAAAGCGATTGGGAAGTTTATCATTTGGGCTGCAAACACGAAGGCACTCGAAATTGCAAGCATGGCGGTGAAGGAGCGGGAGTATGTGGATTGAACTTTTTTCCATGACCAAATTAAGAACGCTATGGATACCACAAACATTGCTGCCGCGATTGAGGGGTTTAGGAAGCCATCGGGTATGTGCATACCTTATCCGCCAGTAACACTTTTTCTGTTATTAGTGTTACGAAACGAACATAAATATAAAAACATTTAGCTTCAAAAGCCGCCAAACTCCAAACCCTTAACCACGCTTACACAAAACATAGGTTTTAAGGTGCTGTAAAGTTTGAGGGTTTGGGGTTTATGTAATCTTTTTGGGGCTGTGCTTTTTTTCTTTCGAGTTGACTTGATGTTGCTTGTCACAACCTGAACAACCAAAACAAAACCCAAAAACAACCCAGACAACAAAAACCAACCAACAAAACAAAC
>CAYGJP010000146.1:0-5672 GCA_964350175.1 uncultured Candidatus Bathyarchaeia archaeon
GTTTGGTTGTTGTTCTGCAGTATTAAATAACCTTGAGTATTTTAAATTTCTCTTAGCTATTTGGTTTCTTTTAGTTTTCTGGGCAGGTACTCGTCTACAATGTAGGTTAAACCGTATCTGCTGAAAGCCTCCTGCTCCGCCTTGCGCCGAATCTTGAGGAACATTTTGATTTCGCGCTGCCACAGCGGGTCATTCTGGTACCGTGGGTCCTTCTGCAGCTCGTAGAGCCGTTTTATGTCTACTTCGTCTAGGGGGTCAGTTGGCAGCTTGTAATCCACAATGTCGGTTGCCCACACGCCGCTCCATATCGCGTCAGGAGTGTTGAGTTCGCGCAGGTGCGCCGCGTTCGCCGAACCCGAAATGATGACTTGGGCAATGTGCATGCCCCATGGGTCGCCGTCGGTGAATATGTAAACGGGCAGGTTCAACTCGTCATGCAGTCGACGGATAAAGGCTCTTGTTTGTCTGGGTGCTTGACCACCGCAGGAGATAAGCAGTGATTTGTGTTTGTTGTGCACGTTCTCTTCGATGAATCTGGTGAAGAGAGCGCCTTTCTCTATGGCTATGACTTTGTCGGCGTTCGTGTTCAAAAACTCTGAAGAAGTCAACGCGGGGCCAATCAAAACCCCGTCAGGGTGACTGGTCAGGTTCATGGTTTTGCCTTCGTAGCCAGGCACAGTGTACTCTATGTTTAAGTCGCCAAAAATTGCTGAGCGCTCTTCAGGGAAAATGTTGAAGTCTTCACGCCTAAAACCCGTGATGGTTTCTAGGTCGGTTATGATGTTGTTGGATTCCTGCTGGTCCGTGAACGTCATCTCATACGCCTGCGCAGAGTAGTACACATCTCTTAAGGTGGAGGTTTTGCGATGCGTCGTAAGTTCGTTGCTGAACAAGGCAGCCCACACCAACTGCGTAAACGGCTTCACGTGACGAATGTTGCGTGCGCTTCGGCTCACAGCTTTCTCGCCCAAAACGTACTGGCGAATATCAGGGTCATAATTGATGTTTTCTGTGCTGCGGCTAGGCATGTTGATTGCGGGGAAAACACCCTTGTCTAACTGCTCGTAAACGTCCGTCCCCAAAAGCTTTAGGCGGTTAATAACTTCGTGTTTCTTCTCCGCGATGCTAGTTTTGCTCTTCTTCTCCATACTTCTGCACACTCTTCAACAACTTGTTAATGTCAGGAATCCGCTCTTTCCCAGCCAACTTCGCCGAAAACTGAGCAATTCTCGGAAGGTACTTGGCAAAGATTGTAAGACGCTTCTTTTCCTTGTCCACATGTTCTCTGCGAGCCAAGAAATGCCCCAGCTGGCGACTAACCTCGCGAAGCTCATTGGCTACTTCACGGCGAATTTCAGCACGGTCAGCAATGAACTCTTTACCCACGGTTTTGTAGGGCACTTTGGTGCTGCAGATGTGCACCACAATCGCGATAGGCATGTCAGGCGAAACTTTGTACCTACGCCAATTCATCGAACCGATAACCCTATACGAAACGTCGCTTGCCTCATCGTAAAGCAGAGGAATCCTGTTGGCAAACCGATAAATCACGAAGCCACCTGTCTTTGGCACCCCACCGCCATAGGCTATACCCATCTCAACAATGAACGGGTGACCCGCATAAGTCGAAGGTTTACGCTGATGCACCACCAGATACTCAGGCGCAAGCTCTTTTTGAATACCCGCTCGCAACAACTCTTCACCTAACGGAGACAGACAGCTAGCGTCAGGCGGAAGAAAATCCTTAAACTTCTTCAAATTCTGGGTTAACTTGACAATTTCCTCATGCTCCAACTTCTTGGGGCTCTTCGACGGACTTAAACCGCTAAACTCCAAAAACTTCTGCGCTGTGATTCCGCCGACGCGGTGAAAATGGTGCCTCAAAAAATCAGTCATGCTGGTGTCGGTGGTTATGAAAATTAACCGCTGCAACATCTCCACGTCCACACCGTACGGATGCGGCAGGGTTTCTCGGGGCGGTTCAGGCATCTCCGTGGTGACGCGAGTCCACTTGTAGAGCCTACCCTTCGGGTCCACAAACGTCAAATTCGCATACGGATTCACCATGGCGGTCTGTTTGAAGTAATCCAGAATCTTTGGCATGGCACGCAGGTAGTCGCCTTCCAGTGTAAACTCGATTATGGTGCCGCGCCAGTTGTCCTTGTTAATGAGAACTTTGCGGTCCAGAATTATGGGGCGGTTCCGCTGGATATCAATCATCAGCTTAAACAGGTAAATCTTGTTCTGGTTGCCCGTGCTGGAAGTGACGGAGGCTGCCTGATGAGTCGTAATTTGCCCGTACAGCAACGCCATCTTGCCGCCTAAACCAAACGTGCCACGCGTCTGCTTCAACTTATACTTAGAACCATACAGGACCTGACCGAAGGCTGAGGGGATAAATCGGGGCTGAATCCCTGAACCGTTGTCTTCGATGCGGAGCTTGTAAATTTGCGTGTCTTTGGTGGCTTCACTCTCAAAAGACAAACGCACATAAACTTCAGGAGGAATCCTTTGGCTCTCCGCCGCGTCCAAAGCGTTCTCCACAATTTCTCGGATGGCAACGAATATGGCTCTGGAAGGGTTCGAGAAGCCAGCTATGTCGCGGTTACGATAGAAAAAGTCTGATGCACTTATTTCTTCGAAGGTTGCTTGTGCCACCCTTAGCCTCACCAGTAAAGTCCGTTCAAGTTTCCATTTCCGTTACGATATGTCCAAGCTTATTCTTTAAGTTAACTACACTTTTTGAGCAGAAAACACCAGCCTACAGCAGAGATAAAGCAGCAGCCGAGTCAAAGTATGCACTGATACAAAGGCAAAAATAACCACACCATAGGCTGCTTTTGCCAGCACAAGGTTAATTTTGACTCACCAGCAAAGCCAAAAAAAAACATGTTACTGGGACTTCTGGCGGATAATCCGCGTGTAGTAGTATTCTCCGATTTCCTTCTGCATGACATCCAGTCTGGAGCCTTCCTTGTTGACTCTGGGACGCCGCGTAGTGGAGTCTCGGCGGAAAGTCACATCCATCTCCTTTAGGAATGAGTTCATGCCTTTGCGTAGCGTAGTAGGTGGCTTTGCGGTGCCTTCCACTCCGGGTTCGCCGCTGAAAACCATCAATCGGTCCGCTATGAAGTCCTGAGTCACTACGTCGTGCTCCACCACAAACGCGGGGACGCCGTGAGCTTCAACTATGCGTCTTAGAGCTTTTGCCATGTTCAGCCTTTCTTCAACGTCCAAGTATGCGCTGGGTTCGTCGAGCAGGATTAAATCGGCTTTGCGGCTTAGGCTGGCGGCTATGGCAACTTTTTGCAGTTCTCCGCCGCTGAGCTCCATCACGTACCTGTCCAGAAGGGGCTCCACTCGCAGAGGCTGCAGAATCTCCGTTTTGTAGTAGCTGGAAGTGTAGTTCTCCTTCGCCACACTCATCAGCAGCTCCTGCACTGTGCCTGTGTAGTCAGCTGCGATGTACTGAGGCTTATAGCTAACCGATAACTCGCCGAACTTTTGCTTGTCATCAGCTTCCTCCAGACCCGCGAGGATTTTGACGAAGGTGGTTTTGCCGATGCCGTTGGGTCCAAGCACGCCGATGATTTCGCCGCGCCTGATTTCGCCGGGTTCCGCGGTGAGTTTGAAGCCTTTGAAGGTTTTCTCCACTTGCCCCCACTTCAGCAAGACCTCGCCGCCAAATGTGTTTACGGCTGGGGGTTTTTCGTGGAAGACTATGGGTTCTTTGCGGAACCTGATGTTTTCGTCTGGGATGTAGCCTTGCAGGTAAATGTTGATGCCTGTTCTGACGCCGTGCACATGTGAAACCACACCGTAGACGCCTGGTTCTCCGTAGAAGACGCAGATTTGGTCTGACAAATAATCAATTATGGCTAAGTCGTGTTCCGCCACGATGACGGTTTTCTGTTGTTCTTTGAGGGTGCGTATGGCTTTGGCAACGTGTAATCGCTGCTTTACGTCTAAGTAGCTGGAGGGCTCGTCGAAAAGGTACACATCCGCTTCTCGGCACAGCGCTGCGGTTACGGCTACCCGTTGAAGTTCACCGCCGCTGAGTACATCTAAGGGGCGGTCCAAGATTGTCTTGAGCTCCAAGTCCTCGGAGAGCTGGTTTAGGACTTTTCTTTGGTCCACTTTTTCGAGAAGGTCGCTGACTTTGCCTGAGATGGCTTTGGGGATTTTGTCCACGTACTGGGGTTTGTGGCTGACTTTGAGGATGCCCTCGCTCATTTTCTGGAAGTAATCCTGAAGTGAAGAACCACGGTAATACTGAATAAGTTCGTCCCAATCTGGCGGGTTCTGGAAGTTACCAAGGTTGGGTTTGATTTCGCCTGAGAGAACTTTGAGCGTGGTGCTTTTGCCGATGCCGTTTTGACCCAGCAAACCCAAAACCGTACCTGCTGAGGGCAGGGGTAATCTGAAAAGTTTGAAGGTGTTTTCTCCGAAGCGGTGGCTGCAGTCTTTGTCCAGCTCGTCGGGGAGGTTGATGATGGATATGGCTTTGAAGGGGCATTTTTTGACGCATATGCCGCAGCCGCTGCAGAGTTTCTCGGAGATGGTGATTTTGTTTTCTTCGAATCTTATGGCTTCTACGCGGCTTCGCACCATTGGGCAGTATTTTATGCACATCTGGTTGCATTTTTTGGGTTTGCATTTGTCGTAGTCCATTACTGCAAGGCGGGTCATGGTTCTTCGCGAATATGAAGGCGACTTGTGGGTTATAAATTATGACCTGCAGAAAATGCAAGAAACAGGTTGAGTTGTTGATGAATACAAAAATAAAATGTAAAAGGGTAGGTTGTCAGGTTAGTTTACCATTCTTCTTCTTCCCATTCTTCCTCTTCGCCTTCTTCCCATTCTTCCTCTTCTTCAATGAACATCATGATTCTTTTTCACCTCCAGTTTCAAGACTGGTATTAGTTTACCTTGCCAAGGCGTGTCTTAAACGTTATTATTCGTCAAGTGACGTAGGTTAACGCGCAAGTCCAGACGGAACAGGAGCTTTTTTTCAAAAATTCGCCTCTCGTGCGGCAAAACTGATAAATCCTCAGCGAGGGAGTTTAGGTGGGGATGATGTGAGGCGACGGCTAGGAGCCCCTTTTGGGGCTATGAATAAAAGCCAAACCAACACTGACCCAACGCATAACATCATTGAAGTAGCATGCCAATCAGTCGCCTACTCAAAAACGTCTTTGCCAACACTACCTTTAACCTAGAAAGACTCTGAAAACTTTTTGCCTATTCACTTTGTTCAAGACCTCAGCCAAATTACTAAAAAGAAAATCGAGCGCAACAAAATACGTTCCTAGAACCAATGTACGAAAAACACCCAAAATGCAACCCAAACACGAATACAAAACACAATTTAGACAATTGTATTTGATACAGCCATTGACATAACTATCATGGCGGCCATTCTTTAAAAGAAAAAACGTCAATTTTCTTTTTTTGACCAGTGTATCAAGGGTTTAAGAGATTCGCATAACAAAACTCATCTATCAGAATCTAAGCTTGTACTGGCAAAGACTCTTATTCAATTCTTCACATATGTCAGAAAATACGGGGCGTGGTTCATGGTAAAGAAAAGAACCATCCAACAGAAATCTGAGGACGAATCGAAGGGCGTTCTCTTAACTTTATTCAAAGATTGGATAGTAAACCCTTTAGAT
>CAYGJP010000147.1:0-5632 GCA_964350175.1 uncultured Candidatus Bathyarchaeia archaeon
GCGCGCATCCCGTTTGGGAGAGAAACTTGACGCAAATCTGTTATCGTAAACACCTAAACTTAGAATAATTTTATAGAAAACAAGAGCCCAAATTCCATACAATTTTAAATAATATTAAACCAAGTAGAATGTACAATTATAGATACCCGTTATCGAGAAGACGAGAAAGGAGACAAATTTAAATGGAAAACCTAAATTCAGCGATGAAGCTGCTTGTTGCTTTAGCGTTAGTGACAACACTCGCAATAATGCTAGTAAACACGCCTCAAGTATATGCAGCACAAACCATTACTTTCACTTCAAGCCCAGCTACTGGTGCAGGGTTCATTACTGCTGGGGGAACTCCACGAACTACAGCATTCACTCAATCGATGAACAATAAAGATACCTTAGCTCTCATTGCAAATACTCCAGTTTCAGGCGAGACAGACATTCGATATGTTTTCACAAGTTGGTCTATAGTCGGCAGTGGGAGTCTATCAAGCACTACTACTACTTCTGCTACATACACGGCAAGTACCACAGCAGATACCGTGACAGCTAACTATAAAACTCAGTATCAGGTGTCATTTGCTGTCAGTTCAGGCGGATCAGTAACACCTAATGTTGCCACATGGTACGACTCAGGCTCCAGCGGAAACTCAATCTCTGCAACAGCTGCTTCAGGATACGCGTTCTTCCAATGGACCAAAACCGGATCAGTAACCATAACTGACTCATCATTAAGCTCAACAACGCTAACAGTCAATGGTGCAGGCACTGTAACCGCAAACTTCCAAGCCCAAGTCATACCCACATGGATGAGCATAACATGCACTCCGCCAACAGTTAACAAAGCAGGATCAATGGACACAGCCATCAGCGGCAAACTCGCATTAAGCAGTGACCATAACACAGGAGTCACAGGAAAAACAATCACATTTGCCTACCATGACGGTCATGGTTGGAATACCATCGAAGGAATAGAAGCCACAACAGGAATTGGCGGATCCTACTCAGCCGACTGGGCTGTTCCATCAACCCTTGCAAACGACTTCTACCCAATCAAAGCCATCTTCAGCGGAGACTCATCAGGATCAGCGCCGCAATACACAAGCAGCGAAGCCGTAACAACCAGTGAAGGCCAAGGGCTCTTAGTAGTTCCTGAGTACGTGTTTGGCGCACTTGCAGCGTTAGGAACATGTGTGGGCAGCTTTGTGGTTTTCAAAAAACGCAGAAGCTCCAGCTAATCAACAGTCCACACTGAAAAACTTAAACCCAACAAGGGGATAGCCAAAAGCTTCCCCCATTAATCTTCTTTTTAAAACACTTTTCGGACTCAGCTAAAGCTGCATTCACTTCCAAATATGGGAAAAATTTCTGCAACTGTTTAAGCGACTTGAGGCTAATGTAAGCTTTAAAAGATATAACGTGCGGTTTTAGTATATATTTGTGCGACTTTGGTGAATCATGTGTCAAAAACAGACCCTAAAATCCTTGTCACCGGTGGAGCAGGTTTCATCGGCTCACACTTAGTTCCGAGGCTTCTATCGAAAGGTTACTCAGTGGTTGTATTGGACAATTTATCCACTGGAAAGCTGGAAAACCTAAAGAGCATCCGTAACAATCCCCGTTTTGGTTTTGTTCATGCCGACATACGCGACAAACAAGCGTTGGCTGATGCTTTTCACGGCGTGGATGCAATTGTTCATTTGGCGGCGTTGATTGATGTTGCCGCTTCAGTTGTTGACCCTTTAGGTACGCATGAAGTTAATGTAACGGGCACTGTGAATGTGTTGCAGGCAGCTGTAAAAAATAAGGTTAAGCGTTTCGTTTTTGCTTCCTCAACTGCGGTGTACGGGGATGTAAAAGCTTTGCCCGTCAAGGAGACTACAGTTTTGAAGCCGATTTCGCCTTACGCTGCCTCTAAAGCAGCAGGTGAAGCTTACTGTACTGCTTTTGCAGATTGCTATGGCTTGGATGCGGTTGCATTGAGGTTTTTCAATGTTTTCGGTTTGGGGAACGAGAACAACCCGTATAGTGGTGTAATTACCAAGTTTCTCCTAAAAGCTTTAAACAATGAAGTTTTGACGGTGAACGGTGACGGAGAGCAGACTCGCGACTTCATTTATGTGGGCGACGTTGCCGATGCCATAATTTGTGCTTTAGCTGGCAAGGAGTTGAAGGGTGATGTTTTCAACGTTTGTACGGGTGTACCTACAAGTATAAATCAGCTGGTGGAAGCGTTGGAATCAGTTACTGGGAAAGACCTGCAGGTTACGCATGGTTCTGCGCGTCAGGGTGACATACGGCACAGTTATGGAGACGCTGCAAAATCGGCGGAGAAGTTGAAGTTTAAGTCAAGTGTCTCTTTATCAAGTGGCTTGAAGCTGTTGCTTGAGTCTTTTGAAAAGCGAACGTCTTGTTAAATCAGTATTATTTTTCAGCTGATTGAATTTCTCTGATGTTTTTAGTGTTTCCCAGTATTGGGCATGTCGGTTGAAATGTTCGGAATATGACCTAACGCCGTTCGTGGCTTAAGAAGCGGGGGGAAAATTACTTAGAAGGTGAGAGCCACTTTTTTCTTGTTTTCCGGTTTAAAATTAGGTGAGAAGCTTCTCCTTTCTCCCTATACCCTCAAAGGCTGTTTTTGCTTAAAAGGGGTATTTCCGTGACTGACATATGTCCAAAAAGAAAAAGACGCCGTTTGCTTGGCGGCAGTTTTCAGAGGGGTATGCTTTTGAGATATCTGTTCCAGAGGTAAGCTGCTGCGTAGCCTGCGACAGCACCTGTTACTGGTCCCATGAAGGCAACTATCATGTCTATTGCTGCGTATGCTTGGATAATCTGCGGGAACATGGTTGTGGCGTAATAGCTTATGAAGCCAATCAGCAGGGTGCTAAATGCCATGGCGGCCATGAGTTTGTTGCGGTTTACGCCTTCGTTTGTGGCTTTGACTTTGAAGAGGAACGCTGAAGCGTCCACGATTGCGCCGTATATGAGTGCGTAGATTATGGAGAAGGGAATAAGTGTTGGTCGCCAAAGGCTTGTGAGGATTCCGCCAACTGCCCCAACGTACGTGGCGCCAACTTTTTTCACGAAAAGTGTGCTTAAGGCGAGCAGCACAGCATCTACGGCTATTAGCATTCTGTCTATGGGGGCTGGAACGAACATTCTGGTCACGAACATTATGGAGCCAAATAGCGCGATAATGAATAATCGTAGGTTTCTCTGCACAGGTGCTCGTCCTTTTCTTACTAAGAGACTGGTTGATTTAAAAACCTTCATGCCGCAAGTGTTTGCTGGGTTGGTTTTTCTCTAAAAGTTGTTGATGTCGGGTTTTGGGTGCGTGTTTTGTGACTAATACCCTTTTTATGTAGATTGGACTGGTTCTGTGAAGTTTTTTAGGGTTTGTTTTTTTGTTTAGTTGTTGTTGTGGGTGGTTTGGTGTTTCACTACTTCTTCTGGGGCTTTGTTTTGTTGGTTGTGTTTTTTGGTTGGGGTCTGTTTTGGTTTGTGTTTTGGTTGTGCAAGTTGTGACAAGCAGGCACCAAGTTAACCCCAAAATAAGAAAGCGCATACCAAACATTCACATAAACCTCAAACCCTGTACAAACGTTACAGCACCTGAAGTGCGTAGTGAATTGTAACTTGAAGAAGCGAGGTTTGCTTAAGTATGTGGATGGTGCACGCCGTTTTTAGTTGCTTTCCCTTGTTTTTTCAGCTGTTTTGCCTGTAAGGTTGTTTCCGCATTTGAAGCAGTAACTGGCGCTGCCTGCGTTTTTCTCTCCACAGCTTGCGCAGACAACGGGTTCTTTGTATATTGTTTTCTGTATGTTGTTTCTGGCGACTTTGAAGGCTTCCTGCATTTCTCTGGCGGCTATGGTGAAGGCTTTCTCCATTTCATGGCTCATTCGAGTTAATGTTTCACGCATCTCATCAGAGGGTGTAGTTGCTGTGCCTGTTCCTGCTTTTGCGCCGCATTTTGAGCAGAAAAGGGCGTCTTTTGGGAGTTCTTCGCCGCAATTGATGCAATAGGTCATAAACATACCACACACAACAGTAGTGAAATTCAAAATTTAAGCTTTATCAAAAAGTGAATGCCGCCCTTCTTTTTTGCATCTTTGCATTGCGAGTTAAGATAAAAATAAATACTGAAGTAGCACACTTAAAAATTGCTGACAGGTTTCCCCTTTCATAGGACTTGAATCTTTACACGTAGTCTTTAAGTTTGGTTAGGGTAAGTATTAGCATGAGAGTGTGAGAGAATGGACGCGGATATAACCGCAATAATTGTAGCTCTTATTAGCGGTTTCTTTGCGTTACTCATAAAGATTGTAGATTTAATGGTGCAGCGTTCTTCAAAGAAGAGCGGAAAACTGAAGAAGGATTCATCGATTACTAAGCTGCTCTTGATAGTTTCTCTTATTGTATTTGCAATTAGCATTGTCCTCGTAGTCTTGAGTTTCAATGGACCAACTTCGGCATTAGTACAACTTACTTATCCGCATAATGGCGACGGTGTCGATCTGGTTTTTTCTGTGGAAGGTACTTCTCAGAATGTGCCTGAAAACCAAGCGATTTGGGTTATAGTCTATCCCCATGAAGTCGGCTTATATTATCCGATGGCGGATTGTGCCGTCACCCACGCAAATGGGGCTTGGACATCAGTAGCTTACCTTGGGGAAGAGAACGATACTGGTAAGCAGTTTGACATTTTTGCTGTGGTCGCTAATCAGACCGCTCAAGATGAGCTTAATGCGTATGCCACGATTTGTAAAATCACTGGTAGCTATTCGGGAATGGGGGCACTTCCGGTTGGTACAGTAGTATACGATAAGGTGACGGTGATACGGAATCCTTCAACAGTTACTCCAACACCTTCGGTCTCTTCACAAACTTCGTCGCCACACGTTACTTCGCCCTCACCATCTACTTCTTCAACAGTTACTTCTCCGCCACCTGCCTCGCCTCTTCCGTCTGCAAAAATAACCTATCCCCTTGACGGTTCAACCATTGGAAGAAACGTTACGGTGCAGGGCACTTCACAGAATCTACCTGGGGAACAAGTGATCTGGGTTATAGTTTACGTTCACAGTGTAAACCTCTATTATCCAATGTCTGAATGCGCCGTTACTCAAACAAACGGCAACTGGGAATGCTTTACGACTCTTGGCATACAAAACGATACAGGCACTAAATTTGACATAATCGCCGTGTTCGCTAATCAAACTGCCCAACAAACAATCAGTAATTACCTAATTGAAGCTAAAAACCGTCAATCCTACCCTGGCTTGGAGGGGCTTCCGTTAGGTACCTCTGTTCAGGACAAGATAACAATAACGCGAGACGTTTGGTGACATAGGCATTACTGAGTTTTAGAAAGAAAAAGAGGGGGAAGTGGGAAATGACCGAGCTGCGTTGGGTCTTATATTAGTGTGAAGCTCCAGAGGGCGATGCCTATGAGCGTCAGTAACACGGCTATGGCGGCGAAGATGAGTACAGCTATTATGCTAATCGCAAATGCTTTTAGCCATCCGCAGTCAAAGAAGTGCTTCACGAGCCCCAACCAGACAAACAGTATTATGATTGATGCGATGAAGCCTGTGAAGAAGAATCCTAAGACTGCACCTATGACTGTGCCTAGAAGTAC
>CAYGJP010000148.1:0-5590 GCA_964350175.1 uncultured Candidatus Bathyarchaeia archaeon
CAGCTGCTAATAAAGATTCTGTATTACTGCTAATGCTTTAGAACCGAAAACAGGGCGTATTGTGTTTTAGACGCTAGATATCTTATCAGTTTGCGAAGAAATTTGTTAATTGTTGTTGTTTTTTTTCTTCTTTGCTGAATTGTGCGATTTTGACGCCGACTCGGCGGATTTCCAGTTCGGATTCGTTGAGGTATTTTTCGAAGAGTTCTCGCACGTGTTTTTTGATGGTTTCTATGTCTTTGGCGGGTTTCTCAAGCGTCTGTGACCTGCTCCGCGCAGTTAGGTCGGTCATGATGGCGATTATGGAGACCTGCTTGAAGCTCAGGTTTTTCTGCGTGAGTTCCTTGTAGATTTCTTCGGTTAACTGGTCTGTTTTCTGCAAAATAAAAGCCAAGTCGCGTGTGTTTTCTTTTAGCGTGGCGATTCTGCTGATGGATTCTGCTTCACCCGCTTCCTGCACGGGGTCGTTGTCTACACCGTTTGCCGCGTTGTGAAAGTACACGCCCAGCGTCTTGCCGAAAATCTCTACTATCCTTTGTACGTCGTAGGCTGCCAAGTCACCGATGGTTTTTATGCACAGTTCTTCCATTTTTGCTGCTGTTTTTCGTCCCACACCCAAAAGGCGGTCAACAGGCAAAGGCGACAAAAACGCCTCAACCTCTTCAGGGTGAACTATGGTGATGCCGTCTGGCTTGTTTTTGTCAGAAGCGATTTTGGCGACGAGTTTGTTGGGTCCAACTCCCACGGAAAAGGTGACGCCCACTTGGTCCTTGACGGCGGTTTTCATTTGCTGAACTAAATCTGGGGTTTCTTCAAAGTTTTCGTGCACTTTTTTTGTGACATCCAAGTAGGCTTCGTCTATGCCGACCTGCTCGAAGACATCAGCGTATCCTCGTAGTATCTGCATTATTTTGTCGCTGATTTGCTGGTAGTGATCGTAGTCCACGGGCAGAAAAACCGCGTTGCCCCCCTCCAACCGTTTCTTTGCTAAAAACAGGGGAATGCCTGATTTGACGCCGTATTTTCTTGCGATGTAGTTGCTGGTGCTTACGGCTCCGCTGTCTTCGGTGCGCCCACTGTACATGCCCACCACGACAGGCTTGTCTTTTATGGCTGGATTGCGCAGTTCTTCGCATTGGGCAAAAAAATAGTCCAAATCCACCAGCATTACGACTCTATTTTGAGTAGGCATAGCCGATTTCACCTCTGCAACGCGTCTAACAGCCACGAACCGTCGCACGATGCAGTGTTTAGCCGTGATAGGTTTTCTCGGCAGACGCCAAACCTCATGCCGTTCGCCGTGGCTAAGTCGCGCACGTTCTTCATGAGCTTAAACCTTAGGTCGTTGGGCAAAAGCGTGTTTCCGCCAATCCTTTCGCCTTCCTGAAAATACAGGGGCTTTAGTTTCTCGGTCACCTCAGGCATCACCGTAGCGAGTCGGCGCCAATTGTCAGGTTTCACTTTGTATGTTGAGCTGGTTATGTGCCTAACGCCTATGTTTGCAAGTGTTTTGATGAGTTTTTCTGGCTGGTCATTCACGAAGGGGATTATGGGGTCTACGCGTACGGAAACGGGGATGCCTTTGCGGGTTAGGTCTTGGGCTGCCCTGAGGCGCTCACTCGGCGAAGGCGCGTTTGGCTCGAGAAGTTTGGTGGTGTTTTCATCATCCGTTGTTATCGTTAACGCAACCGTTGCGCGGGTGCTGCTCAGTATGTCGTCGTCTCGGACTACAATGTTTGATTTTGTGATTATTTGGATTCGGCAATCATTTTGCGCGAGGATTTCTAGGCATTTCCGCGTCAAACCAGCGGTGGCTTCAATTCGTGGGTATGGGTCAGAAGAGTTCGATATCGAAACAACTTCGCCTTTCAACTTCGCCGCTTCCCGCTTCAGGTTCGCGAGTAACTCTTTTTTTGGTCGGCACTCTGCGAAGTTGGGGATGTAGCTTGACGCGTAGCAGTAGACGCATTGGTGGTCGCATCCGCTGTACGGGTTAACTGTGAGTTTAGACGGGCACGTGCACATGCCGCTGCGCCACGGGTCAAAGCTAGAAATCAAAGGCACCACATATTTCACTGGAGATACCAAAAGGGCGCTGGCAGAAAAAAACCATTCGCTGCATTTTTTGCATGCTGTTAGTTGCGGAAGCAGCATATGTTTTTTGACCTCTGATAGGTACCTATCGTTTCACCTACCCCCTCCCCCCTCGGTTTTTTGCGGTTCTGACCTGCCCCCTCTATCGTTTCTGCAATGAATCACTAATAAGCACCAAATATGTTAGCTAACGCTAAGTTGCTCCGCGGAGCTGCCTCACAATGTATAAAAACTAAAATGGCTGTTGAATCAGACCTTACTGTAACGGCTTAATTTTTTATTATTCGGTTTCTTCTTTTTGGGCGTTCTTCATAGTCTGCGCCAACCGCGGCGTTTTCGACGAGCTCTGCGGCGAGAGCAATTCCTCAATAAGTTTGTATTGCCGTTGGTATATGTGGCAGTTTTTGCTGTGGAAAATCAGCTTGCCCGTTTCTAGTTCGAGGTTGCCGCGGCTGTTGATTTCTTTCACGAAAGCCTCGTTGAGCAGTTGTAGCCCTGCGATGTTGGCTGGCAGTCCTGCGTAGGCGTCCCAGCTTCGGAAGTAGCATGTCAGGTGCATCTTGTCTTCAAGAATCTCCGTGTCAATCAGGCTCAGGCAGGGCGGTTCGTGTTTCTTGGAGCCAACGTATTTTTTGATGTCTTCAGGCAGCCTAATAACCATCGTGACTTGCCTGTCGCGCTGTTCCTGCACGTACCGTTCCACGGCTTCTTCTATCTGGTTAATCGGGTTGTTAAGCCTACTACCATAAGTGTATGTTTCCTCATCCTGTTTTTCTCCACACCACAAATACTCCAGCGCGTAGCCTTGGACGTACTTGATGTCGCAGGGTGCCTTCTCGCTGACCAGCGGTCTGTTCTCTGGATGAGCAATCTCAATGGTGAGGTTTAGCTTTTTGGTTTCGGTTTCTTCCGAGCCGAAGCCAACTTTGAAGATGTCTCCTTCGTTCCAGATGTGGCTTAACGCTTGAAACCACGCGTCAGGACAATCAAACGCTGAAATCTTAACATGCTTCATTATGCTTTCCCCTCAGAACTTACATACAAGTACTATTCTGGGTTTTACACGAATATAAAACTGGTGCAGAAAACTGCTAAGACAAAATTCTAGAAGGCAAAAACAAAAAAGAAAAAGAAAATTGGGCGCTTAGTACGGCATACCGCCCATGCCACCCATTCCGCCCATACCTCCGGGCATTCCTGAGGGCATCGGTGGCATCTTGCCGCCGCCTGTGCCTTTTATGCTGATGAGGTCGTCGATTTTCAGTATCATGTTGGCTGCTTCGGTGGCTGACTTGACAACCTGCTGCTTCACGCGCAGTGGTTCAAGGACCAGCATGTCGAGCATGTTTACGATTTTGCCTGTGCTAACGTCGATGCCAAAGTATTTGCTGTCAGCTGTTTCGTGTTTGGCTCTTAGAGCTACCATGATGTCTATGGGGTCTAAGCCTGCGTTCTCAGCCAGCGTCAACGGGATAGCTTCAACTGCTTCTGCGAATGCTTCAACTGCTAGTTGCTCGCGTCCGCCAACTTTAACCGCGTAGGCTCTTAGGTTCTTTGCCATTTCTGCTTCGGGTGCACCGCCGCCTGCAACGATTTTGCCATCTTCAATAACGTTCCTGATGACGCATAATGCATCGTGTAAGCTGCGTTCGGCTTCGTCTACGACGTGGTCAGTGCCGCCTCTGATGACAATGGTTACTGCCTTGGGGTTTTTGCACTCGCGTATGTAGATGAGTTTGTCATCGCCGATTTTGACTTCTTCAACCTTCTTGGCTTTGCCCAACGCCTCAGCTGTTAAGTCCTTGATGCTTGACAATATTTTGCCGCCTGTGGCACGCGCAAGTTTTTCCATATCGCCGCTGCTTACGCTCTTGACCGCGAACATGCCTGCTCTGCCTAAGAAGTGCAATGCCATATCGTCTATGCCTTTCTCGCAGAAAACCACGTTAGCGCCCGCCTTGCCGATTTGGTTAGTCATTTCTTTAAGCATGCGTTCCTCTTCATCGAGGAAGGATTTCATCTGGTCTGGGCTTTCAATGTTGATTTTAGCGTCAAACTCTGTCTTCTCAATCTCTATCTTAGCATTGAGTAGCGCGATTTTTGCGCCGTCAATGAACCTGGGCATCTGTGAACTGGCAACTTCCTTGTCGATAACCATGCCTTTAACGAGTTCAGTCTCTTCGAGGCTTTTGCCGTGTTTCTTGACGACTTTGATGAGGTCTATGTCAGCTTTAATTTTACCATCGGTTTCCTCGGATACTTGCTTAACCGCGTCAACAGCCATCTTGGCGAAGAGTTCCTTAGCATTGGAGATGCCTTTGCTGGCCAAGGAAGTTAAAGCTACATCCCGCAGAGTCTTCTCATCCGTGAGTTTCACGGGAATAGCTAACTTGTCCAAAATTTCAAGGGCTTTCTCGCTGGCCTTCTTGAAGCCTTCAATAATAACGGTCGGATGCACATTCTTATCCACTAAGCTTTCAGCCTTGGAAAGAAGTTCTCCCGCTAAGACCACAGCGGTAGTTGTTCCATCGCCGACTTCGTTGTCCTGAGCCTTAGCTACTTCAACTAGCATCTTTGCCGCTGGGTGCTGAACGTCAAGTTCCTTCATGATGGTAGCGCCGTCGTTGGTAATGGCAACGTCTCCAAAGTTTGTGACTAGCATCTTGTCCATACCGCATGGACCCAAAGTGCTTTTCACTGTTTCAGCTACGATTTTTGCAGCCATTATGTTGTTCTTTAAAGCTTCGCGTCCGGTTGATCTTCCGGTGCCTTCTCTTAATACTAGAACTGGAACATTTCCACCTTGAGACATATCATTTTTCACCAATTTTTCTAGTTTACAATCGTTAAATTCTAATCGCAAACAATAAAACCTGTGAAATTTAAGGTTTTCCTACAGTTATTCAACCTTAATGATATTGTAGCCTGATGCTTTGCGTAGTCGATTCATCACAGCCAAGCCCAAGCCCTCTAGAGGTACACTTTCCGCGATTATAACGTCCACATTTTCTGAATCAAATTCTCTTAAGCGCCCAAACAGGTTTGCCGCGATAGCATCCACATTACGGCGGCTACCCAGAGACTTCACCACGTCCGCTTCGTAAGCCCACGCAGTTTCATTCGTTGCCAAAACGCCCACGCGTTTGTCGTTCAGCCAGTAGTTGCTTATGAGCTCCTTCACCGTACTCATAACCTTTGGGACTTCACCCTCCACAAGTATCACAGGAGCTTTGGGCGCGTAGTGCTTATGCTTCATCCCAGGCGACTTCGCCTTCTCGTTGGCTAATTCTTTTTCGGCAACAACAAACGGATGCAACTCAACCTCACCCACCGCTGCCTTTAACGCTTCCAGCGATGCTCCACCTGGACGAAGCAGCATAGGCGGGTCAACACTAACATCCAGCACGGTAGATTCCACGCCGATTCGCGTCGGTCCACCATCCAAGATGGCGTATATGCGCCCGTTCAGGTCTTCAAAAACGTGCTTAGCCGAAGT
>CAYGJP010000149.1:0-4546 GCA_964350175.1 uncultured Candidatus Bathyarchaeia archaeon
TTTTGTTGAGTACTTCGGGTGCGGCGACGTAGTTTTTGAGGGATTTGCTCATTTTTCTGCCGTCAGCGCCCAGAACCATGCCGTTGATGAGGCAGCTCTTGTAGGGCTTCTCGTCGAACAGTGCCAAGTGCCTGACCATGAGGTAGTAAGCCCATGTTCTTATGATGTCGATGCCTGAGGGGTGAACATCCGCAGGGAACAATCGTTTCCAGTCTGCGCGGTCTGGCCATCCAGCGTGCACGGCACAGGTGATTGAGCTGTCCATCCAAGTGTCAAAAACGTCCCGCTCGCCGATGAATTCGGTGGAGCCGCACTTGGGGCACTTGTCTGTGCGTGGTCCTTCCAGCTTGGGGTCTATGGGCACCCAGTCCTCCTTTGCGAGGATGAGTTCTCCGCAGTTCTTGCAGTACCAAACAGGAATCGGCGTGGCGAACAGGCGTTGGCGGCTGATGACCCAGTCCCAGTCCAGTGACTTCGCCCAGTCAATAAGGCGCAACTTCATGTAGTCAGGATACCACACAACTTCGTCAGCTGTTTTGACCACGGCGTCAGTTAAGGTGCGGGTTTTCATGAACCACTGTTTGCGCTCCAAAATCTCAACGTGTGCTTTGCAGCGGTCACACCTGCCCACTTCTTGGGTTATGTTCTGGGTTTTCTCCAGCAAACCAGCCGCGGTCAGGTCTTCGACAATGGCTGCTCGTGCCTGATTAACGGTTAAGCCTGCGTATTTGCCGCCGCTCTCGGTGATTCTTCCGTTCTCGGTTAGGAGCATGATGACGGGGAGTTTGTGTTTCATGACGGTTTTTACGTCTTCGTTGTCGCCGTAAGTGCAAATCTGAACCACCCCCGTGCCAAAAGCAGGGTCAACAGATTCTTCAGCTATAATGGGTACTGTCGGTTGACGACGGGCACGACGATTTTTTTGCCTATGTACTTGTTGAAGCGTTCATCTTTCGGGTTAACTTCAACCGCCACACACGCTGGGATAAATTCGGGGCGCGAAGTCGCAATCAACAGGTACTCGCTGCTGCCTTCCAGCGGATAACGAATGTAATGCAGCACACCCTCGCGCTTATCATAATCCACCTCTGCGTCGGCGATGGCTGTTTCACACCTGGGGCACCAGTTCACAGGGTGCTTACCTTGGTACATGAAGCCCTTCTGGTGAAGCAAAATAAAGCTTAGTTGTGTGCGGCGCCAGTAGTCAGGGTCCATGGTGCGGTACTCCGTAGTCCAGTCGATGCTGCAACCCAGCTTCAGGATGCCTTCCTTCATCATGCCGATGTACTTTTCCACCAGTTCGCTGCAGAGTTTTCGGAACTGGTCTGGCGGCACATCGCGTTTGCGGATGTTGTGCATTTTCTCTACTTGGATTTCTATGCCTAAGCCGTGGCAGTCCCATCCCTGCGGAAACAGCACGTTGTAGCCGCGCATACGCTTGTAGCGGGCGACCATGTCGAAGTATGCCCAGTTAAGGACGTTGCCCATGTGTAACTCGCCCGACGGGTAGGGCGGCGGGGTGTCTATGCTGTAGGGCGTGCGGTTTGTGTCGTTCCAGTCGTAGCGGTGGATGCCCATTTCTTCCCATTTCTGTTGCCACTTGCGTTCAATTTCGACGAAGTTGTATTCTTTTGGCAAAGGCTGCATGCTGGTTGTTCCTCGTTAGTGTGTTGGCTGTAGAAACTGGAAAACCACCTAAAAACATTATCCCCACCTCAAACCTAGCCCACGAAGCTTCAAACGCAACAGGCAAAACAGCCACGGCAAACCTACCCTACAACATGCAACCAGCAAGCTAAAACCCGCTCCCACCCCTATTGTAATAAGGTATCTATTCCAGACCTAAAACTAAAATAAAAATGATACAAACGCCTAAGAAACTACAAACACCCTAACGCCCACTAAACTAGTTTGTGTATAGTGTTATCACAAAAGACTGAAAAATGTTTTTGTCACATACACCTTACTAAAGCAAAGCGTTAACTGTAATGGACCTAAAAGTCGTTCATTTTATAAATGAATCCGAACAATATCTGCTTTCAATTGCAGATAGGTATGAATCATCTATGAGCGACGTCTTCGTAGAGGATTTAGATGTAACTCCCGACAAAAAAATCCTTCAAGCTATTTCTTCTGATATAGATCTAAAGAAGGGTGTATTAGAACTCGTCGACAACGCGATAGATGAATGGAGGCTTCGAAAAACACCAAGTCTCATTGTTGAGCTAACCATAGATGTTGGAAACAAGAGCCTCTTATATTCAGATAACGCCGGAGGGATACAAGAAAAGAATTTAAACATGGTCATCCAACCTGGCGGAACCACAAGAACACCTGAACAAAAAACTATAGGCGAGTTCGGAATCGGGCTTAAGAGAGCCATTGTTGCCTTATCAATAGAAGCCGAAGTCATAAGCCGGTTCGAATCGCAATCAACCTTTAAAATTATAGTCGACGATTCTTGGGTGAAATCAAAATCGTGGAAAATTCGGAAATATAAAAGTAAACCAATATCATCAGCTTCGACAATCGTAAATTTCAAGCACATAAAATGCGATCTTAACTTAGAGGCATTAGCCGAAATGCAGGAGCTATTATCTGAGACATATTCGCTTCAGTTATCTGATTTATTTTCAATTATTTTAAATGGCGAATCATTGCAGCCGTCGATTTTTAACAATTGGGCGTTCCCTCCTGAGGGCAGACACCCAAGAACGTATAAGACATTTATTCGCATCTCGGGGAGAAAAGTGTTCGTTGATCTAACCGTAGGCTTGATGCGCAAATCTAGCCAAACAGGCGATTATGGATTTGATATTTTTTGTAATGACAGACTAATTTTAAAAAACTATAAAGACCCTGAAATCGGTTTCGTGCCTGGCTTACTTGGATATCCTCACCCTTCAAGCGCATGGTTTAGAGGAATTGCCCAGATCAATGGTGCTAATTCTGATATGCCCTGGAACAGTACTAAATCTGGTTTAGATTTCTCAAATCCAATCATTTCACCTCTAAAAGCTAAGCTATTAAAATTGTCAAAACCTTATGTCCAACTGTCACGGAGGCTATATAGAGACAGCCAGCAGCAAATAACCCCTTTCTCGTCTGGAAAAATAGAAACAGTAAATTTTCTGGATCGTGAAGAAATATCCCTTACAGAGGATGATACTCCTAAACTTCCACCTGGCAAAAAATCTGACGCTGAAGTGTTACTTAACCAAAACAAAAAAACAATCAGGAAATACCCGTGGACCCGAGCGTTGGTTGAGAACGTATACATTGTTGACTTAATTATGAAAAAAATTAAACTCGAAAACAAAAACCGTTTTGCTTTATTGCTCTTGGACACATGTTTAGAGGTAGCGTTCAAAGATTATCTATTCCGTGTATTGCATATAGCCCCTGACAAAGCTAGTCGATTAAATTTTACGAATAGAAATACTTTGCTTTCGGCTATTAAGGACAAAACTAAGTCTAAACTTCCAGACGATATATGGGTATCAGTAGATTTCTTCTATGAACTGAGGTGCTCCCTTTATCATGAAATGGCAGCTATCGAAGTAACCGATTCAGATATTGACCGCTTCAGGGAAGTAGTAGCACAGATATTATATGAACTGCATGAGATAGTTGTCTAATGCCAACATCGACTGTTGCCATGGCTAATTTTAGCTCTCGCCAAAGGAATGCTCCTTTTTCGTTGTTAAGACTGGGTAAATTAACTAGATTCCTTTTGGATTTTTTACGAGTGGTTGCTTTCTGGGTTCTGGCACGGGATGGTTTGCGTCTGTTTGTTTTGAGTGGACGGATTTGGCATTTCTTAGTAAATTCATAGATTTTGTGATGTTCTTTAAGTGGTTTTTCGTCCCAGTCCTGTTGGGAGTGCCTTGGGTGTTGAATGGGTTGGAGCCCTCCAGAACTGAGCTGTCATAGAAAATGTAGGCTGCTTGTCACAACCTGCAAACCTGAACCTGAAGAAAAGCCATACACATTGTAACCTCAAAATAAAGGGTACTGTGTTTTCGAGCAGGCAGTCTTTTTAAAAGAGCTGTGGGTTGTTTTAGGCTGTTGCGGTTATTTTTTCTGTGTGTAATATTTTGGTGATTAGTTCTTTTCCTAGGTTTTTTGAGGCGTCTAGGATTTCTATGCCTATGATGCGTCCGTTTTTGTCTAGGTCTATGAGTACGTTTTCTGCGAGTTCTTCGCTTATGTCGTGTTTGGTTTTTCTGAGCCAGATGTACATTGCGTCGGCTTTTTGGTTGTTTTTGTATCTACGTTTTGTATAATCAAATTGTATAAGCAGCACCCCCCTCGGGGATACTTCGCAGAGACACAAAATAAACAACACATCTCACAGGTTGCCTAGAAAAAACTCACAGCATCAACAACTTGTCACAACCAGACACAACCAAAACAAACCCAAAAACTAACCAGACAACAAAACACAACCCAACAAACAAAGCCTAAGAAGAAGTTGTGCACACTAAACCACCCTCAACAACAACTAAACAAAAAAAACAAAACAACAAAGCACACGCAGCAGAAA
>CAYGJP010000149.1:4556-5517 GCA_964350175.1 uncultured Candidatus Bathyarchaeia archaeon
GCACAAACAGCTACCAAAAAGTCCCAATTTACAAAACAAACAGCTCCAAACCCAACCCAACATGACAAGTTTAGGAAAATTAATATCTCACATGACTACATTATCCTCTTTAGGTCTCGGGGAGCTGGGAACATGACCCGGCTGAGAGGACAGCTAAAACGTGCTGTCGACCCAAAGGAACCTGAACCAGATAATACTGGCGGAGGGAAAAAACAGTGAACCAAACAAACCAAAAAACTAAAACACAGATTTTCTCAACCAAGATACTAGCAGAAATAATAATATTAGTGGCGTTGGCAGGAGCATTAAGCTTCATCAGCCACAGCTTCTTTAGGCTGCCCCAAGGCGGATCCATCAACCTTGGCATGATACCAATCTTTTGGCTATCACTCAGAAGAGGCTGGAAAATAGGCATCTTCGCAGGCGCAGTCTTCGGAGTCGTTGACCTCGCCATCGACCCCTTCATCGTCCACCCCATACAATTCATCTTAGACTACCCGCTGCCCTTCGCAGCCCTTGGACTCGCAGGATTCTTCCGCAAATACCCAATTATCGGCGTCACAATTGGCGGAGCAGGACGCTTTGCAAGCCACTTCGTCTCAGGCATAGTATACTTCTCAGACTACGCCCCAGCAGGCATGAGCCCAATTCTCTACTCAGCCATCTACAACGGCACCTACATCATACCAAGCATCATCATATGCGTCCTCATAATTGGGCTGATGCAGAAAAGCAAAGCACTAAACATCTACCTATAACCAAACACAGCAAACCTGAGGCAAAAAAATGGGAAAACTCGCCCCCAAAGAACTCCAAAAACTCCTTGGCTGCATCAAAAAAAACCAGCAAGTCATCGTGCCACCACAGGCAGGCTACGACTCAGGAGTGCACCTCTTAGGCGACAAGTACGTCGTAGTCTCCACAGACCCATGCACAGATGTTCCCCAAGAATGGTTTGGGT
>CAYGJP010000150.1:0-5516 GCA_964350175.1 uncultured Candidatus Bathyarchaeia archaeon
CCCGTTAACCCACCAAACCAGATATATTTTGTCATTTCCTTGCAAAGAAACTGTTTCTGCTGCCGGCACAGGATTATCGTACTCGTATAGTATAACCTGAGTCTCATTCAGCGTTGAGAGCGCCCAACCGTAAAATACCCTGTGGCTAAGCAAAACCGCGTTTCCGCCGATGTTATCTTTGAGCCATTGGAGAGCGTTGGCTGTGTCGTTGCAGTCGGCTATGGATACGGTGTTCTGAAGCATGGAGGAGGGTATCTGGTATATGTAGCCGTTGTACTGCCCCGCGTCAAAGTAGGCTGAGGGGTCTTCGGGCGTCTGCAACATGAAACCCAAACTCAGAAAAGCCGTTGAAAACACAAGGTACACTATGGCAACTCGGCGCAGAGTAACCTCGAAACGCTTCCACTTAATCGATTTAAGCATGCTGAGGGTTTCGGACACGTAAAACGCGAAGGGATACGTCAGCAACATTATCCAGCGCAGATTGCTGGGACTCGCCATCGGAATCAAAGAGGCGATGAAGATTAAAAGAACCCAACTTCGCATTTGGAAATTCCCAAACCGCTTAACACTCAGAATCACCAGTGGCAGCATGGGCAAGAAACAGTACAGGAAAAATCCTGCCTCACCCGCCAACAACGCAGAGTAAGAGGAGAACCCAAATAGCTGAAGCCACCCATCGCCACTTGCGGGAAAACCGAAAATCAAGCGAAACTCAGACACGGCAGGACTCAAGTAAACACTGGCAAAGAAGAGCAGCGCCGCTGGCAGGGCAACCGCGAATAAAGTTGCGGCTTTAACACGCTCTTTCCTTATGAACTGATAGATTACTGTGAATACGACTACGCCAAACATGATTACGGCGACAAGCTGATGCGACAAAACCACCGCCAACATAGCTAAAGAGAGCAGCAGGCAACGTTTCCACGTGTATTTGCCAGACTCCCCTGTGGCAAGCAGGGTGAGAACCACGAAAAAGAAGGTCAACGCAAGCTCATTGCGCAGCAAATCCCACGAAATCCGCAAAGCCACAAAATACAACGTTCCCATTAGCGCAGTTAAGACGCTTTTTCGGGGCGACCAGCCTAAGCCCCTTTTAGCGTAGCCGTAGATGGCTAAGCCCAAGAAACCGTGAAGCAGCGGCGGAATTATTTTGAGCACCACTATTAGCGGTCCGCCTGCCGACACCAACGAAACAATTAAAGTGTAGAATAGCGGTGCGGTTGCAATGTAGCGCCATAGGTCTACACCGCCGTTGAGCCAAAGTATGCTTGTTGGAACGTAGTGACCCATAGTGTCGAAGCCGACCACGTGTGGACCCATCAGAACCTCAGGAACAGCCCTAAGCAGCAGAGGAACTAAGAATGATAGAAGAGGAAAAGCGAGACTTTTACCCAAAACGGGAAGGCGTATTGAGTTTATGGGTTAGGCACCTTGCTTGTGGTTTTTTCTCTGGAAGAGAACCGCCGCAGCTTGAACAGCAACCCACCCGTCAACACCAAAAGAAAAGTGACAAGCACGGGCATAATGAATGCAGAAAATTGCAGGGGAGCCTGCGGTGAATCAATGGTTTTAGCAATCTTGGTAATGGAAGCGGCTAAGTTGCGTGCGTCGGGTACGTCGGTTGCGGGTGTTAGAGCGTAGGACAATTGCAGTTTGTCACCGTTTTGATATTGCCGTGTGAGATAAGTGAATTCTAGAGTTTGAAAAGGCGATGCCCCAGACTCGTCAACTGCCCGAACAACACAGTTGTCCCCCGAAGTTACTGTAACGCCTAGCGTGTAGCCGTCTTTAGCTATGAAGACAAGGGTATCGTTAAGACCGAACTGCAACTCCGTAGCTTCCGAGTTAGTGGAGAAGAACCTGACGTTATCACTTCTGTCTGTTTCGATTCTCACGTCACTGTCAGTTAAGGGTGTGGGCGAGTTTTCTTGCACTGTGGTGTACTGTTCCATGGAAACTTTGGCGGTTACGTTTTGCTTGAAAGTTAAAGATTTTTCCATCAGCACCCCATAGGGCGTAAGGTAAGTTGTCACATCAAAATTTACGTAGGGCACATCTTCTTTCAAATAGGTCCAGCGTACAACTATCGCCTTGCCAGAAATCACTTCCACGCTTTGGATGTCGCCCGTCCACCTCATCTCAACGGGCACACCATTCACGAAAGTATTCATCTTGAAGTCAGCAGAACCTGTAAGTTCCCGTATGCTTTGGAAGGATTCATTGTAAGCCCTAGCAGTAATGTAAGAGACCACGGAAACAAGTGGAGTCCCAGAATCGTTTAATGCGTCTCTTCGGGCGTAAATGAATCGTCCATAAGGCGAGGTCACCATAGCAAAAGGAGTGTTTTCTCCTTTAACCACCACATCAGAGTTAGTCATGTTGTCATACCAAATGTAGATGGGTGTGTGAGGGGTTTTGGCGTTGAGGCTTTCAAGGTTGTTTCTTAGCTCAACTGCATCTACGAACTTGTACTGTCTTTGCGTAAATTCTCGGATGGAGTTTTGCCAAACACTAAACACATCAGGCGAGGTTAAATACGAAACTTCTACTGGATAACTAACCACCATAACGGGATTGTATTGGGCATTGTAATCTATCAGGTCGAGGATTGTGCTAAACTTCTGCAACGCATCTTGGACACTACAATTCCGAACACCCCCAACATCGCCCTGTAGAAGGTCAAAAGGATGAATCGAACCTATGTTCCTAGAATTCACAGCCATGTAGGCGTAACTGGGGTTTCTGGTGAGCCAGTGAGCCTCCCAAATATCCAGTTCATCATCAACAGTTAAACCTGGAGCGTTGGCAGTGTGCCTTGAGGGTTTGTAAGGTTGATGCGGAGAACCTTCCCAGTTTGCCCCATGCAAGTTATCACCTGTGCTGAAGCCACGATAACTGAAGTCTTCGCCCTCTTCCCAGAGATTGAAAAACGCGAGCTTCACACCATGCTCTACCAGATGCGTGTATGTGTTTGAACTCGCGGAGAAACCCGCCACAAAGTAAGGATACCGCCCAAAAACGCCAAAGAAGTCTTCCTCCAGCGCATAGCTAAGAACGCGGGCGTTATGTGCATCTTCATAGGACACGTATAACCCGAACTGTTCATTTCCTGTTGAAACACCGTATCTATTCAACGTGTCCAGAAGCCAAGTGCGCTCTTCAGCATTTTCAAGGGTATTGCGCCAAGTCACTACCAGAACCTTACTCATAGGAAAACCATTGCTCTTTAATTCAGAGAGCGCTTTCTCAAAGGTTATGTGCATTTCAGTCAGGTTAACCGAAGGATAATACGTATCATAATGGAGTAACACGGCAACCTGCGTGTTGATGCTGCTTGCAGAAGCTATCGGTGTGTCTGAAATTTGTAGATTTGCGAGGAAAAATGTGGGCAACAGGATGAATACCAGAAGTAATGCCCGTTTACGGCTAGTTTGCTTCGAGGTTAACAGACCCTAAAACCTCTATCGATTGTTGTTTTGCAAACTTCACTGTTTCTTTCTCCTGCGAATCAGCAACAAAGATGCAAAGATCAAACAGCCCACAACTGCGATAACCACGATTGCTATAGTTTCAACCGACCCAAATGTGTTATCATTGTTTGTTGGGCTGGAGCCTTCAGAGGGGCTGAAACTTGGGGAGAGAGAAGGACTAGAACTGGGCGATGAAGTGGCAGTCTCTGAAGGGGAAAGGCTTGGATTTGGCGAGGCAGTAGTAGACGGTGAAGGGGTTTGAGAGGATGATGGACTGTGCGCTAGTGTGGGGGTGGCGTTTTCTGCTGGTGAGGGACTTGGACTCGCCGAAGGAGAAGCAGGATTAGTTGAAGGTGAATGAGTGGGTGTGGAACTTGGGCTAGGCGAAGGACTAATCGTCACTGTCGGGGTAGGAGTAGGGGCAGGACTGCTTGCGGTGGGCGTTGGAGTAGGCGTCGGGGTTGGCAAGGGAAGGTTGCGTATGGCGTATTCTGCGGCGCCTATAATCAATCCGTTGGTTTTGTCGATGGTGGTTGTGAGTTTGCGCCCGTTTTCATCGATGCCATCCACGTACCCTGTTGAGGGGGCTGGAAGTTGAGACTCAACATACGAAACCATGCTCCTTGTGAATTGCGTGTTGTTTATGGCCATTAAGCCGACTGCTACCTTGAGGTAGATAATTGGTGGTATCGATACGTCTAATTCCTCAGGTGAGGTACCTTTGAGTACCCAAGTTTGACCAGTTTGGCCAGTGGGGTACACTACCCACTCGTAAACGTACGATGGATAATCCAAGCCTGTGTTTCCTTCACTGAACGCCACAAACTTGCCCGTGGCGGTGTACCTTGCTTCATGAGCCAAATAGAATTTCTGAGTCAAGTTCATCAGCTTCGCATTAGGCGCAAGCTCAAAAACGGAGTGAAGTAATGTTTCGCCTGTTAACTTTGAAATTGGCAACGTGACACCATATTGGTCGGTGACGGTTGGCGCTGAAGTGATGCTGTTGATGATAGATTCAGCTATGGGAGTGAAGCGTTCAGGCCAAAAACCAGCAAAGCCACGAGCAACATAATAGTCATAGATGTTAACAGAGTTTCTTAGTGTGTCAACGGCTTGCTTCAACGGCTCATAGTTGGTTCGGTTATAAACGACAGAGTTGATGCGGCTTGCAAACTCAGGTCTGTAAGCCCTCAAATTCTGAAGCGCCACAAGCAACTTGCCAGAATCACAAGCGTTACCCATCGAAGGGTCCCTAGGTTGCCCAGTCGCCGAAACATACCATAAATAAGGCACGCCACTAGATGTGAGTTCACGAGTCTCTAAGAAACGCACCAGCGTCTCAAATCTCTCGTCAGCACCCCAAGGACCAGTCTTACTCACGATACCCAATTTTTCAGCATCGATAATAGCTTGGATGTAAAGCCCCAAATCCCAATCAGTGAAATATGGATAATAGAGACCAGCTTTATGAAGCCCCGATGTGGAGTCCACACCTTGGCCTGGCTGGAAGTATTTCCAAGCGTTAGTAGCTAAGCGTAGCCAATCAGCTCGGTCGCCCACAGATGTATTCTCCTGACTGACACCCCTTGGAACGAAAACTTGGACCACACCAAGCAAAACCAACACAATCAGAGAAGAGGCAATTATGTAGCGTCCATTTCCCTTCAACCAGAAGTCTCTCCTGAGAATTCGTTTTCGAGACATACGTGAAAATTGCCTTCGACGAGTATAAGAGGTTTTGATGTTTTCAACGGAATCGTGCTCTCCGAGGCGCGTAACAGGATAATAGTGTATGGTTATCATATGGTTAACTCTTAAAATTTTGGGTTCCCAACAGTCCAACCCAAACTTGCCAAACTAAGTCACTTAGGCTCAGCACCCAGCACGCCCCTGAAGACGACGCACATATCCCACGCATATTTTTCCCAAGTCAAGTTTTCCCGCACAAACCGCTGCCCACGCTCCACCATTTCACCCATCAACTGGGGGTTACCCAGAGCACACAACACCGCTTCCGCAAGATCCTCAACACTCGGGTTAATC
>CAYGJP010000151.1:0-5507 GCA_964350175.1 uncultured Candidatus Bathyarchaeia archaeon
TTTAGGCACAATTTTAAATGCGTTTAGGTGCTTAGTTTAGTGTGTGAGGGTGTTGGTGTGAGGTTTTTCGGGGTGGGGTTGAGGTTTGGGTAGGCGGAAAGTTACTGGGCATACTGATAGTGGTGTTGAGGGTTTAGGGGAACACAAGATCATCGAGGTTATGCGGCGTTTTTTCGAACCTATGCCTGACTGGGTTGTGCCTTTTGGAGACGACGTTTCTGCTGTGCCTATTGCAGGTGACGGCGAAGTTGCAGTTCTGAAGACAGATATGCTGGTGGATAAAACGGATGTTCCAAGGGGCATGAGTTTGTGGCAGGCTGCCCGCAAAGCCGTTGTGATGAATGTGAGCGATTTCGCGGCAAAAGGGGTTGCGCCGAAGGCTGCGTTGGTTTCGCTTGGGTTGCCGAGGCGTTTGATGCGTCAAGATTTGGAGGAAATTGCTAAGGGCTTGAATGCGGGTGCACGGCAGTATGCGGCTTACATTGTTGGCGGAGACACAGGTGAAGCATCTGACCTTGTTATCAGCGTTCACCTTTTTGGAACCGCCCAGAAAGATGCGTTGATGCTGCGGAGCGGCGCGAAGGCTGGCGACATCGTTGCGGTCACAGGCTTTTTTGGCAAGTCAGCAGCTGGGTTGCAACTTCTTTTGAATGGGTATCCAGCGTCAGATGCCTTACGTGACGTGTTGGTGAGCGCGGTTTGTATGCCGCAGGCGCGTTTGAGAGAAGGTTTAGCTTTGCAGTGTTCAGGCGCAGTTACCGCTTCCATCGACTCCAGTGACGGTTTAGCTTGGAGTCTGCACGAGTTGGCGCGTCAGAGCGGGGTTGGGTTTGTGATTTCTACGTTGCCTGTGGCGGAGGAGGTTAAGTGTTTCGCGGATTTCAACGGGTTGGACGCGTGTGAGTTGACGCTTCACGGCGGCGAAGAATACGAGTTGGTGGTGACTGTTAACCCTAAAATGTGGACGGCAGCTGAAGCCTCTGTGGAGGTTGTTGGCGGCAGGCTTTTACCCATTGGGAAAGCTACCCGTGACAAACAAGTTTTGCTGGATGTGGATGGTGAAAAACGCGAGGTTGAAGCGCGTGGCTGGGAGCACTTTAAACGTCATTATTGAGTTTGCGTGTTCTGTTTCTTTTCTTGGCAGTCTAACAAATAATTAAGCACGTTTATGCAGGATGCTGCGAGGTACGGCTGTTTCCCAAGGCTGATTTTCTCTCCGAAACGCAGGGCGAAGCTTTCCACTTTCTTGGGCAAACCAACGTGGTCACCGAGCACGAACAGCGGATTTGGGTCCAGTTCGGTTTCAGCCACGTTTTTTCCGCCTTCTTCGAGAACGTAAATGCGGGCTGTTTCTGCTTTTGCTTTTAGGAGTGCTTCGAAGCTGGTTTTGGTTGTGGTTATACCTGGGTGGGTTTTGCCGCTGAGCATCTTTTTGAGAATAACCTGCCAGGTGTCTATGTCTGTGCGCACATCATAAAGTTCTGCGCCGTTGATTCGCAGATGCAAGGGCGGAGACGGTGAACCGCTCAATATGGCGTTGAAGGTTACGTCTCGGCGTAAACCATGCGAAAGGAAAAGACTGGTGACTATGCATTCGTAGACGATGTCGAGTCTTCCAGCGTCATGCAGGTTAGTCCAGTGGTTGTCGGTTCGCCCTAAACGTGAATATAAAAGGAATTCTCGCAAAGGAATCACGGGGAATTCGTTATTCAGGTTGAGGTTAATAAGATTATACCGTTTAGGTTTTGGGTTGAATGGTTTTGCTGCGCATTAATCCAGATTCTGTTTACACACGGTTTATATCGAAACTTGGTTTCTAAGCCTGCAGATGAACACTGAAGAGAATTGATGGCGATTGGTAGTTTGACATCAAAGAATAAGTGAATAATCATAGCATTTACGGTAGAATGATTTGAATGAGTGTTTTTGTTTGGCTTTCCCTGTTTTCTAGTGCGTTTTGTTTAGCGTTGGGTGTTAATGTTTATGTCCTGAATAGGAAAGCCTTGGTGAATAAACTTATGGCGTCGGCGCTTCTGATTACCGCTTATCGCGCGTTTGCTGAATTCATGATGCGGCAGGCGAGCAATCCTGAAACCGCTTACTTGTGGAGCAAGATGTACTTTTTATGGCCGTTCTTGGCGGTCTTGGTTCTCCATTTTACTCTTGCTTTTACTGGAAACAAATTGCTGAAAAACAAACTTACCTGCGTGTTTCTTTACGTTCCTACTTTGTTAATTTCTATTGTTGACTTAACCACTGATCTGATTTCTGTGCCACCATTTCAGGCGTACTGGGGGTACACGTACACTTTTTCATCTGGGTCTTTAGTTTGTATAGTTAGTAACATCTGGGTATCTGTTTTATCGCTTTTGTCTCTTGTTTTGTTTATTCAATACTACTATCGCGTAACTGAAAAGACAAGAAAGCAGCAAACAAAATTTATGGTTGTTGGCATTACCATTCCTGTTTTTGTGTCCCTGCTAACGTGTAACCTGTTTCCTTTTTTGGGTGTCGACTTTCCCAGTCTTGGTAGTATCTCCATCAGTGTCTTTAGCGTTTTTATTGCATACACAATGTGGAAGTACGAGTTGTTTAGTTTGAGTCCTGCAGTGGCGGCTGAGAGCATAATTTCTGCGATGCCTGATTCTTTGGTTCTGGCTGACCTTCAAGGAAAAATAATTCAGGTAAATCGGTCTCTTGTGACTTTTTTTGGGTATTCTGAAGATGAATTAATTGGAAAATCAATAATCGAACTGTGTGTAGACGACAATTGTGGCGTGAATCTTCTAAAGGCCTTGGTGGAAAAGCGGGAAATTAGAAACTTTGAAACAAAATGGAAAACAAAAACGGGTGAGGAAAAGCCCGTGGTGATTTCTGGTTCTTTAGTGCGAAGCAAACGGGGTCAAGATATTGGAATAACATACATCATCCATGATATTACTAAACGAAAGGCGATAGAGGAGAAACTTGTCAGGTCTGAACGATTTGCGTCAATTGGCGAACTAGCTGGGATGATTGGGCATGACCTGCGTAATCCATTAACCAGTATACGCGCAGCAACTTACTACTTTAAAATAAAATACGGCGGAAAATTGGACGATGAAGGAAAAGAAATCTTCGGAACCATAGACAGGAGCATCGAGTACTCAAACAAAATCGTGGATGACCTCTTGGAATATTCAAGAGAAGTGAGGCTACAGTTAGAAGCTGCAACTCCAAAATCTATGGTCGAAGACGTTCTTTCTCTTATGCAAACTCCCACAAATGTGGGGGTCACAAATTTAGCTGAAGATGCGCCTGTGGTCAAAGTTGACGTTGGAAAAATGAGCCGAGTCTTCGTGAACTTGGTCAAAAACGCTTTTGACGCCATGCCGAATGGTGGAAATTTAACCATAAAAAGTCAAGTGGTCGAGGGCAACTTGGAAATGCGGTTCATCGATACTGGCGTTGGCATGTCCAAGGAGACATTGGACAAGTTGTGGATGCCGCTTTTCACAACCAAAGCAAAAGGCATGGGCTTTGGCTTGCCAATCTGTAAGCGCTTAATAGAATCGCATGGAGGAACCATATCCGTGGAAAGCACAAATGGGCAAGGAACCACAATCGCCATAACAATTCCAGTGGTCTCAACATTAATTAATGGAACAGGAAACGCTGAAAACGGTTCACACTAAACTTTCTTCGCAAGAGGCTAAATTGCCGTTTCAATGAACCTGTTGTGCTCTTGGGCGACTATACCCCCTCTTCATGCAGACTCCATTTTGCAAAATTTTGACCTCTGATAGGTACCTATCGTTTTACCTACCCCCTCCCCCCGCCCTTTTTTCTGCTGCTTAACCTACCCCCTCTAGCGTTTCTGCATACAATTACTAATAGGCACCAAATATGACTGGTGCCCTCTGGCTGCTCTGTGGGGCTATTGGCAAAATCTTTTATTGCCGTGTCCATTGCAGTGTTAACACAGCTGAGGCACATGCTTTGAGTAAACTCAGTTTCGGGGTGTTTCTCCCTTTCTATTCCTTCCAATCAGGGACACCAAGCGCTTCTTTTAGTTGCCTCAAGGAAATTGTTTTGGAGTCTGAACGCTTAGGTTACCAGTCAGTGTGGCTAGACGACCACCTCATGTACGGAAAAACGCCAATACTTGAGTGCTGGACCACGCTTTCGGCGCTTGCATCCATTACTACGAGTATACGGCTGGGCACCATGGTCACTTCGGCTGCTTTTAGGAATCCAGCGTTGCTTGCGAAAATGGCGGCTACAGTCGACGTTATCTCAAACGGCAGGTTGGAGCTGGGGGTTGGCGCGGGCGTTCAGAAAGAAGAACACCTTGCCTACGGATTTCCTTTCCCCAAGCCAACGGCACGGATAGAGAAGCTGGAAGAAACAGTGGAAATCATAAAGAAACTTTGGACTGAAGAAAAATCAAGCTACAAAGGAAAACACTACAGCATAACTGAAGCGGTTTGTGAGCCTAAACCCCTACAGAAGCCGCATCCCCCCATCACTATAGGCGGCAGCGGAGAAAAACACGCCCTGAAAGTGGTGGCGCAGCACGCTGACCGATGCGACTTCGGCTACCTGCCATCCATTGAGCTGTACAAGCATAAACTGCAAGTCCTAGAGAAACACTGCAAAGCTGTGGGTAGACCCTTCAGTGAAATAGAAAAATCCTGTTGGCCTTCAGGACAAATACTCATAGCCAAAAACAAGACAGAACTCGACGAGAAACTTCAAAGATTCAAACCAAAAGGCGTCAGCGTAGAGGATTTTGCGAAATACAGCCTAGTTGGCACCCCTGACAAGTGCATCGAAAAGCTTCAGCCTTATGTTGACTTAGGCGTGACGCATTTCATGTTGTTCTTCGGGGACCTGCCTGATGCCAGCAGCTTGAGTTTGTTCGCTAAGGCAGTTGCCAAAAAACTTCAGTAAAGTCACCTTTTATCGTTCAATGGTGGTGCCGTTCCAGTAAATTAGCTTGTCATATGGCAAATCCACATGTTTTTCGTAAATCAGTGTTTCGTAAACGATATCCAAGTTTAAGCCATACTGCGATAGAAGGCTGTTTGCGTCGTTCCACACAATCGGCGAAAGCTCATCTGCTTCCCACAAACCCCAAATCTTGTCCTCTGGACCGCGGAAGCCGTAGCCGTAGTCTTTAGGAAGCACATACGCAGTGTCTGCCGAGAATCTTTCAGTGCGCGGATTATTTTTTGTGTAATCCCAGAATTGCTTCATAACCTCAAAATGTTCACGCGTTAGAGTTCCGTATTCAGTTGTTGCTGTCTGATTGTCCGGGGAATTGAATACTACTATGTACTTGGCGCCATTCTGGTAAGCCAAAACCATATCACTGTATAGTTCTGTTGCGTCACCAAGGTATGGTGCTCTGTCATACTTCCACGTGATTATAGCGCCCCAGTCTCTGCCAAAGGTTTTGGCTGCTCCCCTGCCCAATACGACTGCCAGTTGCCTGCTTTGGTTCCCCACAAACTCGGTGAATACAA
>CAYGJP010000152.1:0-5424 GCA_964350175.1 uncultured Candidatus Bathyarchaeia archaeon
GCATAGGTTTCTCCCTCTTACTTAACAAAACAACGCGGCTATCCGTTGACTCATCCACAATGCGGTATCCAGTTTTCTCTGACAATTGCAAGGCAAAATCGTAAACTTCGCGGTGCTTTGGCATGTTGTCAAAACTTAACCTGTGACTTGAGAAACCCACATGCATGTACGCTTTAGCTTCAATGTACGTGGGGTCGGCTTTCTCGACAAGTTTTGCGTATCCCTCCACATCTTCCATGTTCTGCCCCTTAACCAGCGTCGAACGAATCGCAGTGGGACATCGAAAACTCGGCAGAAACGCCAACGTCTCATTCAACTTGGCCCAAGCGTCCGCAGTTTGAGGACGGCAAACACGTTTAAACACTTCTTCGTTGGGCGCACAGACAGAAACGTAAAGCTGCGTGGGTTCCTCGCCAAGACTCGAGAGTTTATCTGGCAAGTTACCGTTAGAAACCAGAAACGTCGTGAGTCCCTTCGAGTGAAGCGTACGGATGAGCTCTCCCAGCGGCTCATAAAGCGTCGGTTCCCCAGTTAAACTGATGGCAACATGCTTAGGCCTAAAAGCCTCTCTAAACTTCTGCGGATCTGTCCGCGGGTTCCCTTTGTATCCACCCAAAATTTTGTTCTGCGCCTTCAGAATTCCCTGCACAATTTCCTCAGCCGAATCCCACTCTGGCAGCTTCATCTCATCCCATTTAATTTGCAAGTCCCCGTTTTGGGCTCGCCAACAAAACAGGCACTGCTGGGTACAGTAGAAAAGCGCAGGCGACATCTGAATACACTGGTGACTCTTTATCCCATAAAACTTCTGCTTATAACACGACCTGCCGCTGGTTAAAGCTTCGTAAAACCACTTACACCTTTTCACCGCTGAATGCTTACCCACCAAGTGGTACTTTTGCCTCTTTAACGCCTGCATCAGAGGGTCTGGAACAAGATTCTCCAAAGTGCTTCACAGGTCCACAGGAGTTGTTTTGAAACAAATATGAAAAACGCTTTATAAAATAGTCACGCTTCAAGAGACCGCGTTTCCATGAGGTTCCTTCTCTCTTTGTCCCTTTATTCTTCCCAGACCGTGCGGTGCTGTTACTGTATTAAAGGCAAAGCTTAAAATGTTCTCAGACGGTAAATGTTCAACCGCAAAATCAAAGTTAACTGAACGAGGAGATGTCTGGTTTGAAACAAAAAGCCCTAACAATTGCTCTCCTATTCTTAATGAGCACTGCCCTAGTGATGATGCCCGTCTCGATGGTTTCTGGGCAAGGCGGATTATATATTTACCAAATTACTACACATAAGAACTACAGCGCTCCTATAACGTCCGCAAATGTTGGTGAAGCAGTTAACCTTGTTGGCACATTATACACTGCAAACAGTTCCTACAAAGTTTTCTTCGGCGACACCCTTGTGGACAGTAACCAATCATCCGGTTACTATGTGAGTTCAAACTTCACCATTCCCGAAGTTCCAAGCGGAAACTATACCCTAACCCTAGAAGATGTGGCGATAGAGTATAACACCACTTCATCGTTAGTGGTTAACACCGCCTACGTCGTAAAGGCGGTTGTTCCTGACTCCCCCGCGCTTTTGCAGGAAGGCGACGACGTTATTCTCAACGTCGCAATTACGGGAGGTCAACCAAACACCTCTCACACCGCGAACATCACGGTTATGTTGCCGCCGCCTCTTGCCACGAACTTTACGCAACTTGTCTCTTTATCAGTTGGATCTTCGGGAACTGCCCGAACTCAGATTACTTTTCCAAGCGCAAGTTTTCAGCCTTCAGACTCCACCACTATTTACGCAGGGCTGTACACGGCATATTTCAACATGACTGAAGGTTTAGGCCAAAGCCAATTCTCCATTGGCATCACCGATGCAAACCAGTATCATAAACAAGACACTGTGAAAATACGCGCGGTGGGCTATCAGCCAAGCCAAACTGCAACCTTAACAATTCTGAACCCAGCTGGAAACAACGTGTTAAATGAAACAGTGACTGCTTCGAACCAAGGAGTAATAACCAAAGATTGGACAATTCCATCCACCGCCCCCTTAGGGCAATATAATGTAACTATAACTCCTCAAACTAACCCTAAGGCTGTTCCTGACTCCCAACTCTTCACAATCCCCGGATACCCCATAACTATCAACACGTTAAACTTGGCGGGCGACTTTGTTCCATACCTTGCAATTGAAGCTCTTGACCAAGCATCAAACACCCTCACCAACGGAACATCCGGATACTATGGTAGTGCCCTGTTGAATCTCGAAAAAGGCAACCACACAATCACCGCTTACTGGAATGACGTAAGAGTAGGCGAAATCAAGGTTTCCATAACTGGAAGCACCACATACAACATAACTTGCCAATTAACCAACCTCAAAATTACAGTTCAGGACAAAAACGGAATAACCATACCTTCCGCAGATCTAAACCTAACCTATCAGTACGTTACAACAAAAACTGGCGCACCCCAGACCGGCAGTGTCTCTGGGCAAACAGACCTTTCAGGCACTTACAGCTTCAACTCTACACTCTCAGGAATAACCTATGTAATTAGCGCTTCCAAATACGGGGCAGTTTTCAACGCCGGCAACAACACCATTAACAACTTACCCGCTCAACCAACTTACCTAGCCGCCATAATTTGCCCTGAGGAAACCTTGTCTCTAAAGACAATTGATTACCATTCGGCAGTACTGCCTAACGCTCGCATCGAACTTATTGAGCAGGAAAGCGGCATATTCTACAGCGTCTCAACCGACAGCAACGGAGCTGTCTCAGTTCAGGTGACCTTTGGACAATACCGACTGCGTGTCTACACGGCAGAAAACATACTGCTGAACGAGACCCTCCTAAAAGTTGTAAGTAACACTCAAAGCCAAATTCGTTGTGTCCTCTACAACCTTGAAGTCTCCGTGAAAGTTGTTGACTACTTCGGAAACCCAATTTCAAACGTGAACGTCCAACTGAGCAGACCCAGCATGAGCATAAGGTCAGCCACAACACAGGGCGACGGAACAGCGACATTCAGTAACGTGATAGGCGGCAACATGGAGATAACCGCTTATCCCTCTGGAAACGAAGATGCATACTCTGCGAAAAACCTCTACGTTGACTCGCCAACAGCAGTACAAATCCAAATGGCTAACTACGTTGCTTTAGGGCCCCTTCTGATAGGGACAAGTGCACTGGTAACCCTACTCATAGTTCTGATCGTGGTACTACTGGTAATCGCCATAGAGGTCTTCAGAAGGACCGGCTTCAAACTGCTGCGCAAAAGTGAAAAATAACATGCACCACGGCAAATCCCAAGCAAAAAAGTTTATATTCACTTTTCCGAATAACCTCGTATCGAAAATAGATGCCCCGTTAAATTCTACCCTTTAAACATTTGAGGTGTGAACCTATTGGCTCAATCAAAACCTTGTTCTCCAACATGCCCCTCTTTTAAATGCGCAAAAAACTCCGTGTTCTACCGGCGCGACGGCGTTTGGTGCAGATTGACTGAAGAAATATGCACAGTTTCAAAATGCACCTACTCCATGTGCGTAAAGCGGCAGATGCTTCCCGGCGGCGTCTGCGGGGAAACAGTGAAACGCAAAACCGTTGAAAAAGAACCTGACGACCTTATAGATGAACCAGTGAAGCTTAAAGGAAAAGCATTCCGCAAACTTGGCGAAAGAGACCTCTACTAAATACATCAAAAGAACCTAAAAAAACAACTGCTGGAACGACAGCAGGTTTCGGAGGAGCTTTCCTCTCTTTTTTATTTGGCTTGGACGCGTTTAACTACTGGTGGCTTTACCTTTTTCAGAATTCTGTAACCACAAATAATGCACTTGGTTTCTCCGCCACGCATCTCCAACTCTTCAGCTGGAACTTTTGCGCTGCAACGCATGCATTCATAAACAATGCCTGTTTTTTCCATATAAGTTACCTATTACAAAGGAAAAGTATTTTGCTTTTAAACGTTTCCAGTCCTGTGTGCATTAATGAAGGCTAAAGGTTGCGAAAGAGACTAAAAGACACCCTCCAGCACGTTTTGCCATCAGGCGATTCACCAAACGTCTACAACGCTTTTGACATAATAGGCGACATAGCAATTATAAAACTGCCCAACACCGCGGAGGCAAACGCCAAAGCCACTGCAGAAGCAATAATGCACCGCCACAAAGGCATCAAAACAGTGTTTGCACAAGACAGCGGGGTCCGTGGCAGTTACCGACTGCGTAACCTTAAGCTTTTGGCAGGCGAAGACAAAACCCGCACCGTCCACAAAGAGTCTGGCTGCATATTCGCTGTTGACGTGAAAGAATGCTATTTTTCTCCTAGGCTCTTACATGAAAGACAACGCATCGCCACGCTTGTGCAACCCAACGAGACCATAATTAATATGTTCGCTGGCGTCGGCTGCTTCTCCATACTAATCGCCAAACAAGTAGCCACCGCAAAAGTGTTCTCCATAGACATAAACCCCGCCGCAGTTCAGTACATGCAGGAAAACATACGGCTCAACCGTGTCTTTGGCAAAGTAGTTCCATTGCTGGGCGACGCAAAAACAATCATCGAAACCCAACTGCAACGCTCAGCTGACCGTGTATTGATGCCCCTGCCAGAGAAAGCCTTCGAGTACCTGCCCTGCGCTGTTTCTGCGCTTAAGCCTGCGGGCGGCTGGATACACCTGCATGGCTTTGAACATGCCCCTAAAACAGAAGACCCAATTGAAAACCTCAAGATGAAATTATCCGAAAACCTCGCCAGCTTAAACTTTAAGTTCGAAATTCCCTTTTCCCGCGTTGCCCGAAAGGTGGGTCCCAACTGGCACCAAGTAGTCGCCGATATCTGCATCAAAGGTAATTGGTAAGTTTTAATAGGCTGTCACAGTGTTACTCTTTCCTAAAGGGAACTGTTATGAAACGGAAACTAATGGAAATCCTCGCATGCCCCATAGACAAGCATCACCCGCTTGAACTCCACGTTTTCGAAGAGAAAGACGAAATAGTTGAAGGCTTAATTGTCTGCCCCGAATGCCTTCGCTGGTACCCCATACGCGACGAGATACCTGAGATGCTACCCGACGAGTTGCGCAAGGACACTGAGGATTTGCCTTTTCTGAAAAAATGGAAAGAAAAAGCTCCCAAGAACATAGTGACTGAAGGCAAACCTTTCAACCTGAAAGCCTAAACATTCCACTTTTATTCTTCGCTATTTTAATTTTACCGCAACGTTCTTAGCTGAAGACTTTTGTGCCGCAATCGCAATCTGCAGCGCCTTCAAGCCGTCAACACCCGTCACCACGGGATTCTTCTTGTATAGAACGCATTCAGCAAAATGTTGCAACTCCAACTTCAGTGGTTCCTGAAACGGCAGTTTCGGCTGTACAGTTTCTTTTTTGCTTTCGATCCACAGTTCCTGTG
>CAYGJP010000153.1:0-5339 GCA_964350175.1 uncultured Candidatus Bathyarchaeia archaeon
AACAACCCATAAACCGCTCAAACGCACCCGTCACCGTAAAACCCCCCACACCAACCAACCGCTTAAAACAACCATAAACCTCAGGATCAACCCTAAAATTCTTAGAAACCTTACCCACCCTAACCACCGTAAATACAATTGTATAAGAAAAACGTATAAGCATTACCCTCCCCCGACACAAACCCTCACACACCAACACCAAAAAACCAACCAACCACACCCAACAACCAAATTTAACAAAACCCAAAGACAAATTCAAAAACACTTAGCTGCAAAGCAACAGCTACAAAAAATCGCAAAAGAAATAATTGACATTAGGGCTTCTGTGAAAACCACCTTATCGTTCTCTTCAGCCCTTCCTCAAAGCTTACACTTGGCTTCCAACCCGTGAGTCTCTCCAATTTGCTGGTGTCTGGGCATCGCCTCTTCGGGTCATCCTTAGGCAACGGATGGAACTCTATAGCCGACTTGCACTTGGTTGCTTCTTTAATTTTGTTTGCGAGTTCAAGGATAGTTACTTCTTGAGAGTTGCCAACGTTTACGACTTCTCCTTTAGCTTTCTTGCTGGCTGTCAGCAACAACAACCCCGTCACGGTATCCGTTACGTAGCAGAACGACCTTGTTTGTTATCCATCACCATAAACCGTTATCGGCTGATTAGTCAACGCCTGCAATATGAAACGCGACATCGCTCTCCCGTATAAGCCGTCTTCTCTCAAGCGTGGACCATACGAATTGAAAATCCTATGAACCTTCACATCTAACCCAATGCTGCTTAACATACGCCATCAACAACGCTTCAGCGAACCGTTTTCCCTCATCATAACCTGATCTAGGTCCAATGGGGTTGACTTTTCCCCAGTAGCTCTCAGACGTTGGCACATCTTCTGCGTCTCCATACACCTCCCAAGTCGAAGCAAACAGCAGCGTCGCATCATTCTTCCGTGCCAACTCCGCCATGTTCTCTGTACCCCACGCGATAGGCTGCAACGTCTCAATTGCAGAAATTTTTTGCGCTTGAGCAGTTTTTCTATTTTATGGTGTGGTGTTTTTGTTGGTTATTTTTGCTGTGGCGTTGCTTCTTGTTATGCCTAAGCCGAACCGCGTAGACGCTTTAACACCGTATTTTCCAGTCATCGACTCACTCCAGTCCTCAACTGTTACGTCTCTGCGAATCAACATAACACCTGCAATGCGCGTGTCAATCGCGTAAGTCGTTTCCCCTGCTTTCATTTTTGTTTTTGTCATAAACTGCTTTTTTTGGCAAAAACATATATTTGCCGTTTATTTTATTGTTTGCCGGTGATTGACCTTGTCCGTTGAAGTTGGCAAGTATGGACGCATCGTGTTACCCAAGCAACTTCGGCAAAAATACGGCATGCACGAAGGCATCCGACTCATTATCACAGAATATATGGGGCGCATCTGCCTCGTACCCGTGAAAACCCACGAGAAACCAACCGAGGCGCTATACGGCTCTGTGAAACCCGAGAAACCCATCGAAGACCCAAAACACTTAGCGAGAGAGTACATCCGAAAGAAGCTGACTGAGGATTTTCAGTGACCCGGTTCGTAGACACCAACATTTTCATCTACACTCTCACAGCACACCCACATTTTGGGAAGACAGCTAAAAGTATTCTTGAACGCATTGAGAAGGGCGAAGCAGCCATAACTTCTACACTGGTGCTATGCGAGGTAGCTTGGGTGCTAGAAGCTATGGGCAAGCAAGGAGACATCAAGCCTACGCTTGAGAAGATAATGTCTTACCCAGCTCTGGAAGTTATTGATTTCAGCCAAGATGACTTGTTGATTGGCGCGAACAACATGTCCGCGGAGAACGTAGACTTCAATGATGGCGTGAACCTTGCTTTGATGATGCGCCTAGGCGTCTCTGAGGTTTACTCCAACGACCAGAAGCACTTAGGCAAGTTGGACTTCTTGAAGTTAGTTTTCGAATAATTTTTTTCGGAGACGATTCTGCCGCCTCGGTTGGCGTTACAAGTAAGTGTTTATGTTGGTCATTTTTGCTATATCCCTGCTCCTTAGGATGCCTAAGCCGAACAGACTAGACGCTTTTACTCCGTATTTTCCCGCCATGGGGTCACTCCAGTCTTCAACAGTTGCGTCTCCGCTTTTTCTCAAATGCCCTAATGTTTAACGTGCTAAGTGCTAGATGTTTCCTACTTCTTTGTGATAAGTACGCTCGAAAACTGTAACGGGGATAGAGACTCTGCGGAGTTAGGGTCAGACAAGTTTTTACTGGGGCTTTTGTGTGTCTTGAGCGAAAGAATGACGCGAAAAATAACTACTAGAAAATAAGTACTAGAAATCAGCGCAAATACTTATAACGCCACCTCCGCAAAGTGACACTTAGCTTCAGACTAAGTTTAAAACGTTAAACCACATTTCCCAGTCTTGGTGGCGGCAATATGGATGCCCAGAACTCAAAAGAAAATGCACAAAAAGAACCGGCTAACCTTGAAACGCTGATTCAAATGGAATGGGACATCATCAATGAACTGAACAAAAAAATCAAAGACCCAGACTTAACCGTGACTGAGTGGACCAAAGCCGCCAACGCATTGGGCTACCACATGAGCAACCTAAACAAGATGCTAAACCAGAAAGGCCAAGACAACCAGTTTAACGAACAAAACCTAGGCGAATTCATCAGAGACGTACAACCAAGAACTTTTAGACATGTTCAGCGGGACTTCAGAAAATGGACCAGAAGGCTTTCGTTGAGAAGGTTCTAAGCGACCTACAATTCGCAGCCCAAGTCTCAAGTGGACTTAGGCAGAGACCCAAAGCCTTCAAACAGCTCGTGGCTTACTCAGAAGTATCACGTAGACTCGTCGAAGACCCAATTTTCTTCGCCGTACTAATGTGCGGCGACAGTTGGCTAGTTGATGCATCTGACCACCAGAAACTGCTCCGCGACCAAAGCCCCAGGCAAGTAGCCGTTTGTGGGCGAGGCTGGGGCAAAAGCCTAATCTTCAGCCGCAAAAACCTCTGGCTCCTCTTCACAAAACCCAACGTGGAAAGCCTCATCATAAGCAGCACCCAACGGCAAAGCATGATCATGTTCGACTACTGCTACTCCACCATCAAAGCTAATCCTCTTATGCGCGAAATGCTCCAACACCCAGGAACAACACACACAATCATCAAGCTCAAACCCCCACTAAACGGCAAACTCACAGCGCTACCCTGCTCACCTGACAAACTCAGAGGCTACCACCCCGACTGGGTCTTCCTTGACGAAGCAAGCATAGTCCCAACCGACATGATCACCAGCGAAATAATGATGATGCTCACAAAACCCAACGCTGGCTTAGTCATGAGCGGAACCCCCATGGCGTTTGACCATGTTTTTCACAAGGCGTTTCTAGACACGAAACGCTATTCAATTCATCACTACCCAAGCGACTCCAGTCCACTGGTAAGCCAAACCCAGTTGGCAGAGTGGCGCGAAATGATGACTAAAGAGGAGTGGCAAAGAGAAGTAGAAGCGCTATGGATTGAAGCCTCCCAAACGTTCTTCCCCATGGACCTTATCGCAACATGCATTGACCCCGAACTCGACAACCCATCATCACCCAACCGCTTTATCGAAGAAATAGAAACTTTCGATTCACAGCAACGGCAAGGCAGATACTTCGCAGGCTTAGACCTAGGAAAACAAATAGACTACAGCGTCCTCGCAGTCATCCAACTAACAGAAAAAGGCGAAGTCAGGCTTGTGCATAAACGCCAATTTCCACTGGGCACACCCTACCCCGAAGTCATCGCATACGCCGCCAGAACCCACCAAACCTTCGACTTCGACGGCATGTACGTGGACAAAACAGGCATAGGCGACGCCGTAGTGGATGAGTTGGAAAGCATCGATATGCCCGAAGTTAAAGGCGTGTTCTTCACCGACGCCGAAAAAGAAAACATGCTCAACTACCTCAAACTCCTCATGGAGAAAAAACAGCTACGCATCCAAGGACAAGACAAACAACTCATCGCCCAAATAAACGAACAACAATACGAATACCTAAAACCCAACACCGCCCAAGAACGCATACACATCAAGTTCCGCCACCCCAAAGGCAGACACGACGACCAACTCTTCGCCTTAGCGCTGGCCTGCTACGCAAGCAAAGAATCCGAACCAGAACCCTTCCTATTCATAGTCCCAAGATAACCCCCAATACTGTGCATCATGACCTCCATTAAATAAAACGGCGCTATCTAACGTCGTCGCCGTGGCAAATCCGAACAACGTGGATGTAAAACTAACTGAGGAACGATAAGAAACATTTAAAGAAGTAATACTTCCTAAATGTAATACGTGATGAAAGTTGGAAACTGAGGTTGTCGTAACAAAGAAGGGTCAGACTACTATTCCTGCGCGGCTTCGCAAGAAATTCAAAATAGAGGAAGGCACAAGACTTGAAGTAGTCGAAACAGCAGAGGGCATACTTTTCAAGCCTAAAAAATCCATATGGGACCTAATAGGTACAGGATCAGCGTTCGCCACTCCAGAAGAAATGAAAAAGGAACTTGACAAACTCAGGGAACAAGATGAATAAGGCATCCTATGATAGTAGGTTCTTTGTCGAATTCTTTTACTCAAAAGACGAAAACTTGCAACGAAAAATAAGAGTCGAAAAAAAGCGCAAAGAAAAATACGTCTCAACAGTGGTAATCCACGAAATATACAAGCTTTCTCTTGCTCGCGAGGGACGGGAAACGGCCACCCTAAGAGCTGTATTAATGAAGAAAGACTTTCAAGTCGTTCCAGTTGACGACCAAATAGCACAAATATCCGCAGAACTGAGACACAGGTATAACTTATCAATGGGCGACAGCATGGTTGCTGCCACAGCGTCTATATTGAAGGCAGTATGCGTCTCAGATGACCCGCATTTTCAACAGATCAACGAAATCAAAACAACATGGATCTAAACAGAGCCCACCGCAAAACAACAACCCTACAGCAATGCGTGCTACGCAACCAAAGAACCCTTCCTAGCCGTGATCCCAAGATGAAAACAAAATGACTGTATCTATGCGCAAGTTATTGGGCAAAAGAGTTTTTGTACAAACTATTCTTCCCCACGAATTGTTTCTCCTCTGTCACATGTTTCCAAATACTAATAATCAAACCAGCGGATTCCGCGTTTTGACAAACGGGTAACGTTTGAAGTCGCCAACATTCTCCGTATAGATAGTTTCTACGTCATTCTCCTTGGCAGTTACCGCCAGAACGCAATCAAAAACTTCAGCTCGGGACAACTTCAATTCTTTCGCATACTTGAAAACCTCAATAGGCGCTATCCCCGAAG
>CAYGJP010000154.1:0-5269 GCA_964350175.1 uncultured Candidatus Bathyarchaeia archaeon
ATCCTGTACTTCTTGGAGCATCCCGCCGAAGCTTCGGAGATGGCGCATCTTGCCCGCAAAACCATCGAGGAACGCTTCGACTGGCGGCTGCTGGTTAAGAAGGCGATGGCGGTCTACGAGGAAGCGCTGCGTTAACCTACTTCGACTGCTTCGCCTCTGTAGGCGGTGGTTACTTTTTGGAAGAGTTTAACCACGTCCAGCGAGCAGAAAAACACTTTCGTTAAGAATTCATGCTTGTAAATTTCAATCTGTGCTTTCACGGGTATGTCGATTCTTGGCGGCTCAAAGCGGTGCATCACTTCAGACACCTGCAAGCCCTCTACTTTGATGTCTTTTTCTTTTAGGCCTGTTTTTTGGGCGATGTAATTCAGGTAGGTGTCTTTCCAGTTTAAGCCCATGACTTGTGCGGAGACTATGTCGACGGCTAGGGCGTCGGTGCCTGTGAGGATGAGGTCCATTTTGACGGGTTTGCCTTTGGTGGGTCCGTTGCCTTCGATGCCGACGCGTGCGTCCATGATGGTTAGCTGCGGCTTAAAGAGCTGGTATAGTCGGAGGAAGACTTCTGGCAGGTACGGGTGCAGGTAGATGCGTCGGTTGCTGGGCACGCAGCCAAAAAGATTCTTCAAAGCGCCGCTGTACATCATGAACTCATGCGTCTTCATCAGCGGCAAATCGATTACGGCGTCGGCGTCCAGCATGGTTTTGGACAAGTACAGCTGTTTGAGGGGTCGGTTGTTGGGGAATTTGACTTTGACGATTTTGTCCTCTGAGAGGTTGATGATGGTTCCGCCTGCCTTTTTGACTGCGTCTTCCATGCCTGTTTTCTTGAAAGCTAATCGGCAGGGATAGTTGAAGCCGTCGGATTCGCCCACGATGACTTCTTCTGCGTGGTCGCGCAGCAGGCTGATGAGTTCAAAGGTTAGTTCGGGGCTGGTTACTACTCCTGGGAGGTATTCGGGGTGGCTCAGGTTGGGTTTTATGAAAATCCTTTTTTTACCTTGGAGGTTTGCGTCTTTAACGGCTTCTTTTAGGATTTTGGTTATGTCTTGTTGGGCTCTGTAGATTTTGACGGTTTTCTGCTGTGGCATCGTTAAGCTCCATTTGCCTTTTTACCGTGTGCGCAGCCTGGGTCAGAAGTTAAGAAGTCGTTGTGGTAGGCGTTGGCTCTGGCTCGGCAGCCGCCGCAGATGAACTTGTAGTCGCATTTCCCGCAGGTGCCTCTTAGTTTTTTTCTGTCTCTTAGGTCGTTGAACATTTCTGAGTTCAGCCAAACGTTTTGGAATTTTTCGTTTTTCAGATTTCCCACAGATACAGGGAAGAACACACACGGATGCACCTCACCCTGCGGAGACAGTGAGCAGTAGAGTCTGCCTGCGCCGCATCCGCCGATGAAGTCTGCGAGGGGTACGGCTTTTTTGCTGACTTTGACGGTTTGCATGTGCGCCATGCTCATGGTGACCTCGCCAGTGCCGCTTGGTCCCTGACACTGCAACGCAACACGCGCCAGCTGGGGTGCGGTGGTTAGTATGGTGGTTTTGCAGCCCTTCGACATCCTATTAAGCAGGTACCGCATGAGCTTCTCCCGCTCCTCGGCTGTGAGGTCTTGGTCGAAGTGCTCTTTGGCTCTGCCCGTGGGAATGAAGTTAAAGTAAGTGAAACGCTCCGCCCCGATTTCCTCTGCGAGGTCGATGATGGCGGGGAATTCTGCGAGGTTGTTTTTTGTGGCTGTACTGGCTATGCAGGCGCACAGGTCAGCTTCCACACAGTTCTTCAAGCCCTCTACGGCTTTGTCAAACGCGCCGTTTACTCCGCGGAAGGCGTCGTGGGTTTTTGCAGTAGCGCCGTCGATGCTGATTTCCACATAGTGCACGTTGGCTGCTTTGAGTTTCTGCGCCATCTCCTTGGTGAGCAAGGTGCCGTTGGTGGCGGCTGAGACGTATAGTCCGCGTTTGACCGCGTGGTTGGCTACTTCAAAAAAGTCGCCTCTGCTCAGGGGTTCGCCGCCTGAAAACGCCAACGCAGTCACCCCCGCATCCGCCAACTGGTCCACCACGTCAACGGCTTCTTTTGTGGAAAGCTCCTCTTCTTGGACGGCGCCGCTTTTGCTGTAGCAGTGCTTACAACGCAAATTACATTTGTGGGTGAAGTCCCATACTACGAGGAACGGCGCATACAGGCAAATGGGCTTTTTTATCCCGAAATGGCGGAAAGACCGCGCGATGTTGAGCACTGCCGTGCGGGCGTAAGGGTCAGCAAGGAGTTTGTCTACTTTTTCCTTTTTGACGTTAAGGCTTTTCCGCAGAAACTCAATCCAGAACCCGATAATTTTGGAGTAGGTGCCGCTGCATTTTTGGCATTTTTTGTCAGTTTTGCCAACGTAATCGTCCAGTGCCGCTTCGAGAACGGTTCTGCCGCAGCTTGGGCATTTCTTCAGGGACAGCTGAAGCATCTTCTTGGTAGTGGGCATGCTGATTATGGCGTTCCAGAACCTGTCGTGACTCAGCAAACTCACTTCTAAACTACCCCTGAAGCACCCAACATTTGTATTAAAATGGCTGTGGGGTGATGTTAAATATTTCTACTAAACAAAACCAACCATTCTGTTGTCAAAACAGAGAAATACTTTTTCCGGTATCAAGGGTAATTTCTCGGTTTCCATTCTCCATTATTATCATAATTTAACGATTTAGAGAAACCACATGAATTCCAAACGGAATCAAAAATAGGCCTCAAAACTTTCTGAGCGTTTATCTCATAGTTATTTATTATAACTTCAGGTAAAAGCAAAACCGCCCTATCTATCAAGTGACTTTCTCCTTCAAAGAAACGTGAAGTAGACATTGAATATCCTTTTACACCGATTAACGTCAAGAAGATTACAATAGGAAGCTCAACATTCAAGTATTTTAGAGCAGAGAGATAATCAGGAAGCGCCTTTATCAGTTCTCTTTCATAAGCAATACTCGGAATAATTTTTTCGTTTCTTTCTGATCTTAAAATTAAACCTTCAACCATCTCCATAATACCATTCCTGTACAGCTGTGTATAGGAATGAGATAACTCCGAATTACCAACTGAATAAGCCAATAAGCCGTCCAAGTTATACCTACGACCCCAACCAGAGCAGCACATAGGCTGGTAATAACTAACTTTTGATTCTATACTTTGAATATCATAGGCGGTTGAGGGATTGAACGAAATTAAGGGTATTAAATGTAAAACAATTTTGGCATTATCATAAAAAGGCACAGGTGTTTCGTTTGCAAATATTTTGGATATTCGGTTTTCCCTGAATTTTTTTATTTTTTCGTTAATACTTTCATTTAAAGTAAAAGCGTTCCGTAAATCGCCGACATCAAGCTCATATTTCCCGTTAGTGCCTCTTGCATAAAATCGATGGTCCCCCTTGAACTTTATACGGTGAGGTGAAACCCAACTTTTTTGTATCCTTACAATTAAGACAAACTTTGAATTTCCCAACGCTATTATTTGCGTTGCTACAGAAGGAATTCTCGGTTCTACGCCCTCTCGTATTATAGTCTCTATTCTTAATACATCTTGGTCAATGTTTTCGGAATCTATCCCTGTTAATTCACTTGGAAAACCCGTTGTGTTATCCTGTGACATGCCATAAATTATGTCACCACCGCTTGAGTTAGCAAACGAAACAACGTCAGCAAGGAACTCTTTCTTATCTGCGTCTGCGTTAGAAGGCAGCGAAAGCTTATACTCCAAATCTTTTTTCTCAATAACTTGGTTTTCGATAAGAAACTGCAAGTCTTCTTTAGTTAAAGCGTCTAATGGCTTTCCTAAGGTCAAGTTACTGCTATTCTCCGTTCTTCATTTTAGACTCTTCATCCTAAAATAGGAAATTGACAAGTTTTTGTTAATTGCAAGGGAAGGAAGAACCTTTGACCATTATACAAGAGGTATACCCTTTTCCGTCAAGTCCTTTTGCTATACTCGTAGTAACCTTTCAGTCAACTTCAGGTCTACGCTGTAGTGGTTTCTATTTTTAGAGGGGGTATAGTCTTGCAGAGCAGGGGGTTTTTGGCGGTTTTTGTATCTACGTTTTGTATAATCAATTTGTATATGCAGTACCCCCCGAGGGGTAGCTTTGCAGAGGGCAAAACAAAAAAAACAGAGCTATTTCTTTTTTGTGTTCTGCATTATTTTCTCGGAGATTTCCAAGTCTTTAAGCGTGTTTATGTTTAGTAGTACTTCGGGTTCTTGGGTTATGATGGCGCTTGTCTCAATTTTTCCCTCTTGCTGGATTTTTGCGCCGTTGACGATGTTGACTCCTGAAACTGCATACCAAACACCCATGTACTCATCGGTGGAAGAAACCGACAAACCCAACGCTTCACGCTTCTCAATGGGCACGAAAACAGCCAAAAAATCCATCCCACACGCCTCAAACTCGCCAACAACCTTATCCAAAAACTCGCCAGTCACCGCTGGCAAATCCGCGGGAACCGTCAACACAGGACCCAGCAAACCAGCCTCCAGCGTCGCCTGCTTCAAATCCTCATGATAACCCTTCGCATCGGTTCGCAGAACCTTCCAGCCTTTGCATGCGCAGCGTTTTTCGGTTTCAGGCGTATTTTGGCTCGTGACAACGTAAACCTCTGAAACTTTGCTGGCGGATTTTGCGGCTTCCACAACCCAATCCACAAGCGGTTTGCCAAGGAACGGCAACAGCGGCTTCTCCACAGGCAACCCCATCCGTTTGCCCTTGCCCCCAGCCATTACTAAAACTGGAACCTTCAAAGCCACAGCCCTCCAGCGAACAGCGCAGAGAACAACACAGCCACAACGGCAACCAGAACAAGCGCCAACGCTCTCGCACCCTCGTTGGTTGCCCCAATCATGTCACCCGAAACCCCGCCAAACACCCTGTTCCCCACATCCTCCATGAACAAACCAAACAGCAAAGCCGCCAATACTACGAGTAACCCAGCAACACCCAACAGGGCAAAACCCAAAACAAAAGCAGCCACATAAGCAGCAACGTTCAGCTTCCTTTTTGCATGGCTGATGAAACGTGCACCCAAACCTTCATGCGCAGCTTTCCCACGCCACACAATCGTCACCATCGCAAGCTTCGCCGCAACCTCAGCCAAAACCAAAGCCCGAACCGCAACATCCCCACTCAACCAAAACAACCCCGCCACAGCGGCAAACTCGACAAAAATCGCCAAAAACGCACCCTTCCCCGTGACAACCCAACGATGCGCAATCTCACGCCTATCCTCAACCCTCTTAATGC
>CAYGJP010000155.1:0-5264 GCA_964350175.1 uncultured Candidatus Bathyarchaeia archaeon
GTTGGAACCGGTGTTGGAGTGGTCGAAGGCGTAGATGTTGGGGTTGGTGAGGGCGCGGGTGATGGAGTTGGTTGCTGAGTACTTGAACTTGTTTGCACGGGAAAGACATTGCCTCTCTGCGTCAACAAGCCCAACCTTGAATATTCTCCCGTGTAGGCTGTCGTTATCGTCTTTCCTTCTAGAGGCATGAGGATTTCTGAGGGACTTATGTTCACGGTGTCAAGTGAGTTGTCGCCTTTGGTCACTAAAAGTTGAGTTACCTCTGCAGTGACTGAGCCGGTGTTCTGAACTTCGATGCTTAACTGGCCGTTATTCGTGTTTTCAAGTGTTGCTTGGAGTTGTTCGCGGACTCCTTTCAAGACTTGTCTTTGGGATTCTACGCCAGTGTATGCGGAGTGCCCTTGCTCTTGCAACATAAGCATATAGCCAACTGTGATTGAGCTAATGAGCAAAAAGGCTATGAGAAAAGCTACAACAGTGGAAACGCCGCCACGCTTACACCTGAGAAGTTTCATACATTTCCCCAAAACGTGGGAGCGCAGGATTTTTAAAGGAAAAAAAATGAAAAAAAAGAATGCTTTCAGGTACCACTTTAGTGTTTCAGGAGATTCTTGCGTCTAAGGCTGGCTTTCGGGTCCCCATGTTCCTTGGCTTGGCTCTGAACTTGCGTACTTGGCTATTGCATAGTACACATGGTAGAGGGTTATGCTGTTTCCGCTTGACTGAAACCCGATGGCTGTGTGTGCTACGGCGCCGGAATAGGTAAATTCTTGCAAGGTTCGGGAAGTGGCGGTTAACGAGTAGCTGGCGGCGATTGTTCCGCTGGGTAAGTCGTTGTAGTTGTCTGGAGTCCAGCTGGAGTAGAAGTTTAAGCCTGATCCGCCTACGACGTTGTAGTCTAAGACGACGATGTGTTTCCTGTTTACTGCTGAGTCTGCACCGATGACGTTTGATCCTTGCCAGCCGGTCGGCGCAGCATTGACTCGGAATCTAACGTCGATGCCGTCAGTCCCATAGTTGCCTCCCTGCACGAATCCTTGTAGGTAAAGGTAAGGCGAGGTTCCGATGTATGATTGGTATTGTTTGCCTCCCCAGTAGCGGAACCATAGGCAGGGGCTGGCGTACACGCCGTCTATGCTTGAGCCTGATGTGAAGCCGTCTCCTGGGTCTTGAGTATTGGAGTATGTTGTGAGTGGGGCAGGGCCAAATTGTGATTGGATGTCTGTTACTATGTCGCGGAACATTAGGAATGTAGTTGCGCCGTTGCTTGTTGTCGTTGCAGATGGGTTGCCGTAGTATATGTAGATAGTTGCTGGGCTTGTGCTTAGGTCGCCTGTGATTTTAACCCAGAATACGGCGTAGTTTGAGTTGACCTGGTTCTCCATCCAGTAGCTTAATGGTGTGACGGAGTCGCTGGCGGTGAATCGCACGTCGCCAAAGTCCGTTCGACTGTGGCTGTTCAGATAGACGTTTCCGCCGTTGTCTGTTCCTGAACCGAAGTACACCGTAATCTTTACTTGGTAGTTTGTGCCGGTTCCAGTTGCGGATTGGATAACATGGCTTTTCCGGTATTGCCAGCCGGCAAGCCAAGGTCCAGGCGTGGGAGTCGGGGTTGGCGTCTGGGTTGGAGTAGGTGTTGGTTGCTGTTGTGTTTTCCAAAAAACGTTGCCAAGGGATGTTAGGACGCCGATTCGCCAGTTTGGCTGGATCGGCTGGTTTACGCTGAATGTACCCTCGCCCAGTACGGTACATGTTATGGGCTGCGCGAGGTTGTAGTAGTTTATGCTGTTGTCTGAGGGGTCTAGCGATAGGACGGCGACTATCATGCTTGGCGTTGACCCTTCATTCGTGGCGGTTACAGTTGTGCCTCCGCCGGAGGTTGAAGCTTGGATAAGCAGGTTTTCCTTGGCTTTCATGGCTTCTGTTTGAGTTGTGCCTGCGACGCTTCTTGAGTAACTGTTGTACTCCATAACGATGATGGCGATGCAGGATATCGCCATGATGAACATGAGTATGATGGCGATTGCGCCAACGGCTATTGTGCCTCTTTTGAGTTTGAGCTTTGCCTTGATTTTTTGCTTTGGATTTAGACGGTTATTTTCCAAGTGAAGAAGCCTCCTTCAACTGTTGTTATCATGAGGTCTAATGTGGGAGATGCTGGAGCTGGCAGGCTTAGTTCAACGAGTGTCTTGGGGGGTATGGTGTCGCATGTGCTTTGGGTGTTCATGTTTGTCATGGAGAGGGAAGAGTAAGGTGCAGCGTTTGTTGCTGAGAAGCTGCTGCAGGCGCTTCCTCCTTCCCACTGGTACCATTTAGTTGTAACTTGGTGTGTTCCAGGTTGCACTGCAACCGTATTTGTGTAGGTTGTGGGTGATTGAGGGTGCCAGGCGTTTCCTGAGAAGACTGGTTGGCCGTCGATGTAGACTTCCATGCCGTCGTCTGTTTGCATAGTTATGGTGGTCGCTCCGGTGAAGTACATCGTTGTCGTAGCGATGTAGCCTATGTGGGCGTTTTGTCCGTTGTAGACTGCGCCGTTTCCCCAGTTGAACGTGTAGGATGTGCCTGCATAGGTTGTCTCGCCTAATTGTGGTCCAAAGTTGCCGTTTGCGTCTGTCACGGTGTACCATTTGAAATCCCAGAAAGTACGCCAAAAAACAACGTTCTGGTTTATGAGCGCAAGTTGGGGAGTGGAGTTTTCAACGCCGTAGTTGTAGAGGAAAAGGTTCAGGTTGCTGCCCTGCTTGTAGTAATATGCGAGGCTTAGGCTTTGCCCTTGGCTTTTCTCAGCTGCCCTTATCATGTCTACTATGCTTGTGGTTTGTTCTGTTGAGCGTCCTGCTTCCATGACAACCCAAGACATTGACATGGCGAGGACGATTACGGCGATGAGAATTGCACCTACAACCTCGCTTACGCCACGCTTACCTTTCAGCTTTAACATGATACATCAAACAGTGGAAATGGCTGAAAATTTAAAAGGGGGAAAATAAGGCTTTTAAGCGGTTGTTTAGCTTCCTGTGCAGGTCGCGGTTAGTGCTTTGGTTAGGCTGCTTCCGGTTGCTGTCACTGATATGCTAACGGGGTAGGCGTTTCCCACGGTTACACTTAAACCAGCGGGATTAGACAGTGAAGCGCTTGCTGCTTTCCCTGGACCTATACTTCCAAGGGTCAGGGTTGCTGTGCCTGAGTCGCCGGTGACTGTGACTGCGCAGGTGGTTATTTGTATGTTTCCGCTGTTCTTGATTGTGACTGCGACTAGCGTGTTTGACCCAGCTTTGACTACGTTGATTGATTGGATGTGGATGTCCAGGGTGGAGCTCATTGTTCCGACCATGTTGGAAACTAACGCATAAACTGTCAATCCAACCGCTATTGTTATGGATATCAGAATTATGGTTGCAATAAGTGGGCTTATGCCCCTCCTATCTCCTCGAATCCGCGTCAAATTTGCCATTTAATCACCTCTATCGAGGGTAACGCGTATTTTTTTAAAAGGCGGAGAAGAGCAGGTTAACAGCACCCAGCATTATGGGCGAAAAGTTGTAGCCACGCAACTGCGTAGTCTGTTGCTCAGAGATAGCTCAAGCCATTCCCTTAAACGAGTTCATCAAGACTGCGGCTATCTGCACTGAGAGGACTATAGAGCCCGCGGCTAATGCCATATTCACAGTTATCCAGAGTGTATTTTTCGCGGTGAGGTCTACGGTTTTGGCGGTTAAAAGGGCTATGCACGCTGAAGACGCCAGCACCAGCAGGTAGCTCATGTCAACGAGACCTTGAGGTATCTGGGCGATTGAGCCTAACAAGCCGACTGCTGCGCCTGGAGTTACTGCAGACGCGAACGCGGTCATGAGAGTAAACATTAAGGCAGTAATCAAGCTCAGGCCTACGGGTGTGAAGATGCTTAGGGCTTGGTAGAGTCTCATGCTTGCGCTTGTCTCGCGTTTGGTTCTGACCACTTGGCTCACGAAGTCGGTTAGTTTTTCCATGCTGCTTGCCGTTCCGCCGCCTGACTCAACAATTTCCGTTAGGAGAAAGAAGCTCATCTTTGTGAGCCAGCTTCGCGTTGGAATCTCGACTTCGGCCATCCTTACGCCAAGCTTCATTTGTCTTGCCACAGCTTGAAGCAAGTTGTTGAAGGCCGTGTTGTAGGTGTTTTCCTCGGATATTTTCATGACGGCTTTGGCGATGTCGTAGCCCATTTTCCTGTACTCTGTTACGTCGCGAAGGAACTGGGGCAGCATTTTTTCGAGCATGCTGTTTTCTCTAAGTTGGAGGAAAACCGAAGCGCCGTAGAATGTGGACGCAGCAGCTAATGTGGCGGCTATGCATAGCCAAAGTGCCGTGCCAAAGAGGATTGTTGAAGAGAGGGTTATGGCTCCTGCTATGATGCTTAGCTTTAAGTCGCCTTTCAGGATGTCGTATGTTTTTGGTTGTGACGCGTTTACCAATCCGAAAACCGCAACGGTTATGAGGGGTACGGCGAGGGATGTGGCTGCGCCTACCATGGTCATGGCTTGGCTTGGGAAGACAAACGCTGACATGAGTATCATCATGGGAAGCACGAAGAGGAGGCTGACGGTTGTTTCGCCTATGTCTGAGGTTTTGTCGGCGTAGTTCTTCCATTTGAAGTTCATGTCCTTGAGGCAGTCGTCGGCTTTAGCTTCAAGATACCTTGTCAGATCCCCGCCGCTTCTCCACTCGCTCGTGTAGCCCAAAAGCAGAGTTTTCATCTTCTCATTCGGATGCAGCTTCCCCACCTCCTCAAGGGCTTCAACGGGGCTTCTGAAGAAGAATTCAACATTGCGCTTAACGATCAAAGCATCCTTCTCAACCTGCTTGAAAACGCCCTTGCCTATTGACTGTAAAAGAGCGTTGTAGAGGTTTACTCCGACGCTTTGAAGCACGCTGGCGTACATGGCAAAGAAGGGCAACTCGTCATCTACTGCTCTTTTGCGGTCTCCTGCGGCGCTTTTCAGTTTAAGTCTGGAATAGGTGAGCGGTATAGCAGGCGCCGCCATAACTGCGAGGAAAGCAGGGTTAACTAAGACTGCTAAGAAGACTGCTGCTGGAGTACATATGAAGAGTGCTATTAAAGTGTAGAAGAGGCTTTTTGCGGCAAGCTTGTAGGGGCTTAAGGTTTCGTTGGCTTTCACCACGTCTTTTGCTATGCTTGGGCTTGAGCGTTCGGCGAGTTTGCGGAGGAACTTGTATCTGGATACGAAAGCGACGGTGTGCGCTTCTGAAAGAGGACTGACGTGGGG
>CAYGJP010000156.1:0-5261 GCA_964350175.1 uncultured Candidatus Bathyarchaeia archaeon
GGTCATTCTTTGCAAGAAGCGCGGTGCACTCGTCTCCAGCGGTTGTGGGCGGCGTCCTTTACGTGGGCACATATGATAATAACATTTACGCGGTGAATACAACTACTGGAGCAAAAATCTGGAACTACACTACAGGCGGTTATGTGTTTTCGTCTCCAGCTGTTATGGGCGGTGTTGTATACGTTGGCTCAAGTGATAGTTTTGTGTACGCATTGAATACAACCACTGGTGAGAAAATCTGGCAATTCGCAGCCGGCGGCAATGTGGATACGTCTCCTGCGGTCGCGCGCGGTTTGGTTTACTTTTCCACACGCTATGGTAATGTTTATGCTTTGAATGCTACTACGGGCACTCCAACTTGGTTATGGCACTACCCTACCACCGGCTATACGTATTCGTCGCCTACCGTTGTTGGTGATGTTGTTTACGTTGGTTCCTTAGGTGTTTATGTTTATGCTTTCAATGCAGCTACGGGTTCTCAACATACGCAATTTTATGTGGGCGACTATGTGTTTTCGTCTCCAGTCGTTGTCGATGGTGTTCTTTACACGGGCTCATATGGCGGTTATGTTTATGCGTTTGGCGCTATGGGTTTGAGTCCAATCAGCGGTAATGTTGGTTCGGCAGTCACAGTTAGAGCTACCGGATTCTTTAGTTCATCTTCAGTCACTGCCACTTTTGACAATACACCCGTGACTTTAAACGCCTCCAGTATTGATGCTAGTGGTGTTTTCTCAGCCACGTTTACGGTGCCTGTTTCTGTAGCTGGAAATCACACGGTGACTTTGACTGAAGGATCGAATAGTGCAACTACTCCTTTCTGGACTACTTCTTTGGTCAGTTTGAGCCCGACTAGTGGGCGTGTTGGTTCTACAGTTACGGTTAGTGGCACAGGTTTTGCTGCTTCTTCGCCATTAACGGCGACGTTTGGTGGTTTGCCGGTGACTTTGAAGGGTACGACAAGTACCGATGCGACTGGATCTTTCTCGACGACATTTACTGTACCCATTGCTGCGGCTGGCAGTAAATCAGTAGTCATCACTGACGGCAGTTCTAACTCGGCATCAAGCATGTATAATGTTACCTCAGTAATCCAGCCTGTCACTGTTACTATGAGTGGTTCCGCTCCATCTGCCACTGTGACTATAACTGGCGGCAACCCTTCTCCAGCTACTTTCTTGGCGAATGGAAGCCAGCATAGCATCATTCTGGATCAAGGGGCCTCCTTTACTTTATCCTTCTCTAATAGTGGCAATGCTCGAGATGGCTTCATTGTGTCAAGTGCCTTCTCAGCAACTTCAGCCTCGTATACTGCTTCAACTACTCCAATTTCAGTGACGGCGTATAAACAACTGAATAACACCTTTAGGGTGTCTGGTGTTTCAGGTATTGATTCTGTTGTTTTAACAGGTGCGTATCTGGGCACTACATCATCGACCATCCTGACTCTTAATTCGGCTAATTCGTGGAGTGCTTCTGCTTGGAGCGATTATGGTGCGGCAGTTACTTTTCCAGCTTCTACAGTTAGCAGTGGGTCTATTGCGCGTTGGTCTATTGGCGGTGCTTATTCTACGGCGGCTTTGACTGCTGGGGGTGGCTCTTATTCAAAGACGTATTATAATCAGTATCAGCAGACTTTGAGTTATTCTGTTGTTGGAGGTGGTTCGCCTTCTGCTCCTACGGCTACTGGTACGGCGCTTGGAGTTGCTTATGCGCCTCCTTTAACGACTAGCGCGACGGGTTACTGGTTTGACGCTTTGGGCGCTATCACTTTGAACACGATTACTAGCGGTTCTGAGCGTTGGGTACCTAGTCCTGCGAGCGTGTCTGCTGCTTATCCAGGGACTCAAGTTGTGAATATGCAACATCAGTCTCAGGTGACATTTGCACAGGTTAACTTGGGCGATGATGCTTTGGATACTGTGGTTACGGTTAATGGTGTTAGGAAGGCTTACGGTGATTTGCCTTTCAGTTTCTGGATTGATTCTTCAGCGTCGGTGGCTTTTAGTTATGCAGCTACGGTTTCGAGTAGTACTTCTGATAAGCAGTACATTGTGGCGGGTGTGGATGCTTCTTCGCCTTTGCTGATTAGTGGTTCGGTTACTGTTACGGGCAGTTATAAAACTCAGTATCAGGTAACCTATGCTAAATCAGGCTTAGATTCTGACGCCATAGGCGCAAACGCAACAACTGATAATGTAGCTTCGCAATGGGTTGACAGCGGTACCTCTTTAACCTTCAGTTACGCTGGAACTGTGTCAAGCAACATTCAGGGCAAGCAATACGTTCTTTCAAACGTTAGTGCAACTTCGCCTCTAACAGTTACCGCTCCAACCACAATTAACGCCTCATACACCACTCAATACCAAGTATCCTTCACCGTAAACCCAGCTGAAGGCGGAATAACCACTCCATCAGGCACAACAAAGCTTTGGACAAACGCAGGAGACCTTTCAATATCTGCCACGCCAAATGTGGGCTACGCATTATCATCGTGGACAGCAACAGGAGCCATAACCTTTGCTTCATCGTCGTTAAGCTCGACAACTGCAACAGTCAATGGTGCAGGAACAATAACAGCTAATTTTGGCATCGTCGCCATTCCGTACACAACAACGACAATAGCTGGAATAGAATCGGACACAACCCCAGTTTCCATTACAATCAACGGAAACATAACGGCCCAGCACATGTCTAACGTTACGATTACATCAAACCAAACCGCCGCAACAACCATAGTGTCCTTCACAATAACGGGGCCAAGCGGAACAGTGGGTTTTGGTAACATGACAATTCCAAAGACCGCTATTCCTTATGGAACAGTTCCAGTTCTGTATATAGATGGCCAACAAGCTTTAGACCAAGGCTCCACTCAAGATGCTAACAACTTCTACGTATGGTACACTACACAGTTCACTACACATCAAGTGACTATACAGTTCACGGCGGCTGCGTTTCCAACGAGCCTCATGCTTGCCTTCGCAGCAGTCATCGGGGTAATCTTAATCGCAGCAGCAATTGCCTTAAAACGCTATAAACACAAACCACATAACTGATTACCAAAAACGCTTTGTTCAGTCAACAAAAAGGGGCGTTGGTATAAACTATTGTCTGGGAACGGCAACTTCCAGCTATCAACATACTTTCAGAGTCTTTTGCCGCACCTAACAATAGCAAAATTGTCACAACACTTGGATAACCGAGAAAAGAGACAGAAAGAAAAGAATACAAATTACGAAAAATAGTGTGGCTTTGAGGGTTCAGCTTTTTATAGAACAAACTTGCAACAGAAGAACAGAAAAACAATAGGTGTTAATAATGGCAGACTTAAAAGATTGCCCTTACGGACAAGACATAACAGAAGATTGCAAAAACTGTGATTACTCCAAAACTAACCACTACGACCCAACCACAGGAAAATGCGTCAAAAGGTAACCCATTGTTATTGTCAGGCAAACTCAAATCATTAAAAATAAAGCTTGACAAAAGAGATTTCTAGGACACATTGATAAGATAGGAAGGATTCAGAGATTAATGCCTGTTGACAGTGTGATAGACATCACCGAGAAAAAGAAAAACGAAATAAGAACTGGAAATTGTAGAGATGCAATCGAAAAAGAAAGAGATGTTCTTAAAGCCGTTATTAATGGCGCCAAAGGCGTTCACTTGGTGTATCTTGACCGCGATTTCAACTTTGTACACGTCAATGAAGCTTACGCAAAAACGTGTGGTTACACGCCTGAAGGAATTATTGGGAAAAACCACTTTAAACTTTACCCTCATAATGAAAACGAAGACGTTTTCAAACATGTACGCGACACAGGTACACCTGTAACACATCACGATAAGCCTTTTGAGTTTCCAGACCAACCCGAAAGGGGTATAACTTACTGGGACTGGACTCTTGAACCCGTTAAAGACAGCACTGGAAAAGTCGAGGGGCTGGTTTTTTCCCTTGTCGAAACCACCGAGCGTAAAAGGTTAGAAGAACAGCTTAAGTTAATTGAAGACCGCTACAAAGCCGCTGTCGAAGGATGCAACGATGGAATTTGGGACAGAGACTTAAAAACGAACAAGGTATTTTTTTCCGACCAATGGAAACGCATTCTCGGGTATGCCCCTGACGAGGTCGTTAACCAATTAGACTCGTTTTATGGGCTTGTCCACCCTGAAGACAACGAAAAAATGCGTGCCATGATAGACGCACATATTCGCGGAGAAACACCCTACTACACAGCCGAGTTTAGACTGAAACACAAGGATGGAAGTTGGCGCTGGATACTCAGCCGAGGCAACGTCCTAAGAGACAAAAAAGGTGTAGCGTACCGGATAGCTGGCTCTCACACTGACATCACTGAGCGCAAACGAATCGAAGATGAACTTAAACGGCACACCCAAGAACTAGAGGCGTTGGTTGAAGAAAGAACGCAGAAGCTTAAAGATGCCGAGCGGTTGGTTGCAATCGGGCAAACTGCAGGCATGGTTGGACACGACATTCGCAACCCGTTGCAGTCCATAATTGGAGACATATACTTGGCTAAGACTGAGTTGAATTCTCTGCCTAACAGCGAAGCTAAAGAACGACTTAAAGAGAGTTGTGAAGCCATCGGGAAATCAGTAGAATACGTAAACAAAATCGTCATGGACCTTCAGGACTACGCTAGACCGCTTGTGCCTGTTGTTCAACAAATTAACTTGGAAGACCTAATCGAAGAACTTCTGCTAAAAAACGACATACCCAGAAACATTAAAGCCTCCAGCCAGATAGCAAATGGTACCAAGAAGATTAGGTGCGATTACATCCTCTTGAAGCGTATTCTAGATAATTTGATTATAAACGCGGTTCAAGCCATGCCCGCTGGCGGAAAACTGCATATAAACGCTTACCAAGAAGCAAACAAAGTAGTTATAAAAGTACAAGATACAGGTACAGGGATACCTGAAGAGGCAAAAAACAAGCTGTTCACGCCTTTGTTCACAACTAAATCCAAGGGACAGGGCTTTGGATTACCGGTAGTCAAACGCCTAACTGAAGCGTTAGAAGGAACTATTACTTTTGAAAGCACAGAAGGTCAAGGAACAACGTTCACAATAACTTTGCCACACCTAAAAAAGAAAGAGACATGAATTTTCAATCCAAAACCAAGTTGAAACTGAAAACGCGTAGAGGGGAAGGGGTAGGCAAAAACGTAGGGTCCCTATCAAGGTGGCAGATTTTTCACCCCTAACATATTAAAAAATCATTTAGAGACAAAACTACG
>CAYGJP010000157.1:0-5245 GCA_964350175.1 uncultured Candidatus Bathyarchaeia archaeon
CTTAAAAACATTAAAGTCTCCTATGAAGTGGGGGCAAATGGGAGTTTGTCTATTCGGCAGACCAGCGAGCAAACATTTGTGAGGACATTAGTTGTTTTGATTCGGAACACTACTTGGCGATGCGGTAAACTGGAACGCTCCATCGTGAAGCATCTCTACAAGCGTCATGCGAATTTTGGCAAATCTGAAGTATCAGTTAAGGAAATGATGCACCATTTGAATCAGGCTGGCGAAAAAAGAAACGAGTTTTTAGATGCCCTCAGGCGTTTGGAAAAAAGGAATATAGTGAGACTACTGTAAACTCGGAAGTTGTCCTCTCAAAAACCCTTTTTTATTTTACCAGCTTCTTGGCGCTTCCAATCCACATCTTTACGATTTTCGGTGAAACCTCAAGTTTTGCAGCTAAGTCTGTGGGTGATGCTTCTGATAGGGCTTTTATGCTTTTGATGCCATTAGCTTTCAATTGAGCAGCTCTTGCTTTGCTTATGCCTCTAATCTGGGTAAACTCTGTTGCGGGGTCTTTTGCAGCGGCTGTTGGTGCAACAGGTGTTTCCATGGCAGGTGCTTGGGCTTTGGGCGCGGGTGCAGCTGGCACCTCAACTGCTACTGCTGCTTGCGGAGCAGACTGAGACACAACTTCCTGAGTTACTGATGGTACTGGTTGTATAGCGGCTGATGCTTTGATTTTTGGTCTCATAAAGTAGCCAACGGTTACAGATAAGATGCCTAAGACAACTGTCGAAACCATGTAGAGGCTTCGTTCGTATTGCTCGGCAACCAAAACGAAGGAAACGGCGGTTATGATGAAGAAAACTATTGCTAAAGCGTACAAAGTATAATCTAAACGCATATTGTCATCCCTAGCCCTCTATCTGCTGCGTAGCGCTTAAATAATTTTCTCTCCATGCGAAATATGATAAATTCCATGGTAAAACTGCGGATTACTTTAGGAGTTTATCTTCGCTTGGCAAGGCTTTTATTAAGCCTTTTTTCATGAGCAGTTCAGTTGATTCTCGGGCATTCCGTATAATCGCAGAGGCGCGTTCGTACAGTTCCTGTCTGCTGGGTTTCACTCGGGCTACACCTTGTTCAATTGACTTGAGGGCGCAAGCTACGGCTTCTCTTGGGAAAACTTCCCATTCTTCCATCCGCGGCAGAATATCTTTCTCGCTCATACCGCGTTCTTCGGCGAATTTGGCAAGTTCTTGTGCTGCTGCAATGCACATGTCATCCGTGACGGTTTTCGCTTTTACGTCTAGTACGCCGCGGAATATGGCTGGGAATCCTAGGCTGTTGTTGACTTGGTTGGGGAAGTCGTTTCTACCTGTGGCTACGATGCATGCGCCTGCTTCTTCGGCTTCCCAAGGCCAAATTTCAGGAATCGGGTTAGCACATGCAAAGAGGATGGCTTTGTCCGCCATTGTTTTGACCCATTCGGGTTTAATTGTTCCGGGGCCTTGCTTTGAGGCGGCAACTACGGCATCTACGCCTTTGAAGGCATCCGCGATGTCGCCTGTTCTGCCTTCGCTGTTGGTTATTTGGGTTAACTCGTATTTCCAGGGGTCTTCTTCTTTGGTTATGTCTTTGCGGTTTTTGTGAACAATGCCTTTGGTGTCGACCATGATTATGTTGCCGGGTTTTACTCCCCACCGTTTGAGCACGTATGCGGTGCGTATGTTGGCGGAGCCTGCCCCGATGAGTGTGATGAGGGTTTCTTTGGGTTTTTTGCCGACAATTTTGAAAGAGTTAATTAGGCCTGCCAGAATCACGGTTGCCGTTCCCTGCTGGTCGTCATGCCACACGGGAATGTTGAGTTTGTCTCTTGCCTTCTCCAGCGTGTAGAAGCATTTTGGTTTCTCTATGTCTTCCAGGTTTATGCCACCGAAACTTGGCTCAAGAAGCTCGCATGTACGAACTATCTCGTCGGGGTCTTTGGTTCGTAGGCAGATGGGGAATGCATCTACTCCACCCAGATACTTGAACAGCATAGCTTTCCCTTCCATAACCGGCATTGCCGCTTCTGGCCCGATGTCGCCCAAGCCTAAAACACGTGTGCCGTCCGTGACAACTGCTACGCTGTTCCATCGGTTTGTAAGTTCAAACGATTTGTCGGGGTTTGCTTGAATTTCCCTGCATGGCGCCGCAACACCTGGAGTATACCATATCGAAAAATCAGCAGGACCCGTTATGGCGCATTTGGGCATAACCTGCATTTTGCCCTCGTAGAACCTGTGCATGGCAGGCGCGATTTGTGCAGGTTTCTTGGCTTTTGCCAGTAATTCTTCCACAGTTGGTTTTGGTTCGGTTTTCTTGGCAACCATCTTGGCTTTTCCCCTTTGTTCAAGCATTGAAAACTGGCACGTAGAGTTAAAAGGCTTTCTTAACGAATGGGGCCTGTTCTATCTAGAAAATGGGCTACACTTTGTTTTTGAGGTATATTTCTGCTGGAGTTAAATAGTCTATTCCTTCGTGAGGTCTAGTGTAGTTGTAGTAGCGTATGAAGCTCCAGTGCTCCTTGAACAGGTGAGACTCCGCCTCGTACGCCTTGTGGAAAGCTTCAATCTTGCCACAGGTTGTAGGCCTGCGAACACTCGCAGTGATATGCTCAATCCCAAGCACGCTGCAGTGCCTGTCAAACTCTGAAGTCCCGCCTCGGGCAGGCTTAAACTGAGTCCCCTGGTCTGTGAGTATCTGTTCTGGAACACCATACCGTTTGACAGCTCGCTCAAGCAGTAAAATTGCGTTTTCTCCAGTTGGACTATAAATCTTAACTGACCCCGTTATGAAACGTGAATGGTCGTCTTGGTAGCTGATCATCCAGTTATCGTCGTTGCAGAGCTTAAAATCAGCCTGCCACAGACTGTTGCAGTGTTCCCTTTCAAAACGCTTTGTTCCCCACGTCTTTCTTGGCTCTGTTATCGGATGATTTAGTCCGGCTTCACAGATGATTTTGTAGACTTGGTTATGGTCAATCGTGTAGCCTTTTCGGCACAGGCAACCGGCAATCTTGTTGGGGCCCCACTCGTACCTTCTGCGGAGTTTGATGACTTTTTCTTTGAGAAAATCGTCTGGTCTTGGGCAGCTGGGGCGACCCTTTGGTTTTGCTTCTAGACCGTTCCATCCTTGGGTTTGGTAGCGGTTCCACCAGCGGTAAAACATTTTCCTGTCAATCTGGGCTTCAGAACAAATAGCGGCAACAGGTCTGCCTTCCAACCTTTTCTTGATTATCCACTTTCTCAGTTTGCTCCAATCTCGATCCACCGATACACTTCCCCTTCAGCTTCATTTAGGGAGTGTAGCCTATTTTTAAGATAGAACATAACGAATGGGGGCCTCCTTCATATTTGGAGCCAATAATTAATCATTGCAGAAACAGCAGCCAGAAGCAAAGTCGCTCACTCACAGTTGGGTTAACAGAATGCATTTTTTCTTCAAATAATAGGGTTATAGTCTTCTAAAAGCGAAAGTTTCGCAAGCTAAAGCCTTTTTATGCACAATATTTTAATTGCCAAAGCTCGTTAGAATCAATAGGAGATTTGTATGCCTAGAGCCTTTGTGTTGATAAATGTAGAGTCAGGTTCAGAAGACGATGTTCTAAGAGAACTGAGAAATATCGAAGGAGTGGAAGAAGCCTATTTTTCCTACGGAGTTTACGACATCATCACCAAAATTAAGGCTAGCACAATGGAGTTGCTGAAAGAGATGGTGACTAGGCGAGTTAGGACGCTACCCAAAGTGCGCTCAACGCTGACCCTCATAATGATGGAAGAATAAGCCGCTCTAAACATTACTGTTCTGAAGCAGTTCTCAACTATCATTTTCTTCTTTCGTCTCTGAAGTTTTTCAACGTGGTGGCTCAATGTTCACGGTGACGTTTAGCTTGGTCAGGTTTTCTTTTATATCCGCTTTGGCGCCCATAGCCGCAAAATACTCTTCGAGGAAAACTCGAATGAACTTTTTGGGTATCTCAGAGCCGAAAATCAGCGTGAAGTCCTTCTCCGAGTTCTTGGTTAACCTGAAGAAGTTGCATGTTTCCAGCCGCGTCAAAAGCTCCTCCACAGAGTAAACTTTGCTTTTGAGTTGCTCTTTGTGGGCGCGTGCTACTTCGCGGTGTTCAGCCCAGAACTTTTCCTTCTCTTTTTCAGATGCAGATTCGATTAACCGCAGGAAGAGCAGCCAGTGGTCCACATCGAGGATTATGTGTTCGCCGCCAAGCAACAAACCCATGTACATATAAGCTTTCTTCCGCGTCGCTGGATCCGTTAGCGCTTTGTTTTCGCTGTAAAATTTCAATGCGCGCCGCATAATTTCACTCTGTGACAGCTCGGTTTCTTTGGTAGTTTTCTCCAGCAAGTTAACTGTTGCCTGATCGAACGAGACTGTTATTCTGGTTGGGTTCTTAGACAAACGAAGACTCTTCTAATCTATAGAATATGCATTTTCGGGCATTCAAAGGTTAACCCTGAAGTCCTCCTTAACCGTGGTAAGCGCAACGTTCGTGAGAGTTCGCTTAACGTAAGATGTGGCTGACAGTTGCTTAAGGAACGTGTTGAGACTATTTCGGTCTTGGAACTTGGCGATTACGCAAGCGTCGTATTCTCCTGTCACATCGTAAACGGCTATTACGCCTGCAACTTTGGCAACTGCCTCTTCCACCTCGGTGAGATGCCCACCTTCAGCCTGCATCAGAATAAGCGCAGTTAAGCCATAACCCATTTTGGCGCCGTCAACCAGTACAGTGTAGCCTTTCAGTACGCCTTTTGCTTCGAGGTTTTTTACACGGTTATATGCGGTTCCCACGGAGACACCGATTTTGCCTGCGACTTTGTTGAAGCTTAAGCGGCAGTCTCTCTGCAGCAGGTTGAGGATTTGGCGGTCTACTGCGTCCACGTTACCAGCAATTGGTTCTGCCTGAAATGCAGCTTTTCGCATAACTGAGCCTCCAAAACATCTGTTCAAGCACAAAGACTTTATATAAACATTTCTTCAAAAAAACAAAACACTTGTACACAAAAACACGCCAAACAAGCAATATGGCAGACACACATTCAAGCAACACTCAACCATTTTTCAACACGTAAAAAAGCCACAAAGAGTGTCAGTGCGACACACTACACACACATAGAATAGACAAAAACACCACAATACGTTCCAGCAACAAAAATACGAGACCAAAATGGTTTCACCACAACAAAACCTGAAACCCCCCCACCCAGTTTACTGTGGATACTAATGGGGAAGATGG
>CAYGJP010000158.1:0-5210 GCA_964350175.1 uncultured Candidatus Bathyarchaeia archaeon
GCTGAACTGTTACCCCAACTCACAGCTATGCTACTAATCTTTTGGGCTAGAGGGACACCAACGACTCTCACAAGCCTGTCAACCACGTTCTCCATTGCCAGCTTCAGCTTATCCAATATGGCCGTCACCAACTTGGCCAGCGTTGTGCTTCTTATGTTTTCCACGTATCGCACGGTGAGGTCTAACACCCCTCTCTCAACCCGGTCTAATGCCCTGAACCAGACACCACGCCTCAGCGCAATCCTCTTAGCATCAACAAGTTGCCCAATAGAAATTGCACTAACAGACGACGACTTCGCCTCACAATCCTGAACGTTCAAGCTGCTGCCACTATGCTTCCAGCCGCAGAAGCATGTTTTAGCACAAGAAGACGTTAGTCTTGTTCCGAACATCGAACCCATCACTTTCAAAGCATCTTAAGTCTTACTTGAGAGAATAAAAACGTTGCGAACCAACGATACTGATAAGTTACCCAAGCGCGCGCTCAAAAAACAAAAGCACTCCCCAAACAGTACACATCTCGATATTTCTCCACTCCCACGCCTGCATCACCCCTCCAAACTATAACACACTGCACACTTCTCAAAATTATGCGTTGCACAGACCTTAAGCCCTTGGACTATACAAATACACAGCCATGCTTCCCACGCGATATACTTCCCGAAACTCGGAAGGCAAACTTGAAATCCCGTACCAACCTTTCCCGCTGACCCACCAAACCGTGTAAACAGAAGTGCTGCCACCAACTGAAGCATCCTTTGCAGCCTCAATCATGCCATCAGCAAGCGTGGCTTCATTTTGTAGATGTGCCCAAATAGAGGACCCTACGCGAACGGGAACTACAGGCAGGTTGTGAATATAAATGAAAGTTAAATCGTACAGGGCATAATGTGCCACGATAACCGAGTTTTCGGCGGTGTTGTCATTTAGCCAGTCTATGCACGTAACTAAAGAAGAAGTATCCGTAATGGACACAGTGTTCTGAAGCATAGACGAAGGAATATACGCCAAATACGGGTTATCTTGCGAGTAATAGGAAAACGCATTCTCGGGACTTGTCGTTAAATAATAACCCGAAAACGTCAAAAGCAAACATAAGTAAGCCACTGCAAAAACCTTGGGAACCAAACGTTTAACTTTACTCTTAAAGCCAGACCCACGCATCCAAAGCTTCTCAAAGCCATGAACCGCATAAAACAACAAAGGATACACAAGCAAATAGGCCCAACGATTCCAATAGTACAAAGGCATAGTAGGAAAAACCATTGTTAGCAACGGAATCCCCACACACAACACCAGCCAATACCTCAGAAACGAATCCTTCAAGCCCACAAAACCAAGAGCCACCAGAGGCAAAACCAAAACGTAACAGTAAACCAATAAACCACCAATGTGCAGAGCTAAAGCCAAAGAAGGCTCCGAAGCAGAACTCACTATAGGGATAACCAGAATAGCTGCTTGCGACGAATACCTCTGGAAGAGGAACAAAGCCCCAGCCAACCCAGTCGTAACAACTAAATACGCAAAATCCCTTCGCAACTTCTTCACCAAAAACCGCACCGCCTCCAAGCCCACCACAAAGAAAAGAATAACCGCAGCCAACTCATGACTCAAAACAGTGAACACCATAAAAACAGACGCAACGCAGTATTTGATAGGAGAACTAAAAGATTTCAGCGCTATCAATGCAGCCAACAGGAAAATTAACCCAAGAGTCTGACTGTACAAATCCCACGAAATCCGCAAAGAAACAAAATAAGTACCAACCAACAAGGCAACAAGAAAAGACTTCAAACCACTCCAACGCAAAACACGCTTCGCATACAGATACATCATAACAGAAAGCAAACTAAGCAGTAAGGGGCCAAAAATTTTTATGAGCAAAACCGCGTCAGGCACCTGCCAATACAGCAAAGTCGCCAAAGAATAGAACAAGTGAGTTTTAAAAAATCCAGCAGCACCCGATAAAAATGCCGTGCCATTTTGAATTATAGGGATGTATCTGAGGGTATCCAGTCCTAGCGGATAGGGCCATGACAGAATCTCAGGTATACTCCTGACAAGCAAGGGAACAAAGAAAGCTGCAAGTATGTACTTGTTCTTTTTTAGAATAGAGTGCAGTTCAGTTAAGCGGTTACTCACGACGCTGCCTCGTATGCGTATATGGCTATTGTCCCACTTCTATAAATCTCTCGGAATACAGAATGCATCTTCAATTACCCAACACCCGGCTAATTCCCAAATCTACTATTCAGGTTGAAACCATACATCCCGCATGTTTTAGACGCTTCCACTTTCGCATGGGGCAACTCAACGACGTTTATATAACACGAAAGATATCTACCGTAATACGGTGATTCCTTGTCAGAGACAATCAGCCTAAGGCTACCCAAAGAAACAATAAAAAAACTCCGCGAATTAGCTGACAAAGAAGGAAAAGACCGCTCAACACTAATACGCGAACTACTAGAACACGGCGTCAAAGAAAAAAGCTTAGAACAAGCCATCGAACTTTACCGAATGGGCCAAGTCACTGGCTGGAAAGCAGCTCAACTATCCGGAGTATCCCTATGGAACTTCTACAAGGCATTAAGCAAAAAAGGGGTTCTTATTCAATACTCAGAACATGATCTGGAAGAAGACCTCAAAACCTAAGTTGGAGCAAAACGCCAATTGCCCGCCGTCTCTAACACCAGCCCTTTGATATGGCTCTCAAAAACTGGCAAAATCAACCTACTCAAAGAACTTTTCCAAGAAATAACAATCCCAGAAGAAGTTTACACCGAAGCAGTGGAAAGAGGTCTGCAGGAAGGATTCAGCGACGCACTAGTCATAAAAGAAGCAGTTGAGCAGGGCTGGATAAAAATCTCACAACTAAACAAGAAAGATACGGTGCTCTGCCAGAAAATAATTGAACACGCTTTCGAAATTCATCTAGGAGAAGCCCAAGCGATAGTTTTAGCTCGCACAATGGACGCTTTATTGCTGATAGACGAATCAAGTGGAAGAGCATTCGCTGAAGCATGGGGACTAAAAGCCAAAGGCACCCTCCATGTGATATTAAGAGCCCTCAGCAGCGGATTGCTAGACAAAGCACAAGCAAAAGAAACAGTGCAAAATCTAGTAAGTAAAGGGTTCCGAATTGAACCAAACCTACTGGCAAGGACACTAAAAGAGATAGAAAACTACAAAAAATAAAACACTTATACTCTACAACAATAACCTAATAAAAACGAAGGTAAACAACAATTGATGTCTATAGACGAGATAAAGCATCAATTACGCGAACTCATGCCCGTTCTCAAAGAAAAATACAAAGTGGAAACAATAGAGATTTTTGGTTCCTACATCCGCGGAGAACAAACAAAAAAAGCGACATCGACATCTTAGTTACATTCAAAGAACAGTACAGCTTATGGGACCTTATAGACACCGAAAATTTCCTAAAAAAGAAACTCCACATGAAAGTGGACTTAGTGCCAAAAGACAGCATCAAACCAAGGCTAAAAAACCAAATCCTAAACGAGGCTACCGCAACATGAAAGACAGAGGCTACAAGCTACATCTACAAGAATGTACATAAAAACAGCAAGAAATCCCACGAATTTACGCGTAGGATAAATTGTGATTACACTTTTATCACGAATAATCATTAACCGCTTTGTTGGACAATGTGGAATATACGCTGTGAATTCTGAATTCAAAGGGCAAAAGTTAAGAAATGCAACACGTTAATAATCAACGGAGGGCACACAACAAATGACCATGCTTACGGCTGAAGAAAAAAAATTACTAACCAAAGCAGCAAACCTCATGGAAGAACTATTTGAAACCATAGAAATATCACAAGACAAAAAACTCATCAAAGAGCTAAAAGCCGCTCTGCAAGAAGTTGAAGAAGGCAAAACTAGACCATTAGAAGAGCTTATTCGAGAGTTAGACCTTGAAAAAAGCCTACAAGATTAGGTTTGCACCCCGTTTCTCCAAAGGCTTCACAGAACTAAACAAGCAAACCCAAATCCGAATACTTCGGGAAATTAACGCCCTAAAGGCTAATCCTCATTTAGGGAAACCCCTGCGAGGAGAATGGAAAGGCGTTTACTCCCTAAGGACAGACCCATATCGCGTCCTTTACCAAGTCAGAGGAAACGAGGTTCTCCTGCTGATTGTTAGACACCGCAAACACGTCTATAAATAAAAAGAACCACACTCTAATAACACCAAAAAGAGACCCAGACATAACTGAATCAGAAAAAGCTCAAACTCAGGCACTTTTAAAGAGTTTTAGCAAGTTCACTTTGAAGCCGAGAAAAGGACAATGTTTTCACGGATTTGCTTGCTGCTTTAAGCAGTTTTTGGTCTTCCGTCGCCAAGATAGCCTTGACGTTTTGGGCAGCTGCTATGTACGAAGCATCATAGTAGGTGAGGTGATTTTTTTGCGCTATGCCAAGTGCAGTGGGAAAGTCTATACTATCGAAGCTAACTGTTTGGATCAAGTTTTTGGCGGTCAGCTCATTGAGTATAGCGGCGATATCCGCGGCGTCTTCCAGAGTTATTGTCTTTAGTAGTGTGGCGAGTTTCCAAAGACCATTGCAGAATTCGTAAACTGCGAGATCCGTGGTGATTAACTCTGCGTTTGCAGCTTGAGCAATTAACTGTTTGCCACTTCGCGTCACCAGCGGGAGAAGCACAGACGCGTCGAGGAGAAATTTCAACGCGTTTCCCTGTCCTCGCGAATGAGTTTGGCTAATAATTCAGTACCCATTTTGTTGCTTAAGCGTTCTTTGACCTGTTCTAGTTTTTCTTCTAAGTCTTTTCGCTCTAATTCTTCGATGCGTTCCTCGAGAACTTTTCTTACTGTTTCGCTTACGTTAACGTTATATTTTTTGAGCTTTTCCTTAACTTTTCGCGGGACTCTGATAGTGATGACGCTCATTGTCGACCCCCGTGTATTACAGCTTGTAATACAAGCTTATAAAATTTGAGCTAAAGGATGCGCCGTTGGACACCAAAACCCACGCAAACTCTAAAGGCATAAACAACAGGCACACCCAACTCACACCCCACTCAGCACATATTCATAAATAGCAATTTCACCGCTCTGATAAACTTCCTCAAAAGAGGAGGGCACTGTTGGTTGCCCGTACCATCCTTCCCCGTTAACCCACCAAACCAGATATATTTTGTCATTTCCTTGCAAAGAAACTGTT
>CAYGJP010000159.1:0-5166 GCA_964350175.1 uncultured Candidatus Bathyarchaeia archaeon
TATGGCAACTAACACGTTATCCTCAACCAAGAATGTAGCCTCAATTTGTTATTGTGTGCGTTTGCTTTTAAAATATTCCATTTAATGCCTCGCAGCTAAGGTGAAATAAAACGGGCTTGCAACGTGAAATTTTAATACACTCGTCTAACCGTATATGTTTGAGGTTTACTTGGTGAACTACGGCCAAATAGCTGATGCTTACGAAAAAATTGAAGCCACCGCCAAACGGCTCGAAATGACCGACCTGCTTGTGGCACTTCTAAAAAGCACGCCTGTCAACTTAATCTCCAAAGTCGTTTACTTGACGCAGGGCAAACTCTATCCTGACTTTGAAGGCATCGAAATAGGCGTAGCTGAAAAACTCGCCACAAAAGCGCTTACTCGTGCCTCAGGCAGAAGAGACAGCGAAATCGAAGAAGATTTGAATAAAAGTGGAGACATAGGTGAAACCGCCCAAACCTTCATTGCAAAAAAGAAGCAATCTTCTTTCTTTCAAAAAGCCCTCACAGTCCAAAGAGTCTACGAAACGCTTGACAAGATGGCCAAAACCACTGGTTCGGGTGCAGTCGACAGCAAAATGGCGCTCTTGGCAGGATTGCTTTCTGATGCGTCTCCTAAAGAGGCAAAATACCTGCTGCGCACAGTCACAGGCAACCTGCGTTTGGGCATCGCAGACATGACGGTGCTGGATGCTTTGGCGATAGCGTATGGTGGTGGAAAAGAAAACCGAGAATTCATCGAACGCGCCTACAACATCAGCAGCGATTTGGGCAAAGTCGCCAACACCGTAGCGGAACAAGGCTTAGAAGGAATAAAGAAGTTCCAAGTGGAAGTTTTTGAACCCATAAGACCCATGCTTGCGGAGCGGCTTGCGTCTCCCGAAGAAATTTTGGAGAAGTTTGGCGGAAAATGCGTTGCCGAGTACAAGTACGACGGGGAAAGAATCCAACTGCACAAAAAAGGAAACAAAGCGGTTCTGTTTTCGAGGCGCTTGGAGAAGATTTCTGACCAGTACCCAGACGCCGTTGAACTTGTGACGAAACACGTCAACGCCGACGAAGCCATCCTTGAAGGCGAATGCGTCGCCATGGATCTTGAAACAGGCGAAATGCGCCCCTTCCAAGAGTTGATGCACCGCAGACGCAAGTACGGCATTGAACAGGCCATGGAACAATATCCCGTGTCGTTGTTCATGTTTGACGCTCTCTACGTTGACGGCAAAGACTTAACCTGTGAGCCTTACCTTGTTAGGCGGAAGGCTCTGGAGCAGGTTGTTAAAGAAAACAGTAAAGTCATTTTAGCCAAAAACGTAAAAGTTGGCAATGCAAAGCAGCTGGAAGAGTTCTTTGAAGAAGCCATAGAAGACGGCTGCGAAGGCTTAATATGCAAATCCATAGGCAAAGAATCCGTCTACCAAGCAGGCGCCAGAGGCTGGCTGTGGATAAAGTACAAACGCGACTACAAGAGCGAAATGACCGACACAGTGGACCTTGTGGTGGTGGGCGCGTTTCACGGCAGAGGCAAACGGGCAGGAGCATACGGCGCGTTACTTCTCGCCACTTACAACAAGGAAAAGGACACTTTTGAAACCGTGACTAAATGTGGCACAGGCTTCACAGATAAAGACTTGGCAGAATTTCCTGAGTTACTGCGGAAGCATGAGATTCCCCGTAAGCATTCGCGTGTGCAGTCCACTTTTGAGGCGGATGTGTGGTTTGAGCCTTCGGTGGTTCTGGAAATTTTAGGCGCTGAAATCACGTTGAGTCCCATTCACCTGTGCGCCATGGATTCCATACGCAAAGGAAGTGGTTTGGCTATTCGGTTCCCACGGTTCACGGGTAAATACCGAACAGATAAGGCTGCTGAGGACGCAACCACCAGCATGGAAGTAGTGGAGATGTACCGTGGGCAGCTTAAGAAGATAAGTGAAAGCTAAACATAATTCTGTTAAAAAGACTTGATAAGCACAAGCACATGTAAGAGCTTAAGCGTGAAAGGAATGTCGCAAGACCAAGAAAGAATGAAGTCGCTGCTCGCTCTCAAGCAGCGTCTGGAAAAACGAATCTCAAAATTGGATGCTGAAATCAAAGAACTTGAAAATAGCCTTGAAGCCGTGAACATGATTCTGCTTGAGAAAGGTTTCAAACGCGCCAGCTTAAAAGAGGCAGAGCAACCGCCCAAAGAAGCAGCACCACCAAAAGACACTGATGCGGGGAAAGAGGCAAAACCCAGTGGCTATCAGGGCGGGGAACCTGAAAACGTCATCCCACTGAAAACGGTGAATGATGAATCTTTGGCTATTATTTACATTGAACAAGACGCCATCCACGTTTTACCTGACGAGAGTAAACATTTCAGCGTTAACACGCCACCTTTCAGCAGCTTCCTCATAGAACGCGTGTTAGCCAAGATGCAGGAAAAAGACAACGAACTCGTACGCATGAAACAGTTGACACCTGACAAAATGTTCGCCTACAACATAATACGGGAAGACGACTTAATTCGGGAAATTGTGCTCAAAAACGTAGATGAAGAACGCTTCAAAGAGCTCAGGTCCAGTATTCGCTGGACGTTAGAAAAGATGTACGAGAAAATGAAAAGCTAAACGCTTTTGTAGAGCTTTTATTTCGTTGTGTGTTTCTGCAGGACAGCGTCGAAGTTCTTTTTTGGGCATAAACCGACGATTCGGTCAACTTCGCAGCCGTCTTTAAGCAGCACCACGGTGGGTATGCTGTAGACTTGGAATTTCTCGGCTGTTTGCGGGTTCTCGTCCACATTAAGTTTTGCGACGAGGGCTTTTCCAGCGTATTCCGCTGCCAGTTCTTGGATGGTTGGAGTTAATGCTCTGCAGGGTCCGCACCAGCCTGCCCAGAAATCAACTAGAACGAGAGGGTTTTTCTTTATGGTTTCTTCAAAGTTCGCGTCGGTTAAGTGGAATGGTTCGCTTCCCATAAAACATCTCTCCTTAAGTATTCTTATCTGTATTTCTTGTTTGGTCAGATATAAACTGTTCGTGTTTTGTTTATTTGCATGTTCTCAGGTTTTCCCGCAACGTCCTGAAGGTTTTGTAGGCTTCTTGGGGGTTGGATGTGTTTGCGGCTGCTTTTTCAAAGGGACAAACGCCAGTCTTGTTCGCGTCCAAAACGTTGTCCACCAGTTCTTTCCAGTGGTATGTGATTTCGTATTGTTTTAGGATGGCTTGGGCCTTTCTGCTGAGAACTGCCGCGTAAACTTCTTTTATTCTTGCGTAGACACACAGCAACGCGATGGCTTTTCCAGCAACTCTATCGGCAAGTGATGCTCCTTCGAGTTTGGCGCCGAGGTTTTCGATGGCGTCTAGGAAGCCGCTGATTCGGTTGCTTTTGGTTTTGTAGAGGACTTCGCCGTTTTTCACTATGGCTAAGGTTAGGTTTTCTTCGTAGAGTTCGTTTTTGGCTATGTCCAAGTCAGTCATAACTGTTTCATGTATCAGAATAATGGATTGCTAAAAAACCTATTGTACTTGCAGGAGTCAAAGCTGAGTAATACTGTTGACTGGTTTCGTGTTACTGAAAAAATAAAAGCTTTTAGGTTAAAAACACCACATTCCACCAGTGACGTTTATGTCAAAAATTACCCGAGTAGGCGTAACTTTCCCACCTGAACTCCTAAAAGACTTTGATGCAATCATCGGCAAGATGGGCTACGAAAGCCGTTCCAAAGCCATCCAAGATGCGGTGCGGCTTTTCGTTTCTGAGCGCAAATGGCTCCAAGAAGAAACAAACACACCCCAAACAGGCGTATTACTTATGGTTTACGACCATGACGTTCGAGACTTAGAGAGCAACTTAACTGAAGTTCAACATCAGCACTCAGACCTTGTAACTTCGACTTTACACATCCATATTGGCGAACGCGACTGCTTAGAAGCCATAGCCGTGAGGGGCAAAGCCAGTGAAATTCGACATTTAAGTGACGAGTTAGCCACTAAAAGAGGCGTAAAAATCCTAAAAACTGTGGTTGTCAGCGTTTAGCTTTCAACTTTTAATTTGGAACATCCGTTCTAAAGCTACACGTGCCTTCTTCGCTACGGGTTCGGGAACTTTAACCTCGTACTTCTCTTCTTTTAATGAAACATACAGCCTGTCCAATGTGGTGAGCTTCATGTTAGGGCACACTGCGCCTTCATAGGCAAGTATGAACTTTTTGTCAGGATTTTCCTTACGTAAACGGTACAGTATCCCTTCTTCGGTGCCCACGATGAAGGTTTTGGCTTTGCTTTCTTTGGCATACGTGCACATTTTGCTGGTGCTGCCGATGAAGTCGGCTGTTTTGCGCATTTCGGCGCTGCATTCAGGGTGAACCATAACGACTGCTTCGGGGTGTTGCTGCTTGAGTATGGTTACGTCTTCGGGTTGGAACAGCAGGTGCGTTGGGCAGAAACCCCATTCGGGCAGCGGGATAAGTTTTTTGCCTGTTTTTTCTGCGGCGTATTCTGCGAGGTTGCGGTCGGGACCAAACAGGATGGTGTCTGCGTCTAAGGAGTTGATGACTTCGACTGCGTTGGCGCTGGTGCAGCAGATGTCGGCGTTTGCTTTGGCTTCGGCAAGCGTGTTCACGTAAACCACCACTGGCGCATTTGGATAAAGTTTTTTGGCGCGTTTTATCTCGTCAACGGTGAGCATCTGTGCCATGGGACAACGTGCACCAAGTGTGGGCAGTAAGACTTTTTTGGTTGGGTTAAGTATGGCAGCGGATTCCGCCATGAAATCCACGGCTGAGAAAACTATGATTTTTGCGTCTTGTTCCTGCATGGCTTTTCGGCTTAGTTCGATGCTGTCGCCTATGTAGTCAGCTATCTCTTGGACTTCGGGTCGCTGGTAATTGTGCGCTAGGATTATGGCTTTCTTTTCCTTTTTGAGTTGCTGGATTTTGGCGGATATGTCTTTCATGGATTGTGCGCCTTAAGGTTAAATTGCTAAAAAAGGCGAGCATGAAGATATATGTTTTTACCCGTTAACACGCCAATTTGTTCATCCCTACATGCAAAAACAGTGTCTTGGTGCTCTGTTGATCTCTGCGAGACGTATACCCCCTCTATTTATAGAGTCTATTTTCAAGTCAACTACAAGTTTACTACGAGCATAGTATGATAGCGACTCTTTTGAGACCCGAACACCTTTAAAC
>CAYGJP010000160.1:0-5165 GCA_964350175.1 uncultured Candidatus Bathyarchaeia archaeon
CCACATCGGGAAGCGCCAATTTGAGCTCTTGCAGGAACTTTTCTGTTTGCGTAAGAGCAAGCTTGCTGCCTCGGGTGCCAACAGTCAAAATCATATTCAAGCAGACCCTTTCACAGTTGATGCTGCATGCAAAGCTTTGTCAAAGGCGCTTATGGTGCTCTTTAGGTCATCTTCAACGTGGGCTGTAGACAAGAAACAAGTTTCGAACTGTGCTGGCGGAATAAAGACGCCTTGCTTTAGTAGCTCTTGGAAGTAGGCTTGGAACTTTTTGGTGTCTGACAGCTTTGCGCTTGTGTAATCGTAAACTGGTTGTGATGTGAAGAATATTTGGAACATCGAGGCTATGCTGTAAACCTGCGCATCTAAGTGGTAGTTTGAAGCTAAATCCACAAGAGCTTTCTTTAGTTCTTGGCAGTTCTTTTCCAGCTTCGGGTAAACCTCTTTTTTCTTCTCACTCAGAATTCGGAGCACCGCACAACCTGCTGTTGCTGAAACAGGGTTGCCGCTGAAGGTTCCTGCTTGGTACACTTTACCGACGGGCGAGATGTTTTGCATTATTTCTTTTCTGCCGCCAAACGCTGCAATTGGGAAGCCGCCACCAAGCACCTTACCCAGCGTTGTCATGTCAGGTTTGATGTTGTAGTGTTCTTGGGCGCCTCCGAGGGCAAGCCTGAAACCCGTAATTATCTCGTCAAAAATCAGAACTATGCCGTATTCCTTTGTTACTTTTCTTAGATAATTTAGGTACTCTTTTTTGGGTAGTATGAGTCCTGCGTTGCCCATGACTGGCTCAACAATCACCGCAGCTATTTCGTTGCCTTCCCGCTTCACCGTTTCCTCTAATGCTTGGGTGCTGTTGTAGGGCAAGACAATAGTGTTTCGGGTGGTTTCCTCGGGGATGCCCAGCGATGTTGGGGCTCCGAAAGTTGTAGCGCCTGAACCTGCCTTCACCAACACGTTGTCGTGTGCACCATGGAAACAGCCTTCGAACTTTATGATTTTTTTCCTACCTGTAAAGCCTCTGGCAACTCTGAGGGCATGCATCGTGGCTTCAGTGCCTGAGTTGACTACGCGCAGCATTTCCATGCATGGCGAAACTTTGCTTACTTGCTCGGCGAATTCTATTTCAAGTTCAGTTGGGGCGCCGTAGAGGGTGCCTTTGGGCAGTTGTTCTTCAACCGCGCGGCGTACATCGCCATTTGCGTGCCCCAGCAGTAAAGCGCCGTATGCCATACAGTAGTCAATGTATGTTTCTCCGTCGGCGCCGTAGAGTTTTGAACCTTCTGCATGATTAACGAAAAAGGGGTTTGGTTCGAACGCTCGGACGGGGCTGTTTACCCCGCCTGGGATTACCTTTTTTGCTCTCTCGAAAAGTTCCTTTGATTTGTTGGTGCTTACAACTGGTTTAACCATGATTTCACATCTTTAGCGAAATATGTTACAATGAGGTCGGCGCCAGCCCGCTTAATTCCTGTAAGAGTCTCCAGAATTGCGGCTTTTTCATCTATCCACCCGTTTTGGGCAGCGGCTTTCAACATAGAGTATTCACCACTTACGTTATAGGCGGCGATGGGCACGTTAAATTTTGATTTGGCAAGATGAATAATGTCTAAATAAGCTACGGCTGGCTTAACCATAATTATGTCGGCGCCCTCGTTTATGTCTAGCTCTATCTCTCGCAGGGCTTCGCTGGGGTTTCCGTAGTCAAGCTGGTAGCTCTTGCGGTTCCCAAATTGTGGCGTTGACCCTGCTGCTTCCCTGAATGGACCATAAAAACTTGAGGCATACTTTGCAGAGTAAGCCAATATCGCAGTGTTATCAAAACCAGCGTCATCTAAACCTTCTCGGATAAGCTGGACTTGCCCATCCATCATGGCTGACGGAGCCACCACATCGGCACCTGCCTTCGCTTGGCTTACAGCTACTTTCTGTAAGGTTTCCAAGGTGGGGTCGTTTTGCACTTCGCCGTTTTTCACTATACCGCAGTGCCCATGGCTTGTGTACTCGCAAAGACAAACATCACTTATGACCGCGAGCTCGTCGCCAAATTCCTTCTTCAAGTTGCGGATTGCTTTTTGGACAACGCCATTTTCCGCGAATGCCTCAGAGCCCGCTTCGTCCTTCTTTGAAGGTATGCCAAAAAGAATTACGGCTTTTACGCCCTGCTCCAGCGTCTGCCTCGCTCCATCCACAACTTGACTAAGTGGCAAACGAGAGTATCCAGGCATCGACTTTATCGGAACAGGCGCTTTAGCGTTTTCATCTATGAAAATTGGGTAGACAAGGTCGCTTGGTTGAAGCTTAACCTCTTTCACTATCTCCCGTAATAGGGGTGTTCTGCGCAGTCTTCTCATTCTCACTGAAGGAAAACCCATGTTCATTATGTCTCCTGAAGCTTGTCCGCCATGCGGAGGTGTTTTTCTACGATTTTTGTTGCCACTTCTTGTGCCTCTTTAAACTTGCCTTCTTTCAAAAACTTCTTTGTCTTTGCGTCTTCAAGTATCTTGTAGAGCAGTTCCTTTCGAACTTTTTGATCCAAGACTTGATGTTTAAGAATTTCTCTGACGTGACTTTGAAGCTTAACCTGCAACAAATCTTCCTGCGTGATTAATTTCGCTATTCTTTGCCTTAGAACACTTGCCATAGCTGGGCTTTTACCCGAAGTAGATATCGCGATTCGCACTTCACCCACTTTCGCCACAGCTGGCAAAATGAAATCGCTGATTGCAGGATTATCAGGCGCGTAAACCATGCATCCGCTGGCTTTTGCATACTTAACAAGCTCAGCGTTGAGCCCGTGGTCATTGGTTACCGCTACCACTATGTCAGGTTTCGGGTCAAAGCTGCTAACGAAAGACGAGGCGTTTTTTACCTCTTCTTCTTGTAAGCTTATTTTTCCTGCTTCATATAGCCCTTTTATGCCGTCCGAGAATGACCTGCTGACAACAAGGATTTTGGCGCCTGATTCAAGAAAGTCCAAAGTTTTCCGATAGCTCTCGGAGCCTCCGCCAACTACGACGACGTGTTTTCCGTTAACTTTGAGGTCTACAAGCATTTGTCTTCTTGACCCCCTGTGAATCTGTTGGACTTGTAGTCTTTGACGAGTATGCTTTTGAATTTTTCCGCAAACGCCTTATAATCAACATCCGTTTTTCGGGCGGGTACCGCAAGCGCAACTATCTTGTCTAAATCCAAGTAGTTTTCGGCGATTTCAAGGGCTTTGGCTCCGAACTCCTCATACTTAATTTCGATTTCTGGAATCGCGCCGCGTCCCTCCAAATCGATACGCGGAACTATACCGACTAATTCTACGCCCGCGTTTTCAAATGCTTGCTTCATTACGGTTCGGATTTCGTCGGTCAGGTAGCTCATGCGCATTTTGTTCAGAATTACGCCTTTTATTTTTACTCCGAGGCTCTGCATGAGCTTCACATAATTGAGTGCGTTTGCTAACGCGCCTTCGATGCCTTCTTTTTCGCAGCCAACAACCACTATTGTGGGCGCGCCTAACGCGGCTGCAACCTCTGCGGTTGAACTGGGTCTTTCCACTTTATCCATCAGCAACCCCGTGAAAGCACTCATGGCGCCTTCAACAATTAGAAAATTGTAGTCTTTCCCTGCGTCTGCAACGGCGTCAAAGAGGGGTTTCCAGCCGCTCTCCCCGATTTTTATCGAAGAATAGTTCCGTATGGGCTCTTTAATGAGGTAGAGCGCAGGCACCACATCGCGTATGTCGCCGCCTACTTTCACGACGCCAACGTTGAAGCCTTTCTTCTTTAAGGCTGCTGCTATACCTGTAACTATGAATGTTTTTCCTGAACCGCTTCCCAACGCAGTCACCAACAGGAGCGGCGCGGTTTCTGCCTTCTTGGCGGTTTTGTTTTCTGAATGAATGCTGGTTGCGATGCCTACTTCACTTTTGATTTCTTGTAATAGTTTGGCGTTTGCCACGCGGATTTCTCGGAGCTCTTCTGGGCTTATGTCCAGCGATTTCGCGATGCCTCGGATGATTAGTGGATTCTGGTCCAGCAATGCATGTATGATTACTCCAACCACGTTGCCTTCTTTGTTTGCTATGCCTGAAACAAGGTCTTGCGCATCTTTACGGTAGTTGAGCCGTTTAGTGTGCGAAACAAGTATTGGTCTGGCGTTTTCATGCAAAACCAGTTTGCCGTATGTGTGGCAGTGAAAACCCACAACTTCCGCACCTACTTCATTGGTCAAGCTGCTTGCACCGACAACGGTGGCTTTGACTTGGTCTGTGCAGATTAATGGCTTGAACTCCGCATCTAACAAGCCTAGACCATCGCGGATAATGGGTGTAGCCGACAACCGTCCAATGTCAGTTCCTTTTGAGAGAATTTGGAAACCTGAACATATGCCCAGAACAAGCTTGCCCGCGTCAGCCATCTTCAAAATTTCCCGCACAACATTATCTCTGACAGTTTGGGATTCTACAAGGCTACCCCCAGGGATTATTATCATGTCAAGAACTTCTGAGGCTGGCTTGCCCGCTACAAATCCATCTTCCCTGACAAGGTCCGTTGGCAAGTTGCCGAACGATTCAAAGCAAGGTAATGCTCCGGGCAAGTAAACTAATCCGACTCTATGCTTCAATTTTGCTCCCTGACGCCCCTTTTTTGTTAATTATGACAAAGCTTATATTTAATGTGGTCGGTTTATCCAACCATGCATTCCTCAGCCCAAACAATCCACTTAATCAATGTGCGGATGACGCATAAGACGGCGAATGTTCCGTTGTTAGAGGCTGTGGCGTTTAAGGATAAAGGAGCGGCGTTGGCTGAGATTTGTGGTTTGGCTGGGGTTTGTGAGTGTGTTCTTCTGCAGACATGTAACCGCGTTGAGCTCTACATCGCAAGTGAGGATGATGTGGCGACCGCGGAAGCGGTAAGGGAACATTTGGCATGCAGAGCTGGGGGCATGGCTGCGGAAGTATTCAGAGCCACCGAGATTTCCCTAAATGAGGAGGCTTTGCTGCATCTTCTCAGAGTCACTTGTGGTTTAGAGTCGATGGTAATCGGCGAAGACCAAGTTATAAACCAAGTTTGGGACGCATACCTCGAGGCAGAATCGGCGAAAACCGTGGGGGCCGTCCTCAAGCACATATTTAACAGAGTGGTTAACGTCGCAAGGCGCGTGAGGAA
>CAYGJP010000161.1:0-5157 GCA_964350175.1 uncultured Candidatus Bathyarchaeia archaeon
TTTGTGTATCAACATTTGTACAGTTACGGTTTTCTTATGAACTTCGCTGAAGTACTTGATTTGCATCGGGCTGTTTCGACGTTTCAGTTTGAAACCTCAGGGAACCGTCCAAACCTATGCATCTACGACACTCAAAATAAGGGTGAAGAATATGTTTTATGCATAAGACCAAACTCTGGCAATGGGCAGTACCTCTGCTTTATCAAAAATGTGGCGGAAACCCGCAAGCTTAAAATTAAGAAGTTCAGGGACTACTTGGTGCTTTATTCTTGGCACATATAGTGCAGTTTCTGTTGTTTTGTTTGTTGTAGTAGTTTTACTTTAACGGTATTTTTGTTTAGAAGGGCCAGAGCGACTTTCCATACCTGAACATTTGCCCTACTTCTGGCTTTATGGGGCTAATCACTTTGTCTATCCTGTCCACAACTTCGTTAAGCGTGTCGTCACCATCGAAGTGCACTCTAACCTGAACTTCACAACCCAACTTCCTATGGGACAGTTCAAGGTATCCGCATTCGTCATCCCAGAAATATTCATCCGCGAACTTTTTTACTTCTTCTGCAGTGATGTAGTCTACCACTTCAAAGTTAGTTTCAATTTCCTCAACGATTCTGCCCGCCTTCTTTTTGAGGTATTTCCGCGTAAACTTTTCCAGCCTCTCCAGTTGCTGAGCATAAACCTTCAAAGATTTCGCTGCATCCGCCAAACTAGTCTGCTTTAGCCTAGGCGCAAGAATAGCCAAATGCACTTCAGCGTGGCCTTCCTCGATGGCGTCTGGGTGGTCTCTGATTATTGAGAACAAGAAGTCGTTGATTTGGTTTTGAAGCTTTAACGCAGTGTCTTGTTTCTTGTTTTTCTTGATGTCTTTGACTTTTTCTTTAGGAACGTAAGCGGGATAGTATTTTTGCAGGGCTTTTTTGTTTAGCCATCCGTACCAGAAAAACACGTAACCATAATTTGACGGCGCAGATTTTAGGCAACCTTTCCCCGTTTCTTCCATCGTGATATCAATTAAGTCTAAGAACAACTCACGCATCGTGCGGTTAAACGAGGCACGCGGAATGTTTTGTAGAGAAAATTTATCCATTCCAAATCTCCATAGCTTTAGTTTGGAAGCATTTATCCTAATTGGTTCCCCAAACGTAGAATGTACCCTGAGGTCTAAAATGGCGAGAAACTTACTGTACGGTTTTCTCCCAGCCCGTAACCAAGTCAAGAACTTCTTGGACTGGTTGTCCACCGTAACTTTTCAAGCGCTCGCGCAACTCAACTTTGTCAACTGCAGCTTTCTGGAAATCCCAAATCTGACCTGCATTACCCGTCAAGTAGAGTATGCCGTCTATGCCTGCTCGGACACAGCGAACACTAACTGTCAGCAACTCCGAAGGTGCTGGCACATCTTTTGGGTCATCGCCTGGACCAAAAACGTAAAGGCTGATGTACATGGGTTTCTTCAGTATTTTTTTGAAGCCACGGCTCAGCATTTCCCAGTACCACGGTGTAGCATAACTTTTGCTGAACATAACCACGTTGAAGGCGTCAGCGTACTTTGCAAGTTCGTCAAAGTCTACACCGTAGCGCTCAAGAGAACTCACAGGGTCAGGTTGAATGCACAAGATTAACTCTTTTTTCACGCGGTCTCGGACTTGGGCGATGTAATCGGTGATTTCTTTTTTGCGCCACTCCACCCAATTCAAGCCGCTTTTCTTCCACAACTCTTGGCAGCGGGGGCAAGTGCAGTGACCGTGTTCCGCGAAGTAGAAGCTGTTCAGCCACACGCTAGGTGAGTGCTTATCGACGTCTTCGATGTAGTTTAACTGTTCTGCTCGGTGCTCAGGCTGCGTTGCGCACACGGTGTCCCAGTAGATGTTGTAGTTGTTGTTTCCCATCCGAGCTGGACCCAGCGGCGATTGGCTTGTCCAGTTTGTGTGGCCGCGGGCGGCAACGTTGTCCGCGAAGACGGCGATGTTACTATGCATGTCTGGCTGCGGGGAGATTCTTTTGCCCACTTCAGTCTTTATACGTAAGAGGTGAAAATCAAAACCTTCCGCTTTTTCTGGTTCAAACACGTATGTGCCAAATTTCAAGCTGTGAGCACCTTTTTGTCACGCAAAGAAACGAACGTGGCGATTATGAAGTTTTGCAAAATTTGATTTTTATTCGTTGATTCATTTTTTGAGCAAGTGCCTTCGGATGTGCCCTAAAAACTTCAAATTTTTCAGAAAACACAAATAAGCTTGTGCAATTACCTATAGCTTGGACGATGAGGATATCGAGGTACGCAGAAGTCGAAGGCGGGGATTAATTAAGCTGGAGGCTGATGAATGCTTTTTCCGCTACTGAGTCCACAACAAAAACTAAAACCTTGATTAATTTCAACGGGATAATTAGAAATTATAAAGAACGAGAGAGAAAGTGTGACCTATATTTTCGGATAAAGAAAGAGGGGTATATGCCTTCTTTTTTATCTGTCTCGGGGTCCTGTTATATATGCCCAGACGCTTACCAAAGCGACCGTCAAGCAAGCGCCAGCGAATCCAGAAACCACGAACTTTACTTGAACCAGTGCTGGCAGAACTTCCATAAGCCATGGTATAGCGTAGTCTGCTGTCAGCTGTACAATGATGCCTGCCATGAACCCTAAGATCGCAACTATCCCGAATATTTTAATCCTATCGCCCATTCATTTTTCACCTTTGTGTAGCAATTAGATTACGCTTCTTTTTAGTCTAACTTACACTTTTCTGTCTATTATCCGAAACGGGGACACCACATCTTTTAATTTTACAATTAAAGCCCAAAACCCGTTTTTTGACCCCATATATACCTACAGCTATACGTGCATATCTCCATCATATTAACAATGTATAAGACGAATTTCTGCATCCTGTGTTGTAGGAGGAATAAATTTGTCCGAAAGGTTCGCTAAAAAATGGGAAAGTAAAAGGGAAGAACAGCCGTTCTCTAACCGACTGAAAGATGCTGTAAAACCACCAGGTCCGCTTAAACCGCGACTCGACTTAGCCGTCAGACGCATAGAGCTTCAAGTGCAGAAGCTTGACCAAGCAACAGACAGGTTCTCTCAACGTGATAAGGCAATCTTTGCAAGAATAGTTGACGCTTACGCCAAACACGACACCCAAAGAGCAAACGTCTTCGCCAACGAGCTTGCCGAAGTCCGCAAAATGGAAAGACTCATCATAAACGCTAGACTCGCACTCGAACAAATAACATTAAGATTACGCACGGTATCAGAACTAGGCGACGTAGTATCCACCTTAGGTCCAGCCGTAGGTGTTCTACGCTCAGTCAGATCAGGTCTAGTAAGCGTGTTCCCCGAAGCAGAGAATGAACTGGGTGAAATCGGCAACATGCTAAGCGGAATAATGATCGAAGCAGGCCAAGGCTCCGGAATGACACTCAACTTCGACACAGTCAACGAAGACGCAGGTAAAATCTTAACCGAAGCAGCCACAGTAGCTGAGCAAAGAATCAAAGAAAAGTTTCCCGACTTGCCACAAGGCATGTCCGCAGTACCATCTGCGCAATCAGAGAAAACTCAGGGATTCTAAAAAGGAGTGTAAAACATGTCTCAAACACTCTCCAATCTTTTTCTTTCTATTGGTAAACCAGTGAAAGACGAATACGGACGTTCAGTTGGGAGAATAATAACATTCGCCACAACCCCAAGTGGAAAGTTTGACTCTGTATTTCTTGAACTTAGCGATGGAAGATTCATCAAGCAGCCCATGGAAGCACTGATATTCAATGGCGCTGACATCACATTAATCTCAAGAATCAAATCCAAAGCCGCAATTTTCTACGACCAAATCCCGTTCATATGGCGCAAAGACCAAGCCCTGAAAGATTTGGCTGACAAAAGAAAAATAAGCCCCGACCTGTACCAGGAACTTCACACCAACTTTAGCACTGTCCTGAACCAGCTGCGGAAAGACGCCCAGATTCTCCTAGACGATACCGCTCAAGGAATCACACAATGCGAAGAAGAACTTAAAGCCCTGAGCTATGGAGTTCTCCACTTAGAACTAGAACACGAAATAGGCAAAATCAGCGAAGACCCCTACAAATCAGCCTTTAGTGTCCTTCAAGAAAACATCAAACGCACCAGCGCCGAGAAAAACGACTTGGAAGCCACAAAGAGCAAACTCTCCAACATGCTACTAGGCGACTCTCCTCAAATGCCTGAACCAAAAGTCAAAGTTGTTGAGGCACCAGTAGCCGAAGCCGTAGATCTCCCAGAACCCCCTGTTGTTGTGTACGTGAAAGAAGTCGGAAAGGCTGGAATTTAGCCCAAAAAGGATGAAGCAGCAAGGGTACGGAGGGAACAAAAATCAAAGGTATAATCCACTCACCCTCTCCACCCCTAAAAGATATTGCTGCTAAATCCATTTGTACCCTTAAAGTTCAACAGAACAAGCTGGAACAGGCAAGTTACCGCCTGAGAGAACGGGACAAGATACTTTTTGAATCCTGCATGGGCGCGTTGAAAAAGAACAATAAAGAACGCGCGGCAGTTTGCGCTAACGAAATTGCAGAAGTCCGAAAACTGTTAAAGTTCCTCTACAATGTTCAGTTAGCCATTGAACGCGTCATTCTTAGACTTGAAACGTTAAAGGAACTTAGCGAGATAGTCGTAGACCTTAAACCTGCACTGAAGCTTCTGCAAGGTGTTTCGCAGGAGCTCTTCCAATTTCTGCCTGACGTCTCGGCAGAGCTGAATGATGTTAACAGCACGATAAGTGACACATTATACGCTACAAAGATTCAGTCGGACGCTGAGGCTTTAATTCCTCTAGGTAACAAGACCGCTGGAGGCGAAGAAATCCTCAAAGAAGTCTCCACGTTCCTCGAGCAGAAAATTGCCGACACTCTTCCTGAACCTCCAATTGCGGCTCCGAAGGCGGAAGTTAGGGCAAAAGCTCCTGTCCGCGAGCTCGTAGCGTTGTCAACGTCGAATTCACAGGTGTTTGGACGCAGGTCCCATGAGGCACCTGGGCGAGAAACCGCACAAACCGTTTTCTCGTACAAGAAACAGGAAATCAAAGAAATCTCTTTGACTGTGGAAAAGCCAAAGCCCTCAATTGAAGACATGCTTCTGGAGTATGTGCGGAAAAGTAACGGTGAAATAGACCTTAC
>CAYGJP010000162.1:0-5104 GCA_964350175.1 uncultured Candidatus Bathyarchaeia archaeon
GGGTTAGGATTCGGTTTATTCCACGGCTGAGAAAGGCGCAGAAAGGCTAGAAAAGGCGCGTTTCGGCTCAAAAAGGCAGGATTTGGCGCACTCCAATGTTGAAACACCCACAACCGTCTTCGGCAAACGGCAAAACACTACTTGCCTATGCAACTGTGACTTCTTTTTTTGCTAAGCCCTCAACCATGAGCGGAACTATCTTGCTGGCTTTAAGTATCTCCAAAAAGAGAGGCGCGCCATCCTTGTCAAAATGCACTACGATGTCGCCTACTTCTTCTGCGTGAGAAAGCTTGCCTTTGTTTTTGAGTACCAGAGTGAGCACATCCGCGTCTTGGTGATACTTGATTTTATAGGTCATAACGCTCACGTCTAACAGGATAAAAGGTGATAACAACTAAAAGTCTTTTCTGTCCTCGTAGACCACCCGCACGGCATGTTTTGCGCTTATGACTTTGGTTGCAAAAACTGGTCACCGCGCTTATCTACACGTTCAGGACAGACAACTGCATCGATAACTTGCTCTTTCGCAATCTCAAAACCATATTTCCTGAGTGTTTTAAACTTCTCAAGAGCATGCTTAGTGAATTTTACTCTTGAAGCCTCAACCAATAATCTTGCCCCTTGCATCCCTATTGATGTGAACAGCAAATAAGTTTTCAGGCACTTGAGAATCTACAGTTTTCTCAGCTGATTCAGAGTCCCCAAGTATGTGCCATCTAACAGATACAGTTCCGCGTTGTCCACGTCCACGGCTTCCGAACGCAACACAGGACCAATCAGTGCTTCGCTGCCCAGTTCCTTTCGCGGTTTTGACTCGTTCACGGGTCTGCCGCCTAGGAAGTCGTTGAAGCTGGGCATCATGAAAACCTGCGCCGCCCTCAGCCTGACGTTGTAGTGTTTCTGTAGCGTCTCCTCAACGGTGCCTTCGATTTTTACGCCATGCTTCTGGAGAAGAATCTTTGCTAAAGCTTCGGGGTTGATGTCTGCTTTCATCCACACCTGGCGCGTCAGCTTAAAGCCTGCGGGGTCACGGAAAACCACCACAGGATGCAGATGCCCCATAACCAAAGTTTTGCAGCCTAAAACCTCAGGCGAAGGCCACTTGTGCCCATGAAACAAACCCACATCACCCACAACCACACCTGAAGCAGGGTGCATTTTCACGTTTTCAGGCAGCATCGGCTCAAGGTTGCCGTCGTGGTTACCCCGTACAACGCCGACTTCCGACACAAACTTGCCGAGTTCAGTGAAGAATTCGGGGATTTCGCGCCACTCGCCAGGCTCAGACGCAACCACCGTGTATTTCACGTCGCCCAATATCAGCAGCGCGTCAGGTTTGTACTTGATGAGGAGTGCTTTGAGTTTTTCCAGCAGCTTGGGCGTCTGGCTTGGCACATGGATGCCTTTTTCTTGAAGCGCCAGCTCCCAGCCCAAATGCGGGTCAGCAATAACCAAAGTCCTGATTTTTCCAGTTTTAATCAAAGCTGCAGGGTGGGGCATCAAGAGCGTTAACATTATCTTTCCTTACTTGGGCTTTATCAAACTCAAGATGAGCTTGTGGATTTCCTTGTTGCCTGAAGCCACGAATTTGAGTGTCTGCTTCGGGTCCAACGTAACATCTACTGCGTTTCCGTCGGGTGCAGTTACTGTTCCGCCAGCCTCTTTGAGTATGAGAAAGCCAGCAGCCACATCTGTCGTCCGCAGCTTCCCCCGAATATCCACAAATGCATCCGTCAAACCTTCAGCCACATAGCAAAGTTCCAGCGCGTTGGCGCCGAAATGTCGGATATGCTTTGTGTGGGCAATCAAATCCGTCAACTGAGGCGCAATCTCGGCCACCTTGTAGGTGTTCATATCTAAACCGATGACGGCTTCCTCCAGCGACGCAAGTTTGGATGACGTGATTTGTTCGCCGTCACGGTAGGCACCTTTGCCTTCGACAGCCGTGTACATGGCGCCGTGGAACAAATCCGCCACCATCGCAGCGTAAACCGCAGACAACATGGGCTTGTGTGACACAGCGATAGAGGAACAGTAGAAGGGCAATCCACGGACTAAGTTAGTGGTGCCGTCAATCGGGTCAACGGTTACAAAGCACTCCTTGGCAGCAGCGCCGTATTCTTTTATGCCTGACTCTTCGCTAACAAGCGTAAACGAAACCCCATGCCCCAACAGGACTTCCACGAGGGCTTTCTCCGCTGCCAAATCCACCAGCTTCATCTGGTCGCCGCCAGCGCCCTTACCAAGGTCAGGCTGTGGCTCCTTCAGATTCTTAAACAAAGGTTGAATGTTGGTTTTCACTTTTTCTTTACATTCAACAAAAACTTTTAGCCAGTCAACATTCGACGCCAAAGCAATCATCTTCACGTGATATAGTTGTTTGAATGGATAAAGACTTTACCCAGTCTCAGAAAGAAATTAGAATTTAGTGGTGCCGGGGACGGGATTCGAGCCCGCGACCTCTGGACATGGGCGTTTGGCCACCATTTATGTTCTCCAGATTATGAGTCTGGCGCCCTAGCCAGGCTAGGCTACCCCGGCATGTTTGTTTTCTTGGGTTTGTTTTGAGTTTGGTAGCCAGCGCTAAGGTTAGTCTGCTTGCTTTGAGATAAATCTTTTTCATTCTGCAGCCTGTCTTCTGCGCTGTTTTTCGGTTGTTTTGTGTGATAAGAAAAAAGGGTGTTGGTTTTTGTTATGCCTTTGCGTGTGTTAGGCACTAACTGCTGCAGCCTTTGGCCGCAGGATTTTCACGCTCAGTACCCAGAGCACTATTGCAACCGCCAGCATTGCCACATCATAGATTACGTAAAACGCCGTTTCTGCAAGGGCCTCACTAAAACTTGCGCTGCCATAGTTATATGCGTAGTATGCTAGGTCGGCTAGTCCTCGGAAAAAGAAGGTAACTCCCCACAATGCAAGGAAGTAACCAACTATTTTCAGCTTCGAAAACACCTCGACGAGATTCTTTAATTCACCCATTTTCATCCCCTTTCTTACTAGGTATTGCGTTAATTTAAGAAACTTGCCATCCGCCATCAGGTATGACAGCAACTTCGCTTGTTACTGTGGATGAAAAATCAAAACTCGAATTGTGTGGCAGGCTATTTGTTTTTCCGCTTAAGCTGCTCCACAGTAGAGCCTGTTCCGAGATAGACAATGTCGGTTAAGCCTATGAAGAGTCCTGTTTCGACGACGCCCGGAATCATTTTGAGTTCACGCTCCAGCTTTGCAGCGTCACCGATTGCTCCGAAGGTGGCGTCCATGATGGCGTTGCCGTTGTCTGAAATTACGGGTCCAAGTTTGCCCTTAGTCTCCCGCAACGTGGCTTTTCCGCCGAGCTTCTCGATGCTACGCATTACAGGCGCAATTGCAAACGTGAGAACTTCCATCGGTACGGGGTGGTTGTTTTCGCCCAGAACCTTGACGCGTTTTTTCTCATCCGCTATGATAATGTTTAGTTTGGATGCGGCGGCTACAATTTTTTCCCGCGCCAACGCTGCCCCCATGCCTTTAATGAGGTCCAGTTTGGGGTCGATTTGGTCGGCGCCGTCAATGTCCACGTCGATTACGGGGTGTTCTTCGAGGGTGGTTATGGGGATTTTGTTTTGCACCGCCAACGCGAACGCTTGATACGAAGAAGGAATCCCAAGGATGCGCAGGTTGTCCTTTTTTATTTGCTCGCCTAAGGCGGTTATGGCGTATGCGATGGTGCTGCCACTGCCTAACCCAACAATAAAACCGTCTTTAACGTGATTCACTGCCGCCAAAGCCGCGTTTCTCTTCAACTCTTCCACAGGTTCCAAGTTAGCCTTCAATTTCCATCTGCCCCAGTTTATCCATAACTTTGTCGATTTCATTGCGTATGGCGTCTATTCTCTGTTCCGCTTCCGTTTTCTGAGTTGGACGCTCAGACGGTGGCTTGCGTTTCTTCTTTGGTTTCTCTTCGCTTTCCGCTTCCTCTTCTTCAGCTTCCTCTTCATCCTGTTCCATCTGGTCAGGAACAATAGGCGCCTGCGCCTTGGGCATTTGAACTTTAACTTCTTTGACGGGTTTGATGTCGATTCGGCTGCGGAGTTCGTCGACTTTGCCGGTTAATTCGCCGAAGCGTTCGCTGAACATTTTCATGAGGTCTTCCTGCATGCCTTCCAGCTCATGGAGCGCCACGATGGTTTCGTCTTTTGCCATGGACTCTTTAACAGCCATCATGCGTGCCTTGTAGGAGCTGGCGAGTTTTTCGCGTTCTGCCTCGGTGATTTTGCCTTCCGCATGTGCCTCGTAGAGGTGCCTGATGGCGTCGCCTATGATTTCGCGTTCCAAATCCAGAATCCGCAACTCATTTTTCGCTTGGGACGCATCATTAGACTGCACACTCTTTGTGAGCCTGTAGGGCAAGCCGTCTGCAAAGTCCAAGTCGATGTCGGGCTTCTTCGACGGAGGTTTACCCGGCGGCTGGTATCGCCTACGCATAATGAAAATGACAATACCACAGGCAACGATGGCTACCACTACTGTTAACACAATTATGGCAATTGTTAGCGGGTCGTCGAGAGCCATGATTCCTCTGTATTCTGATTGCGTACGATGTATATAAAAATTAAACTGTCCAGCGTAACCTGTGTTTCGCATGGAAAAACGGCAAAGATTCCGTCCAAAAAAAACTTCGCCAATTGCGCTTAGCTTGCTTGAATGCAGGCAAAAGGGCTGCCAAAACCTAATTAAAGTCTCAAACAAAACTAGGCTACCATGAAAATAGTCAGCGCTTGCCTAATTGGCGTCAACTGCAATTTTGAAGGAAAAAACTGGCTAAACCCAAAACTGTTCGAGGAATTCAAGAGGGGTGATTTGTTTCCAGTTTGCCCAGAAGTTTTAGGCGGCTTGGCGGTTCCCAGAATCCCCGCAGAAATTCAAAACGGGGATGGCTCGGATGTTTTACGTGGAGACGCTAAAGTGGTGAATGAGAAAGGCATCGACGTAACAGACCAATTCGTGAAAGGCGCACAAGAAACGCTAAAAATAGCAAAGTCAGTTGGCGCCAAAGAAGCCCTGCTTATCGAAAAAAGCCCATCTTGCGGATGCGGAAAAATCTTTGACGGCGCCTTTTCAG
>CAYGJP010000163.1:0-5099 GCA_964350175.1 uncultured Candidatus Bathyarchaeia archaeon
TCTGTTAACTGGGCAAAAGTTTTCCATCGCAACTTTGAAGGCGAAGTGGCATGTTTACCCCTTGGAGGACATAGCGGAAGAAACCAGTGAAACGGACTTGCAACGAAAACTCACCATCGTGCCCAGAGACGAGGGGCGCGACGCGGTGGTTGAACGCCTCTCCAGAGCTGCTGAAGCGGGAAAAATCGAAGGCAAAGTTTGGGCTACCCCCGGTTTGCCTATGCTGATTTTCGTGACGGTTGGCTTGATTATTGCTTTGTCGCTGGGCGACATAATTTGGGTTCTGATTGGTTTTCTGTTAGGCTAAAATATCCGTCAAAATGTGTCTTTTAGAGGGAACAAGCTGTTTTAGAGGCTGTTTTTGCTTTTCCTCGAGTAAGAAAACGTGGCAACCACCATGAGGACTGACCCGAAACTCACAATTGGAAAAGCGTAAACTCGGTATGGGTAACTTAGAGCTAAGGCTAATCCGACGTTGCCTGTGACGTAGGAGTAGCAGAAGGTGCTGATGGTGAACAACACAATTGCTGTGAGCAATAGGCCTATTTCTGTTTTGAACTGCATTGTACTGTGTCCCCTGTTTTGTTTGCCTGTCTTTTCTGATTGGTAGTTCTCACTGTTATGAGGAAAGGTTATTTTAGCTTTGTGGCAAGACAAGTCTACAGGATGGTTCTTGTGCTTTGAACGGGTGCAGAAATGAGCTGTTGGGCTTCCTCAAAAAAGAACCCGACGAGGAACTTCACGTAGTGGTTATGCCTGATTTTTTCCTAGACCGCCTCATAAACATAGACCGTGACGTAAACGAGTTCACTTCCATGGTCACCGGCATAGTTAGGCGGAAAGGCGGCAGCGCTGATGGCATCGAGCAAACAGACCTGAGGGGAGGAAACGCTGTTAACGTGGCTTCTGCCTTGGCTGCTTTAGGCGCAAAAGTCACCCCTGTAGTTTGTACCAGTAAGTTTGGGCTTGAACAAATCCGCTACCACCTTGGGCAATACAAAGTTGACACTTCACACGTGAAAATCTCATCTAAGGCATCGATGACCACGGCGTTAGAGTTCAAAACTGAAAACGGAAAAGCAAACGTCATGCTCAGAGATGTAGGTTCCCTTGCCGACTTCGGACCAGAAGACCTAACCGACAGCGACTGGGCGCTCATAGAAAACGCCGATTACACATGCCTGTTCAACTGGGCTGGAACCCAAAGATATGGAACCGCGCTGGCTGACGCCGTTTTCCGCAGGGCAAAAGCCGCTGGCAAAGGCAGGACCTACTTTGATACCGCCGACCCAACACCCAACAAAACCGAAATTCCCCAACTCATGCAAACTGTGCTGAAAACTTCGAATGTTGACGTTCTGAGCTTAAACGAGAACGAAGCCGTAATTTACGCTGCCCTGCTTGACGCAGAAATTCGTGAGAAAAGAGAGCAGAAGCGGCTTGACGAGTTAGCTTTAGATGCCGCCCAAGTTTTAGCGAAGCATTTGCAGGCGCGGATTGATCTGCATACCACCGAGTATTCTGCCACGGTCACCAAAAAACGCGAAGTCACAGTTCCCGCCTTCAAAGTTAAGGCTTTGCGTGCGACGGGTGCGGGTGACGCTTGGGATGCAGGAAACATTTTAGGCGACGGCAACGGACTCTCGGACGAGTGCAGGTTAACTTTGGCGAATGCTGTTGCAGCCTGCTACCTCTCAAACCCTGCTGGCGTGCACCCGACAAGGCAAAAACTGGCTCGGTTCATAGAGAAAACAGCAATGCTTGAGCGCTAGGTTGAGCCAAATTTTTTAAGCACAGCCGCGACTAACCATGCAGTGTTTGATGTTAACGTCTGTGGAAGTGGAATCATGAGTAAACTATTTGGAAGCTCTGGAGTGCGCGGCTTAGTCAACTCTGCTTTGACGCCGCAGTTAGCCTGTAAAGTCGGCTTAGCAGTCGCTACATATGCTAAAGCCAAGAAAGCTGTGGTAGCAAGGGACACGCGGGTCTCGGGGTTGATGCTGGAGGATGCGTTGGTTGCTGGGTTAACCGCGGCAGGCGCAAACGTCTCCCTGCTGGGTGTAGTACCTACTCCTGCGTTGGCTTACTTGACCCGAGGGTTAGGTGCTGACGTTGGTTTCATGTTGACGGCTTCACATAACCCCCCAGAGTACAACGGCATCAAAGTGTTCAGCAGCGACACCTTATCCTACACTGACCAAAGCCAAAACGCCGTAGAACAAATAATCGACGAGAACAGTTTTGGGTTGGCAGATTGGCGGGGCATCGGCAAAGCCCGCAACGTCAATGTGAGTTACGCTTACGTGGAGATGCTCCAGAAAGCCGTAAAGCTTCGCAAACCTTGGCATGTAGTCGTGGACTCCGGGTGCGGAGCAACTTTTAGCGTGGCGCCTGCAGCTTTGAAAGCGTTAGGCTGCAAAGTAACCGCTTTGAATGCTCAGCCTGACGGATATTTCCCTGCGCGCAAAAGCGAGCCCACCGCTGAATCCCTGACCAGTTTAGCTCAGACGATTAAGGCGTTGGGTGCTGATTTGGGTGTGGCGTTTGACGGGGACGGCGACCGCGTAGCCTTCATTGACGCGGAAGGCGTTTTTGTTGATTTTGACCGTGCCCTTGCCGCGTACGGGGCTTATGTTCTCAAGAAGCGTGGCGGCGGAAAGGTGGTGACGACGGTTGAGGCGTCTATGTGTGTGGAGACCATGGCGGAGAAGTACGGTGGCAAGGTTGCCGAGCGAACCAAAGTTGGCGACATCTACGTTTCTGAAGCCATAAAGCGTCATGGTGCGGTTTTCGGCGGGGAACCCTGCGGCGCGTGGGTGCATCCCAGATTCCACTATTGCCCTGATGGTCCCCTTTCGGCTGTGCTGTTGTTGCAAGCGCTGGAAGATGAAGGCAAAAGTCTGCGCGAATTCATCGCTGAGGTGCCCCAGTACGTGACTTTGCGAGAAAACATTGCCTGCAAAAACGAGTTGAAGTACAAAGCGGTAAGCAAAATCGAGAAAACCCTAACGACTGCGTTCGGTGCTTCTGGTAAGTTGTCGACGGTTGACGGCGTCCGTTTAGCCCTTAAAAACGGGTGGCTCCTAATTAGGGCGTCTGGAACCGAGCCATTGATTCGGTTGACGGTGGAGGGTGAATCGTTAAAAGCTGCCCAAGACATAATGAGCAAAGGTGCCGCTTTAGTTAAAGCGAATGTTGGGGCTGCTTAGAAATGAAGGCTGTACTGTTAGCTGCAGGCGAAGGCGTTAGGCTTTTACCGATAACTGCTACGCGACCCAAACATCTGATTCGGGTTGGTGGAAAGCCGATTCTGGAGCACTGCTTGGACGCGTTGAAGTCATGCGGCATAACCGAAGCCGTAATCGTTACACATTACATGGGCGAGGCGATTCGCAGCTACTTTGGCGACGGCTCAAAGTTTGGTTTTAAACTTGAGTATGTGGAGCAGTCGGCTGTGTTGGGCACGGGCAACGCCGTCAGCGTCGCTGAACCGCATGTGGCTGGGGATTTTGTGGTGGTTTATGCTGATTTGCTTTTTGCGCAGCAAGCCATGCAAACCGTTGTGGATGCCTACACTCGGGAGAAGCCTGATGCGGTTATGGCTGTGGTTGCTGTGGATAAGCCTGAAAGCTACGGCATAATCGAGCTTGGCGCTGGGAAATGCGTTAAGCGTGTGGTTGAGAAGCCCAGCCGCAAGGATGCGCCGTCTAATTTGGCTAATGCGGGACTGTACGTTTTCAGTGAAGAAGTGTTTGGCGTTTTGCGGAAAGTTAAGAGGTCTGTTCGCGGAGAATACGAACTTACCGACGCTGTCACTATGCTGGTTGAGGACAAGAAGACGGTTTTGGCTGCTGAAATCTCAAAGGAAGACTGGTTTGACATTGGCAGACCTTGGGATTTGCTGGACGCGAACGCTTGGGCTCTGCGACGGATGGAGCACAAGGTTTTGGGCAACGTGGAGCAAGGCGCTCACCTGATTGGTCCCGTGACCGTGGCGGAAACCGCAAGAGTACGTTCAGGCGCCTACATTGAAGGTCCATGCTTCATCGATGAAGGCGCAGATGTGGGTCCAAACTGTTTCATACGTGCGTGTACCAGCGTAGGCAAAAATGCGCGTGTAGGCAACGCCTGCGAGGTGAAAAACAGCGTAATCATGGATGGAACCCATGTGGGACACCTGTCTTATGTGGGCGACAGTATCCTGTGCGAAAAATGCAACTTGGGCGCAGGCACCATAACTGCTAATCTTCGCTTGGATGATGGCACAGTGAAGATGATGGTGAAAGACAAAGCGGTTGACACGGGACGCCGAAAGCTTGGCGCCATACTTGGTGACAACGTGAAAACGGGTATTAACTCGGTTTTGATGCCTGGCGTGAAAGTCGGCAACGACAGCTGGGTAGGTCCAAACTTCATGGTTGAGCAGGACTTGGCGCCAAATACATTGGCTGTGCTGAAGCAAAACTGGGACAAACAAGAAAGAAAACGTTAACCCGCTGGCTAACTAGGTCTTAGAATAATTGCGTAAGCGGGGCATTTTTTTATGCAGTCTCCGCATCCGTGGCAAAGGTTTGGTTCAACAATGGCTGGCTCGTCAGCGTCAATTCGGAAGATGACTTTGATGGGGCACGCTTTTGCTGCATAACAGTTGGCGCACTTTTGGCATTTCTGTGGGTCGATGTAGGCTTTTGGCATGTTGCTTATGCTCTGAGCGTTTGCGTTAACTGATTGTTGTTATCTGCGGTTTTAGGTCGCCTTCGATGCCTATGGCTTTTGCTTCTTGGATTTGGAGCCTGCAGTCTACGTGGTATGCTTCGTTGAAGACTTTGTAGTTTGCCATGCCGAGGAATGCGCTGTCAATTGAGACAGGTGAATCGGAAGCAAAGATTCCCAGGTCCTTCATCATGATTTGCCCAGGGTTAGGCAGGCAGTCACAGTACTGAGTGATGTCTTTGGCGAAGCTAACGTATGACATCTTGCCTTTCTTGAAGGTTGAAAGCACACCGTAGGCTGCCGACGCAAGAGCCCTGCAAAGGTTCTGTTTGTCGGTGAATTTTATGGCGTGCATTGGGCATGCTTCGATGCACATGGGACAGCGC
>CAYGJP010000164.1:0-5037 GCA_964350175.1 uncultured Candidatus Bathyarchaeia archaeon
ATCATGCACCATAAACACACCTGCACCCAACATCAGACGCTACACATAATATAACTTACGCAAACAAACCCAACTACGGCGAACCAAACCGCTCACGAATCCGAGCATCCGCAACCCGAGCAACCATCGCACCAGAAACCAAAACACACCGCACACCCAACAACTCAGCCAACTCCGCCGGCTTCTGATCCTGAGTCACCAAAACCAAACTATGCAGCGCCGCGTACTCAACCACCTCACGGTCCTTGGCAGCCTTCAACCCAGCCTCCTGCGCCGTCAAAACCTCATAACCCAGCGCTTCAAAATACTCCTTCAAACCCGCAAACATCTCATCCAACAAAACACGCAAACAAACAAACCCCACAACAAAAAACACTAAAAACTAAACGCTGCGACCGTACTCTTCCCAACTCGCAATCTCACCCAGCGTTTTGCGCCGACGAACCAAATCAATAATCCGACGCCGAACACTCGCCTTCTCATACGCATAACCCACAGCCAACAACGCAACCACACGCAAACTCTGTGGAATCTTTAGCAACGCCCGCACTTTTTCCTCATCAAAACTACCCACCCAACAAGTACTCAACCCCTCAGCAGTCGCCGCCAAAACCATATTCTCCCCGGCCAACGCCACATCAACCACATACCAATTAGGCGACAACAAAGGATCACCACAAGCAACAATAACCACTGGCACCTCGCTGAGAAACCGCGCAAAAACCCCACGCGACAACGCCTTGCGCTTCTCCAAATCACTTACAACAACAAAATGCCACGGCTGCAAATTCTTAGCCGAAGGCGCCATCCGCGCAGCCTCCAAAAGCTTCTCTAGCGTTTCCCTAGAAACACTGGCAGGCTCAAAAGAACGAACAGACTTACGCCGCGCAAGTGCCTCAAACACATCCATTCTTAAACGCCCACCCCAAACAACCTATTTAACACCATTCAGTAAATAAAACTTTAGTCAATCAGCAACAACGCAAACGACTCAGGATTCTTCGGAAACGGAAAAACCACCGAAATCCCCGCTTTAGCCGCCGTCTTCTTCACATTCACGCCGATGGCGTCCTCAGACATACGCGCCAACTCCTGATGCACACAGATTCCAGTGTCCACGCCGCTGCATTTTTCGCACAGCTGACACGCGCCAGAAACAAAACCCACCGCCAACGAATAACCAGCTCGCATCGTCTCCCGCTCCAAATCCACTACCGCTTTAAGCATTTGGCTTTTGTCTTCTTTCCACATCGCCCAGAATTTTGCGGCTTTCTCCTTCGCATCTACAGGCACCGACGGGTCAGAGGCAGCCTTTGAGAGAACCTTCTGCAACTCCACATCCGCTTCTGCGCGCGACGTAAACTTCATGAACAAAGCCACATGGTACTCGTCCACGATTTTGCGGAACTCTTCAGCCGTGGGTGTATGAGGCGGGCACATCAACGTTTTTCCATAATTGTTACAGCCGACTTTGCACTTCAAAACCACGCGGTCTTCAATTACAACGTCGCTTGCAGCTATGATTTTAGCGTCGGAAGCGCCCAGCTCCAAAGCACGCTTACGAATGAAGTCAAATTTTTGCAGTTCACTTTGAGCAGCCAAGGTATCCACCGTTTCCATGCAGATAACCTCAGAATCATATAAACATTACACACAACCAAGCGCAAAGAATAATATAGACAAACCGAAACATCACAATGCATCGGGGGCGCCGTTTACATCAAAAGTAAAATCAGCAATATCGGCTTTTGCAACAAGATCCGAGACAATGTTCTCAACATAAAAAAGTCCAGCCTCGCTCCACTCTATGAAGACCTCAAAGCAGCTGACTGCGTTGTCTGCAGTGGCGCTGGAAGATCTCTTTACTCTCTTAACGCTGCTATGAGCCAAATCGCGTTAGCTCAAGTAGGCTGGCGAAATAAAGTTGTTCTAACCCCTGACGACCCTGGCTTTCCAGGGAAAAACATGTACGATGCCGCACACGACCTTGACAGACGCTACAAAAAAACCCTGTTGCTCATGAACAGCGGCAGTGGTTTCTCAGATGAACCGCTCATGATGGCTCAAGATTTAGCAAAATACATAGACGAGAAGAAAAGCAGCAAGTTCAGCATGGGACTTTTGACAAGCAGTCCCACCTCACCGTTGGCAGATGTGGCAAACAAATATGGCAGTGTAGTGCAGATAAAAGGTCGCGGAAAAATGAAGCCCTCCGACGAGTACAGCGATGTAGGCATGATGGGCGACATATTTGAGTTGGGCACGCTTGAACTTTTGAACATTATGATTGAAGCTATCTTCAGGAATCTGGATGTAGGCGAGGTTTTCAAACTTTGCGAGGAAGAATTTGAAACAATCGGCAACATAATTGATGCCAATGTGGCGTCGGACACTTACACGAAACTGGTTGATGTTCTCGAGAAAAGAACCAATGTGTACCTAGGCGGAAGAGGAACAGCCAACGAAATCGCCAAAATGACGGGCGTAAGACTTTTCCACATAAAGACCGCTCTAGGCGACAACGTCTTCATGACCCGCGGAGTGAACACGCCGCACCCCCGAGCAGGAGACTTGGAGCTGCTTATTTCCTACTCGGGCGAAAGTAAACCTGTCCTCATCTGGTGCGATGTGCTCAAGAAGTTTAACGGTGTAGTGCTGGGGATAACAGGCTGCAAGGACTCAACTTTAGCCAAGAAATCTGACCTGCAGATAATTTTGGAGGAAGAAACAAAACCGTACACGCCAAGGCGATTCTACACCAGAGCAGCCTACGTGCTAAGTCCCTTACCTGTAAAATTGGCTGAGAGGCTGGCGCAAAGAGGACTAAAACTGCCCGAGTACCTACTCAGCTGGTACCACTCAGTCACACAATAAACCACAGTTCCGCCGAATTGTTCTCTTTTTGGAGGAACTGTTGGTAGCCTTCTCGACCACAAAGGGGGCTCCCACCCTAAAGGGTACCATCTCTCCACTCGCGCCAAAGGTTCACTTTTTCCCTCGGCGCACGAATACTAAATTAAGGAAACTCGCACAAGTATCAAAAAATTGTTTTTCTGCTTTTGTACCCCCTTCACAGAATTCTTTATGCAGAATTTGCGTTTTTTCCTCAGGTTACTTGTAATGAGGATATCAAAGTTTCATTTTTGGTCCCTTTTTTCAACTACAACTATAGTGAGTTCAGTCTTGAAAAGCTTAGCATTCTTGGCATGCAACCAAACAGGCAACTTGTATGTGCCAACTTTAGCAGCTTTCACATTAACAACTGTACCATTATAGAAGTCTTTTGGGACAAAGTCATAGATAGATACCAACATGTTAAATCCGCAAAAATCAAATCCTTCAGGTTGGTAAGAGCAGGACTGTACATCTGTAGCTACGCCGAGAATTTCGATTTCTGGTGGCAGGTATATCCTAACTATCAAATCTTCAAGGTCGACGTCTCGTGTTCCTGCATGTATCAATAGCTCCGAAGGTTCCCCCAGCACAATTTCTTTTGATACTGCAAATTTCTTGTCAAAAAATGCGTCATAGTCTACTGTCCGAAATTCTCTAAACGCAGCACTTTCCACTGCGGAGATTGTTCTGTAGAGAAGTAAAATTGCAACAATTGACCCCGCTGCAGAACCAATCGCCATTAAAGGATAAATCGCTGTCCCGTCGATGCTTATTTCATTGTAGTAAAAAAACAAACCAATGACCGCAAAAACAATTGAAATCAAAAGAAATGTAACTGGCATTAACACTGCGCCAACTGCTGTCAAACTAAACCACTTTGGATTGCCAATTTCATCAGTATATTTGTCAATTTGCTCTTTGATTTGTTTGAACCTAACGCTGTCTTTTTTTTGTCCCGATAGCTCTTGAGCCAACTCTGTTACTCTTATTTTTAGCTTTTCAACCCTAACTTTTCGAGCTTTGAGGTTCTCCCAGAATTCTTGTTTCAAATAAGTCACGCAAATAGCGTAAATTGGAAACGTGACCGACAACAAGCCGATTGCTAAGAAGGCTAGAACTAAAAGAAGCTGCAATCCAAATTCGTTCAACCCTTGTCCCCTCAACCATCTGTTAGCAGTAGTTCCGATTTTATGTCTTTTGGTACTACTCCACCTTACACTTGATAGCAATCACGCCAAAACTTTGTTCTTTAGCACGGAACAATCAACTTATAGAAAGACCTGAACTGCTTGTATAGACTTCTGTGACTAATAACCACTTACTTTCAATAAACTCATTTAGTTTCGTACTTGTAAAGCTGTAAAAAACTGATAAAAGCCATGTCCCATACCTAAAAAGCCCTCTTTGGTAAGCCTCCGAGAATGTTTTCCATTTCTTTGAAAAACTTTTGCAAACCCACTTTTGCGAGTAGCTCATTCTTTTAATTGGTTGTTTCAAAACATAGTTGCCGACTGTATAATAGGCGATGTAGTGTTCGGATTTTTTGCCCTTTAATTCATAAATTTCAACAACTTTTGCTCCATGAATTTTCTCCCATGTCTTACTTAGCCGACTATGAGGGACATCACAGCTAAAAGAAAAAGGTAAAGCCACGGGCGCCATCTCCAGTTGACCTGTTATTCTGTTAGAACAGGCGTAGTAGCCACTCGCTGAATTGTTCTTCGTCTAGTCCAGCGCCCAAGTTACAATCCAGCCGTTTAGCTACTTTTCCGTTTTCAAACAGGATAACTGAGGGAACTGCCTCCAAATCGTATTCTTCCCACATGGGGTTATCGTAGTCGTCCATGTTGACCCGCATGAACATGGCGGAGTTGGGTTGTTTGGCGTATTTGTCAAAAGTTGAAAGGAATCTGCGGCAGAAGGGACACCACGACGCATAGAACAAAGCAATGACTTTTTTGTTTGTTGTAAGCTGGCTTGATAGTTCGTTTTTGTTGCTGACTTCAATCATAACTTGATTCCACTTAGAACTAATGTAAAAAATGCTTGTTTTCTTCTTAATGAAATTATCGCAACTAAACGCGTCAGTGTTCTATCTAGAAAATGCCTTACACTCTTGCGAAAATATGAGTACAAGAGTGA
>CAYGJP010000165.1:0-5016 GCA_964350175.1 uncultured Candidatus Bathyarchaeia archaeon
GCAATAGACGCCATGACTTTTTTTGGAGGAAAAGCCAAGAAAGTATTTGCGAAATCGCCATCCTTATTTAATGACCCAGACAAAATTCTTGAGGCTGAATTGCGAGCTTTCGTGGAATTTGAAGGTGCATGCACAGGTTTTCTAGATTGGTCAGCTTACTCGTCAGCCAGAGTTTTCAATATTGGCGTCTTTGGCACAGGTCTTGACGTAAACATAGATGTCACCGCTGACTCTTCTAAAGTACTCAACTGGTGGTGGGAACCGGGACCTCGAATTGAAGCCGCGAAAGCAATCTTCAAAAATTTGCGGTTACTTGCTTCGAGGTATAATCGTCTGCTTGACAGCGGATACCTAACGATGCTTTCAGAGTTTATAAAAAGCGTAGAAAATGATACGGAATCTCCTGTGCCGCCACATGAAGGGGTAAAGATAGTTGCTCTAATTGAAGGCATGAATAAGTCAATTTCGTCAGGAACCGAAGTGAGCATCGACGCTTCGTAAATAGACATTTCAGGTACTGAAAAAGTTAGATAACTTGTGTGAGTTTAATGATTCGGAAGTTTCTCGACAAAGAAAAATGCGAAAAATTCTGCAATGGTACAATCCATGGCGAAGAAATATTCAAAGAACAAATGCAAGGTCAGCTAGACGAATTAGTCTGGGGCTTTCTGAAAAAGGACATGAAAATTGACCCGCATAGACACACCCAGAAAGAAGTCTACATATTCTTAAGCGGTAACGGAACAATGAAAGTTGAAAACGAAGAATTTAACGTTGGCAAAGGCGACGTCATCTACATCGAACCTAACGCGCTCCACACAGCGTGGAACGACAGCGACATGGACCTTGAATTCGTTATAGTTAGAGTAAAAAAACGTGTCCCCAACGTGTTAACCTCCATTTTCCATAAATGAACATGCATAACAAGATAGGATGCGAATAAATGAGAATTCTCCTACTAAATTTGCCCAGTCCACCAGGAACTAGGATTTTGCGAGACTTCGGCGGAGGCTTTGGAACCGCGTTCCCAATCGAAAGAGGCAACCTTCAAACTGTTTTTCCCCCCTTGCACGAAGCATTCGCGGCAGCAGTACTAGAAAAGAAGGGTTTTCAAGTAACAATTTTGGATTTTCAAATCCAAGCATTAACGCAACATGAGTTTTTAGCTGCTGTTGAAAAAATCAGCCCCCACATCATTGTTTCCAGAATTTCAGCTCCATCACTTGACAGCGATTTGGCGGTGATTGCAAGTCTTAAGGAAAAACTGCCAAACACGTTCCTGATAGGCTGGGGGGCACTATGCAAAATGGCTTCACAGGAAGTTTTAGAAAAAAGTCAACTGGACATGGTTTTAGGAGAAGCAGAACTAGAATTTGTAATTGTAAAGACAATAGAAAAACTGCAAAGTAATAGTTCAAAGGAGGGTAGCGTTCAGGCGGCGCTCAAAACTGAAAGGTACATTGATTACTCAGAGGAGCAAATACCCAGAAATCTTGACGCGTTACCACCGCCCGCATTGCACCTTTTAGAAGTAAAGAAGTACGTTACGGCGGAGTCAGGTTTCATTCCAGGAGGCTCTAGACACAAAACGATTTCTTTCTTCTCTGTGCTGGGTAGTCATGGGTGCTCTTTCAACTGTATGTACTGCGTGTACCCTATTGTTTTTGGAAAGTGGCGAGGTCGGACCCCAGAGAAAATGGTAGATGATGTTGAAACGCTCGTGAAGAACTACGGCGTTAAAGTGGTATGGTTTGAGGATCAAGCCTTCAGCTTTGAAGTCAAACGGGCCATGATGATTTGTGACGAAATAACCAAGAGAGGATTAAAACTAAATTGGGCATGCGAGACCAGAGCAGACAAACTCTCAGTTGAACTTTTGAAAAAAATGAAAAGAGCAGGCTGCACAAGAATTCAGTTAGGAATTGAAACGGGTGACCCAGGACTTTTCATGAAATTAGGGAAAGCTGGCTGCACATTGGAAACGGTGGTTGACAACATCAAGGCAATTCAAAAAGAAGGAATTCTGGTAGATACGAACTTCATTGTGGGTTTGCCTGGTGAATCATGGGAAACCGTAAAAAACACAGCGTCGTTCATTGACAGATTCAGTCCCGACATATTATCTGTCTCCATAGCCACCCCTTACCCCGGAACCCAGTTGCATGAACTGGCGGAGAAAAACAAATGGATTGTTACCAAAGACTGGAACAAGTTCGGCCTTTCTAAACCCATAATAAGCATGCCAACATTTACGGCTCAGGACATGGAGAAAGCTCGAGAGTATTTACTTAATAAGTCTTCTTTCAAAAGACAATGGAAACTAATGAGCAACGATCTTCGACATGGAAGACTGGGAAAAGTTGCTAAGGATGTGTTTTGGAATTTGCCGCAAGTTCCAAAGCGACTTTATGCACTTGCGAAGGGAAAAATGAAGTCAATATAAGAATAATTGAAACCTAAGAAATTGGGCATTCTTCCAAATATTTCGTGGCAAATGTGAATTCATGCACAGTTACCAGTTGCGAGCCAACATAACAGGTTCATGTTTTCTCAGGAAAGTCTTAAAATAGAGGTAAAAAAAATGCATACAACATCTAGAATTAAGAAGTCCAAGTCGATGCTTCGACTTGTAAGACCCATAGAATTGTCAACAAACGATTTAGTGTACCCAATATTTGTCAGAGAAGATGGAAAGAAATACGAAATTCCCTCAATTAAAGGTCAAGAGTACCTTGCCTTAGATGACGCTGTAACAGCATGTGAAAAAACAATTAACTTAGGCATCCCAGGAGTCATGGTTTTCGGTGTGATAAAAACAAAGGATGCCGATGGTTCGGTTGCCCTGCAGAAAGATGGATTCCACACTCAGATTTTCAAGAAACTGAAAAACGAGTTCGGCGACAACTTGGTTCTCATAAGCAACATTTGCCTTTGCGACTACACAAAAGAAGAATTCTGCGTTTACACAGAAAAAGGCAAAGTATTGAACGAAAAAACCGCCCAGATGCTGGGAAAAATAGCTGCTGTCCACGCTGAAGCAGGCGCAGACGTAATTGCGCCCTCCGCCATGGCTGACGGCCAAGTTAGGCACATAAGAGCGGCTTTGGACAATCAAGGGTTTGACGACGTTTCAGTGATGACATATCTCAAAACCAACAGTTGCATGTTCCAACCTTTTTACCAAACCATGACACAGTCAGAAACACCAAGAGTAGGAGTAGACTCAAGCAAATTCAGAGTTGACCCAATCAATGAAAAAATGTTTATGCAGAAAGCAGAACTGGACATCAACGAAGGCGCCGACATGGTAATCGTCAAACCAGCCTTATCAAATCTAGACCTTATTCTTCGAATGAAGCAGCAGTACCCCACAGTGCCCATAGCGGCTTATCAGGTCAGTGGAGAATACGCCATGATTAAAGCAGCAGCTGAAAAGGGCTTGTTGAAAGAAGAGGCCTTAGTTATGGAAACATTGGATTCAATCAAAAGGGCAGGTGCAGACATGATTTTAACATATTATGCCGTTCAAGCGGCGTTAACCTTGAAAAATAACAAAGGGTTGCGGTAAAATCAGCGCGCCATCGACACCATTTGAGGTTGTTCAAGGGGCAAATTAAAGCAAAAGAAGTCCGTACGCTAAGTGCTGTAACTTAAGTTGTAATAACCACAAGTAAATCCTGCCGCCTAACACAGGGAAAATATGTGAGGTAAACCTTGGATGCTGGAAATAACAGAACTTAATGACTATGAGCAGTTCATAGAATTACGAAAAGAATGGAACAGTGTTCTGGCCAAAAGCGAAAACAATGATTTATTCTTAACTTGGGAATGGCTCTCTACGTGGTGGAAACATTTTGGAAACGAAAGAGAGCTTAAAATCTTACTAGCAAAAGATGACAAAAAAATTATTGCCGCAGCGCCTCTTATGTGTTCAAACTACAAAATCCTTGGATTCAGGCTTAGGAAATTGGAATTTTTAGGAGCAGAACACACTGATTATCACAATTTCATTTTAACAGAAAGAAAAGGAAAATGCCTAAAACTCTTCTTGAAACACTTAAGTAAAATCGACTGGGATTTCTTAGAATTCAGAGATATCCCCGAAACACCCGAATGTGATTTGTATTTGCGCAAAATTTTTGGAAAAAAGCTCTTGCAAAATGAAAGAGTCTCAAGCGTATGCTACTATATCCCTCTTTGCGGTACGAATGAATGCTCACAAGAAATAGACGGGGACATGAGAAGAAACCTGCGCCGACGAATGAGGAGGTTAAAGGAAAAATATAACGTAACATTTGAAAGACAAGATGAGGTCAGCTCCGTCGAGAAAGGAGTCAAAACGTTTGTTGAGTTACATCAAAAGAAGTGGTTTTCCAAAGGACAGCAAGGTTCGTTTGGCGAAGACCCAAAATTCAAAGATTTCATAATAGAAGTGTCTAAACTGCTTGCAGAAAACAAATGGTTGAATTTATCGCTCCTAAAAGCGGATGATACCCCGATTTCAGCAGGACTATGCTTCGAGTATAACAATGTAACGTACTATTATCACCCAGGCTACGACCCAGCGTATTCAAAGTTTGGAGTCGGCAACCTTTTGCTAATGCACCTCATTGAACAAGCAAGCCAAAAGGGCATGGCAAAGTTTGATTTTTTGAAAGGCGCGGAACCATACAAGAGCACTTGGACAGCCCATTTTCGAAATAATCTTGAATTTGGATGCACCCAAAATCACTTACTTCCAGTTCTGTATGACAAAATAATACGAAGTGAAGAATACAACTGGATAAAAAACAGTAACAGCGAATACTTGCGTAAGCTAAAGTCTACTGTGAGGAAAGTCTTTCCTTCATTGTACGCCGCTTTGAGCTAAACTGAAAGAATAAATGGATAGTTTAAATTGATTGTTAAGAAGGCGAATAGGCAGTGACATATTGCTCAGCTAGTTCCGACACGATTTTAGCTGACCTAGAAAAGGAAATTGCAAAGTACATGAAAACGCGGTACGCCGTGTTATGT
>CAYGJP010000166.1:0-4962 GCA_964350175.1 uncultured Candidatus Bathyarchaeia archaeon
CCTGAGCAGCCCAACTTTAATAACAAGCATCAACATACAAAACTAAGAATTCGCCTATGCTGACCAAACTGAAAAAGAAAGTCCAAGGAATGCTGTCTGCAGAAGCCAAAGCCGCACACAGGATAGGCTTAACACCTAACAGCGTATCCGCCATTGGTTTTGGGTTGGCGTTTCTTTCAGCCGCAGCCTACGCGTTATCGCAAGGGCAACCGCTTATGCTTATCGCAGGTTTGGTTTTGCTCATGGCTTCAGGGTTCTGTGATACATTAGATGGTGTGTTAGCTCGGACTTTCCAGCAAGCAAGCACGTTCGGCGGCTTTCTCGATTCTCTGCTGGACAGGTACGCGGATGCTGCAGCGTACGCGGGTATAATAATTGGTGGGCTCTGCAACCCAATTATTGGATTAATTGCTTTGGCGGGGTCCTTCATGGTAAGCTACAGTCGCGCAAGAGCCGAAGCCGCAGGCATAAAAATGGAATCCATAGGCATAGCTGAAAGACCAGAACGCATAATAATTTTGGCTGCTGCAACGGTAGCCGCAGTTTTCTGGCTGCCCGCTCTGAACATAGGCATAATACTGCTCGCAGTGCTCTCAAACTTCACAGTGCTACAAAGAGGACTACATGTCTATAAGACGCTGAAAAATGAAAATAAATCTAAAAATTAGTATCTGCGTTTTGCACGTGAATGTCGTTCGCTTTCGGCTCTAACGTTCACTATTCCTCGGTGAACCGCGCAGGATATGCAGTACCATTTTGTGTCCACCCACGAAGCTATGTAAGTACCTTTTTGACGTAGCTCTTTAGCTAATTGGGGTTCAACAAAAGATACTCGTCGTGTGGATCTCTTTGCCTTGTCTCTTGGCACTTGTTGTCCGCAGTTTGCACATTGAACTAAGCTACTGCTGCCTTTGCTTCCTTTTGATCTTCCTCGGCTTTTTCGTTTAGATGGCAATTTTAAGGAACCCCTTTTTGGTTCAACAACAAATAGTCAATCTACTGCCTTATATATCTGCTCTTGACTCCAAAAGAAAAACAACGGTTTACGGCTAAACAAAAAGTCAGCAGAGCGATTCCTAAAGTGGTTTGGAAAACTCTTAAATTGCGCGTTCTTTATTGTTGACTGTGAACATCAAAGCTTGGCTAAAGTGTTGAGCGTGTTGTAAGCATGTCAGAAATCGGTTTAAGAACAAGAATGCTAGTCAAGGACGCTATGAGCAGCCCCGTCGTAACCACTGATGAAAATGCGCCTACGGACAAGATCGCCAAACTTATGGATGAAAACAGTTTGGGGTGCGTCATAGTCACCAACAAAGAAGGAAAAGCGCTTGGCATAATAACCGAACGCGACCTAGTGATGCGTGTGCTTGCTAAGAATCTTCAGGCTGCCGCTGTGAAAGCCAAAGACATTATGACTGCTCCCCTCGCAACCATAGAGCCAGAAGCAACCATAACAGACGCTGCAAGACGCATGAGCAGACTCGACATTAGAAGACTTGGCGTAATCTACAAAGGCGACCTCGTGGGGCTAATCTCAAGCAAAGACATACTCGGCATAATGCCTGAACTCATCGAAATAATACTAGAAAAGTCCCGCATCGAAGGCGCAAACGCATCTGAACAAGTTACGGAAGAAGAGACGCCGCTATCTGGCTACTGCGACCAATGTGGAGTTTACTCAGAAAACCTGAAGGACGCAAACGGACAGAACCTGTGCGAGGACTGCCGCATAGACGCAGAAGACGAAAAATAACAAGCCCACCTCCATTTGATAAAGCGCGTTTTTCCTGCTTGAATAAGCAAATAAACTACTTCTTCCCTTATTCACCAAAAGAGCGCGCCCAACTTGATTGTTGACTCGGTATTAAACAACGCCAAAGCATACCTCAAACAGGACATAGTTGACTGCAGTATCGCAGTGGAAAATGGCAGAATCTTCAAAATTGGCAAAGAAACTCATATGCCCAAAGCCGACGAAAAAATCGACCTCCACAACCTCTTGGTTTTACCCGGCGTGATTGATTCTCACGTGCATCTTCGCGACGAAGAAAAAGCCTACAAAGAAACTTTTCTCACAGGAACAGCAGCGGCAGCCGCAGGCGGAGTGACCACGGTTCTGGACATGCCAAACAACTCGCCTGTTACGATGAGCGTCCAGACGCTGCGGAACCGCATGGAAATTGCTAAGCGCAGTGTTTTAGTTAATGTTGGTTTTTACTCTGAGTTCCCCACAAACTTGGACGAGACCAAAGAAATAGTCGCTGAGGGGGCAGTTGGCTTCAAGCTTTTCATGGCAGAACAAGTCGGCGGACTAAACATCGACAACGATGAAGCGTTGAAGGGAGCTTTCAAGAAAACAGCCGAGTTAAACGTTCCTGTCTCCGTTCACGCAGAAGACCACAGGCTACTAAAGAAAGCCAAAGAAAAACTCAAGCTTGCTAAACGCCACGACGTAACCGCCTTCCTCAAAGCACATGACGAACGTGTTGAATATGAAGCCGTCAAGCGTTTGCTCGCCTTAAACGCGCAAGTGGACAATCGCGTGCATTTCTGCCATCTCAGCACTGAAAAAGGCTTAAACGCGGTGGCTGAAGCAAAAAAAGCTGACCAAAAAGTGACCTGTGAGGTGACCCCGCATCATCTCCTGCTGACAAAAGATGTCTATGAAAGTTTAGGTGCGAAGGCTGTGACGATGCCGCCGCTCCGCAGCAGAGAAAACGTGGAAGCGCTCTGGAAAGGCGTAACCGAAGACACAGTTGACTCAATTGGCTCCGACCACGCACCGCACACTTTGGAGGAAAAGGACGCAAACAGCATCTGGGACGTCAAGGTTGGCGTGCCAGGTCTAGAAACTATGCTTCCCCTCATGTTAACCATGGTGCATACGAACCGCCTGTCCCTTGACCGAGCTGTTCAGTTGCTTACAGAGAAGCCTGCAGAAATCTTCGGCTTAGGTGACCGAGGATGCTTAGAGCAGGGAAAAAACGCGGATTTGGTGGTTGTAGATTTTAATCGGCGATTCAAGATAAACGCCTCAAAATTTCACTCGAAAGCGAAGTTCTCGCCTTTCAACGGCTGGGACGTACAAGGCAAACCCGTGAAAACTTTTGTGAACGGACAGTTAACGATGGATGAGCAGAACATAGTGGCAAAACCAGGAAGCGGCAGCGTTGTTCGGAGAGCGCAAACGTGAACTTCATCGTGGACGGCATGCTGGGGACACTTGCCCGATGGCTCCGCATGATGGGACACGACATCAAATACTCCACGAAGCTGGATGACCCTCAGCTACTTTTAATTGCCAAAACAGAGAACCGCGTTCTCCTCACAAGAGACTTAGCGCTGTACCAGCAGGCGACTGCCAAGGGCGTTGAAGCGTACTATGTGGAGGGCATCAACGAACCTGAAAGACTCTCTGAACTAGCACAACGATTCAATGTTGTGCTGTCGATTGATTTGGAGAAATCGCGCTGCCCAAAATGCAACACAAAGCTATCGGCGGTGTCCAAACAGGAAATCGTGGATATAGTGGAAAAAAACACGCTCAAGCATTATGATGATTTTTGGTTGTGCCCTAACTGTGGACATGTGTATTGGCAGGGTGCGCACTGGACAAAAATCCGCGCCACCCTCAAAGAAGCAGAAGAAAAACTAAAAAAGAAAAATGAAGTTTAGACTGCAAGCCATTTGAGCGGAATATCCTGGAAGGTTCCGTCAGGCAGGGTTCTCCGGATGGTAATTGGTAAGATGCCCGCTTCAAGCTCTGCCATTGCAATGTCAATTGGGCTGGTAAGGCGTTCGTCACCTTCAATCAGGATTGGTGCACCCATGCTGATTTGCAGGCTTCGGGCTCCGACGATTCTTGCTTTTTCGAAGCGCGTGATTTTTGGGGGACCAACAGTGATTTTTTCTTGTGTTGCTGCCATGTTTAGAATCCTCCCATTCCACCCATTCCGCCGCCCATACCTGGGGGCATACCGCCGCCTGGTGGCATCGGAGGCGACTGCATCTTTTCTGAAGCAATCACATCGTCGATTTTAATTATCAACATGGCTGCTTCAGCTGCGGATTTTATAATTTGTTTTTTGACGGTTATAGGTTCGAAGACGCCTGCTTTGGACATGTCTTGAACTTTACCGGATAAGACTTCGATGCCAGCCCAGGTTTCGCCTTTTTCATGTCTGGACCGTAATTCGGAGAGTATGTCTATAGGGTCTAAACCAGCGTTCTCGGTGAGCGCTATGGTTATTGCTTCCAGTGCTTCGGCGAAGGCTTTTACTGCGAGTTGTTCTCTTCCAGGAAGGGTTTCAGCGTATTGCTTGAGCACCTTGGACATTTCAAGTTCTGGTGCACTGCCGCCTGCGACGATTTTTGGTTCTTGGATAATGTCCCGGACTACGCAGAGGGCATCGTGGATGGAGCGTTCGGTCTCGGCGTTCATGCGTGGGGTTCCTCCTCTGATGAGGATAGTTACTGCTTTGGGGTTTTTGCATCCTTCAATGAAGGTCATTTTGTCCTCGGCAATTTTGCGTTCCTCAACCAGCGCTGCGTATCCCAAGTCCGCTGAGGTTATATCGGCTAAGTTGGTGATGATTTTTGCGCCTGTGGCTTTGGCGAGTTTCTCGATGTCTGACTTTTTGGCTCTGCGAATCGCAACGATGTTCTTCCTCGCAAGGAAGTGCTGCACCATGTCATCAATGCCTTTCTGGCAGATAACAACATTCGCGCCTGATGCAATTATCTTGTCAGCCATGCCCTTGAGCATGTTTTCTTCTTGTTGGAGGAACGCCTCTATCTGATCGGGACTTTCTATGTTGATTTTTGCGTCAAACTCTGTTTTCTCAATCTCTAATGAAGTGTCAAGCAAAACAATTTTGGCTTTCTCCACCCGTTTGGACATACCAGAGTGAACGAGTTCTTTGTCAAGAACAATGCCGTTTATGAGGCTGGTGTCTCTGAGGG
>CAYGJP010000167.1:0-4961 GCA_964350175.1 uncultured Candidatus Bathyarchaeia archaeon
GTGCATCTGCTAAGCCTCCTCGGGTGGCGTCTTTCATGGCGACTGCTCCGCCAACGCTGCCGATGAGGCGCTGTATCATGTGGTTTAGGGGTTTGACGTCGGATTTTATGTCGCTGCCAAACTTTAGTCCCTCTTGGGCTGAGAGGACCGCGATGCCGTGGTCGCCCAGTGTGCCTGTGACTATGATTTTGTCGCCTGCTTTGAGGTTGGAGTCGAGCATCCACCGCCCAGCAAAGTCTTTTCTGTATTTTTTTATGACCTCTATGTTATGCTCTAAAGCTGGGGTTCTTTTACCCATGCCTGAAACGTTCATCACGCATCCGCCCAACGCGCCCTTCTCAACGACTTTGGTGTCGCCTGTAACTATGTTGACGCCTGCCTCCGTGCAGGTCTGCCGCATGCTGGCAAGAATCCGCTCAAACTCAGAAAACAACAAGCCCTCTTCCAAGACGAAGCCGCATGCCAGCGCGAAGGGTTCTGCGCCTAAGACGGAGATGTCGTTGACGGTGCCTGAGATGGCTAAGCGTCCGATGTCGCCGCCTGGAAAGAAAATAGGCTTAACCGCGTGGCTGTCACTTTTGAAGACTATGTCGTTTACGACTGCGGCGTCATCCATGGCTTCTAGGGGGACTTCGGCGATGTTTGGGGCTGCCCCAGCGAAGTATTTTACGATGTAGTTTTTGACGAGGTCGTGCATGACGGTGCCGCCTGCCCCATGCAACATAGTAATATGAGAATCCTTAGTGGTCAATTTGGCTGGCTCCAAGATTTTTAACTGGAATAACTACCCCAGTGTGAAACATAAATACATCGCAGAGCTTCGCTGAGAATTATTGGGGTAGTTTTCGTCTTTTGGGTTCTGTGTTGGCGGTTTGCTACAAAGATTGTTTGGCAAGTGTTATATGGAATTGAAAATAAGATATAACCCGATTTGAAATCCGATACGTGATTACATGGATAAAAAATCTCTGTCTGAGGCAGACATCTGTACAAAATTCATAACGCCAGCGATAGTTGAGGCTGGTTGGGATTTGAAAAGTCAAATCAGGCAAGAGGTTTATTTTACCAACGGAAGAATCATCATTAAAGGTGACAGAATTGAGAGGGGCGAGCGGAAGCGAGCCGACTATATTTTGTATTATAAGGGTAACATTCCAATTGCTATAGTTGAAGCCAAGGATAACAATCATAATGTTGGGGCTGGGTTGCAGCAAGCCTTAGAGTATGGTGAAATTTTAGACATACCTTTTGTTTATAGTTCTAATGGGGATGGCTTTGTTGAGCATGATAAGACGGGCAAAGCCAAAGAAGTTGAGCGGGAGATACCTTTGGATCAGTTTCCTAGTTCAGGGGAGCTTTGGAGAAGGTATAAAGATTGGAAGGGCATTACCGAGACGATTGAGCCTGTTTTAACTGAAGATTACTACATGGGTTTGAAAAAACCCCGCTACTATCAGGAAGTTGCGATTAACAGAACTGTTGAGGCAATAGCCAAAGGTAAGCGAAGAATTCTTTTGGTTATGGCTACTGGCACAGGGAAAACGTATGTTGCATCTCAGATAATTTACAAGCTCTGGAAGGCGAAAGAGAAGAAAAGAGTGCTCTTTTTGGCTGATAGAAATATTCTGGTTGATCAAGCGCGCAATAACGATTTCAAGCACTTTAAAGGTGCAATGACTAAAATAACTAACCGAAATATCGACACTTCTTATGAGATTTACCTTGCCCTATATCAGGCAGTTACAGGGACTGAAGACTGGAGAAACATCTACAAGCAGTTTTCTAAAGAGTTCTTTGATTTGGTCATAGTTGATGAGTGTCACAGAGGCAGTGCTGCTGAAGATTCAGCTTGGCGCGAAGTGCTGGATTATTTTGACTCAGCCGCGCAGATTGGTATGACTGCAACGCCTAAAGAGACCAAAGATGTCTCTAACATAGATTACTTTGGAGACCCAATTTACACTTATTCGCTAAAGCAGGGAATTCAAGACGGTTTCTTAGCGCCTTACAAGGTTGTCCGAATATCAATTGACCGTGATGTAGAGGGCTATAGACCTGAGAAAGGGAAATTGGACAAATATGGCAATGAAGTCCCTGACAAAATCTACGACATTAAAGATTTTGATAGAGAACTTGTTATTGATGACCGAACCAAATTAGTTGCCAAAAAAGTAACTGAGTTCTTGACAAAAACATGCAGCTTTGATAAGACAATAGTTTTCTGTGTTGATATTGAACATGCTGAGAGAATGCGCAGAGCACTATGCAATGAAAACAAAGACCTTGTCACAAAGAACCCAAAATATGTTATCAGAATTACTGGTGATGATGTATACGGGAAAAAGGAGCTTGATAATTTTATTGATCCTTCGTCCAAGTATCCTGTAATTGTAACAACATCCAAGTTGCTTAATACTGGTGTTGATGTTCAAACCTGCAAATTGATTGTTTTGGATAGCAACATTCAGTCGATGACTGAGTTTAAGCAGATTATTGGTAGAGGAACAAGGATAAGAGAAGATTACGGAAAAGCTTTCTTCACAATAATGGACTTTAGGCAAGTAACTAATTTGTTTGCTGACCCCGATTTTGATGGAGAGCCTGTTCAATGCGCGGAATTTATAGCCGACGAAGTCATAGTTGTTATCGACAAAGATTTTCCAGAAGCAACTTGCAAGTCACCTCAAGACCAGATTCGTTTTTCAGATGATTCTTCCGACAAGCCTCGGAAATACTACGTCAATGATGTTGAAGTTAGAGTTCTTAATGAAAGAGTTCAGATGTTTGACAAAGAAGGAAAGCTGATAACACAATCCCTCAAAGACTACACAAAACAAAAAGCAAACGCCCAATTCCAATCATTAAACGACTTTCTGCAAAAATGGAAGAAAGCCGACCAGAAAACGGCAATTATAAAGGAACTCATCCAGCAGGGCATATTCCTAAACGAGCTACGCGAAGAGGTCGGGAAAGACTTCGACGATTTTGACCTGATTTGCCATGTAGCTTTTGACCAAAAATTGGTGACTCGAAAAGAACGTGCCAGCAAGGTGAAAAAAGGGAACTATTTTGACAAGTACGGTCAAAAAGCAAGAGCCGTTGTAGATGCTTTACTGGATAAGTATTCTGATGAGGGAATTGAAAACATAGAGTCCATGACTATTTTAAAGGTCAATCCCTTTTTGCAGTTTGGGACTCCTATGGAAATAGTAGGGTTTTTTGGTGGGAAAGAGGATTACTTAGACGCACTGCAAGAGATCGAGAACCAACTATACAGATGATTTAGTATGATGTCGGCAACAGTGAAATCTATTCAAGACATAATGCGCCAAGACGCTGGCGTAGATGGTGACGCTCAGAGAATATCCCAAATGGTTTGGATGATTTTTCTTAAAGTCTTTGATGACAAAGAAAAAGAATGGGAACTGGAAAACGAAAAGTACCAATCGGCGATTCCAGAAAAATACAGGTGGCGCAACTGGGCATCTAACAAAGAAGGAATAACTGGAGACGAGCTACTTGATTTTATTGGTGAGATGTTCAAAGTCCTAAAAAGTCTAAATGTTTCAAAAGATGATGACCCGAAAGGCTTCATTGTTAGAGAAGTTTTTGAAGATGCATACAACTACATGAAATCTGGAACCCTGATCAGGCAAGTCATTAACAAGCTAAACGAGATTGATTTCAACAAATCAGAAGACAAACACCTGTTCAACGAGGTTTACGAGAAAATCTTATCCGACCTACAATCAGCAGGCAACGCAGGAGAATACTACACCCCAAGAGCAGTAACACAATTCATTGTTGATATAATAGACCCTAAGCTTGGAGAAAAAGTCCTTGACCCCGCTTGTGGCACAGGCGGATTTTTGGTTAGTACACTTGAAAACATGAAGAAACAGATTGCAAGTGATGCTGATTTAGAAAAATTGCAGAAAAACATCAATGGTGTAGAGAAAAAGCCTCTGCCTCACTTACTTTGTACAACAAATATGATTCTCCACGGAATTGAAGTCCCCAACATTCGACATGACAACACTTTAGCGAGACCCATAGCCGATTACGGGGCTTCTGATATGGTCGATGTTGTGGTGACTAATCCTCCCTTCGGGGGAACAGAAGAGCCTGGCGTCGAAATGAACTTTCCAGCAGTTTTCAGAACAAGAGAAACAGCTGACTTATTCTTGGTTTTAATTATGAAATTGCTCAGGGCCGAGGGAAGATGCGGAATGGTCTTGCCTGATGGCTTCTTGTTTGGGGAAGGCGCAAAAACAAGGATCAAAGAAAAATTGCTATCAGAGTTCAATCTCCACACAATCGTACGGTTGCCCAACGGAGTTTTCAACCCTTACACTGGAATAAGAACCAACCTCTTATTCTTTGAAAAGGGCAAACAGACAAAAGAGATTTGGTACTTTGAACATCCGTTTCCAGAAGGATACAAAACTTACAATAAAACTAAGCCAATACAAATTGAAGAATTTAATCTGGAAAAAGAATGGTGGACTAACAGACAAGATGCAAAGTTCGCAAAATACTGCTGGAAAATCTCAATTGCGGATATTCAGAAGAGAAACTACAATTTGGACATAAACAATCCAAACAAACCTGACGATGCAGCCGAGCCTTCAAAAGAACAGATCATAGAAAAAATCGAAAAGACTATTAACAGAACTTACGAGCTTCTAAATCTGATAAAAGGGGAAAGTCAAAACGGGACATCGAGAATTCAAAGCTAAGTTCATCCCCTTAACCTTCATTAGTGATTCTGAGCAAATAAAAAATCAGATAAAGAACACTATAGTTTTTCAATTTATCCGTAGGACACGTAACTCTTTAGTTCCGCTGAGAAATTTGTTGCTAAATACAAAATATGGTTTTACGGCTTCTGCAAAAGAAGAAGGGGCATTTAAGTTTGTCAGAATAACCGATATTCAAAGCGGGAAAATTAATTGGGAAAC
>CAYGJP010000168.1:0-4895 GCA_964350175.1 uncultured Candidatus Bathyarchaeia archaeon
TCGATGTTGCCGCCACAAAACAGAGCCTGCAGCTGAGTCACGGTGAAGCTTTTGCTTTAGCATTGGAAATAGCGTATCCATCAAGTGACACAATTAAGGCGCTTTTGCAAGTTGCCCACCAGAAGGCAGTTGCGCTTTCTGTAGGTGCTGCAATACCTACCAAAGAAACCATAGGCGACTTGATTCGTAAAGCAAACGCCGAAATGCAGAGCCTAACCACTGCAGTCGATAAAGCGAAGCCAAAAGCAGCATAAGATTTGTCGAGTTTTTTTTGCCTCGGCAAAAACTATACTCCCTTTTAGGGTTTAATGTTGATTGTTTGTTTTTTTGTTTAGTTGTTGTTGTGGGTGGTTTGGTGTTTCACAACTTCTTTTCTGGTTTGTTCTGTTGGTCGTGTTTTGTTTTCTGGTTTGTTTTTGCTGTCTGTTTTGGTTGTGCAGGTTGTGACAAGCCGATGCAGTGCTGTTTGGTGTGAGTTGTTCTTTTTCGTAAGCGGAGCCGAAGCGTTGTTTCTTGGTTTGTCTGTGCGAAGTTATCCTGAGGGGGTTGCTGTTTATACAATTTGTTTATACAAAACGTAGATACAAAACCAGCCAAAAACCGCTAAGAGCTCTGCTGCTGTTTTTGACTAATACCCCCCCTATAAATAGAAACTACCCTCCAGTAGACTGCTGCTTGACTGCAAGGTTACTGCGAGCATTAGTCCCTCTTGCTCTGCATGGGCATATTTTTGATGTATGTTTATTCGCAATTTTTCTTGTGTCAAAAAACCTTTACAAACAAGCTTTTAGCCAAACAAAACACATACTTCAATAGTGGCGTTGGCAAATGAAAAAAACCCTCCCAACAACACTCCTCATAACCACAATAATCATCGGACTAACACTCAATAATTATGCACATTTTACCCTGGCTCAAACGGGCACAAACATCAGCGGAATAATAAACACAAACACAACATGGACCAAAACAAACAGCCCCTACAACCTCACAGGACCCACAGCCGTAAACAACGGAGTAACCTTAACAATCGAAGCTGGAGCCACCGTAAACCTTAACGGTCATGACTTAGAAGTAGATGGCGTGCTACTTGCTCGGGGTAGTGCTATTAACCCGATTCGTATTTATGGTACAAGCGGAAGCGAAACTATCTACATAGGTAACGCCGAGTGCATAATCCAAAATGCAATTTTCAATGGCAACATTTTCGTCAGTGTAGTAGGCAATCCAATAATATCAAATAACAACATTCTTGGTTCAATTACCTTTGGAACAGGAGGAAATCCAGTTGTTTGTAACAACACAATCACTAGCCCCACTTCTGGAGCTTTTGCTGGCATAAACTTTGGTGCAGGCAACGCAACCATTTCTAACAATACTATTTCAGGTTTCAAACAGGGCATTCATTCAGAGCGTACCCGATATACTGCCGCCGTAGACTATGGACAAGGTATTCGCCACATCGAAGTTACCACTAAACCTGTTTTTTCAAATAATACCATTTCAGCTTGCACCAACGGTATTTATGCAGAATCCAGCGAAGCTATCTTCTCCAATAACACAATCACAAATTGCCCCATAGGAATCCGCGTCGCAGAAGGCAATAATATGGACCTGTGCATTCAAACTAACCTAATTATGAGAAACGATGAGGGCATACTGCTCCTGTCAGGTGCTAGAATTTATAACAATACCATTACCAACAACTCAAACGGGATTCATATCGGCAACGGCATGGTAACACTAGATATTACACATAACAACATCTACGGAAATAGCAATTACAACATTTACTCAAGTGCTTCAAATGACCTGAACTGTCGTAATAACTGGTGGGGAACAACTGACAACCAAGCAATCAACCAAACAATTTATGACTTCAAAGAAGACTTCACCTTAGGCACAGTTACCTTCACACCCTTCTTGAACACACCAAATTCTGCAGCTCCAGCGATGCCAACACCAGCTCCAACCCCTACCCCATCACCTATACCAATGTCAACATCCACACCGAACCAATCTCCAATTCAATCGCCTTCTCAGTACCCAACCTCATCGCCAGAACCATCAAGCACCCAAACCACAACCCAGCCAGAAGCCACAGGAATAGAAGTTGCAATACTTGCCCTACTAATCGTTATAGCCGCGCTACTAACAGTTTACATCGCACTTGTGCTTAAGAAAAAGCGATAACCCCATACAAACGTGGTTGGTTGCATTTGGTTTGCAGAAGATTTTAATGAGTTACATGGCTACTGTGTAGTTGATGCGGTGATTTTGGTGAAGTTTGAAACTCAGGTACAAGAGATCATTCCTCGCACCAGTGACGTGTCGAGTTTTAGGTTTCCGCGACCAGCCGAGTTAACCTACAAGCCTGGACAATACATGTTAGTTACCATAAGGTCAGGCGGCAAAGAGCTTCTGCACACTTTCAGCCTCTCAAGCAGCCCCACAGAGAAAGACTTCATTGAATTCACCAAGAAATTCACCACAAGCGAATACTCAACAGCGCTGAAAGCGATGAAGGCTGGTGACTGGGCAAAAATAGACGCGCCGTATGGCTCGTTCACTTTTATGGGTGAACACCAAAAGATAGTGTTACTCGCAGGAGGCATAGGCATAACCCCGTTTCGAAGCATCTGCAAATACTGCACCGACACGCAGTTAGGCACAAGCATTGTCATGTTTTATGGTTGCCGCAGCGAAACCGACATCGCCTTCCAAACGGAGCTAGAAGAGTTGCAGCGGCGGAACCCGAACCTCAAAGTAATTGTTGTGCTCAGCGAGGCAGGCAGCGGCTGGAAAGGAAAAGTCGGTTTCATCACCGCAGACTTAGTGAAGACGGAAGTGCCTGACTACAAAGAGTGGGTGTTTTTTGCTTGTGGTCCACCAGGCATGATTGTTGCAATGAAGAAAATAGTTATAGAACTAGACTTACCTGAAACACAGCTTAAACTGGAATCATTTGCGGGGCATTCGTAGACTTGAGACATGTCGTCTAAAAACTTAATTGATTTATCAACTATAAGAAAAGTGGTGAGTTTCGAGTGGGCGCAGAAGAATCAGCATTTGAAAGGAATATAGATCGAGATCTCAGAGTACAAATCATCGTTAACCCCCATCCTGGAAGGTCGCTTGTGATGTTTACCTTCCTTCCTCTTACTAAGCAAATTGATGCCAAATGGCATAAGGCAGGTCTGGTTAATGTCGATGTGCTGGGCAAAAAAGCGATATGGGGTTACATTAGAATCCATGAGTCTTCGCGGGGTAAGGGCATCGGAAGCAAGACAGTCAAATTCATTATCGCTTTCCTAAAATCAAAAGGCGTCAAAGAAGTCTGGGGAGAAATCAGAGATGACAATCAACAGGAAAAGGTCATAAAGTTTTGGAAGAAAAATGGTTTTTCGGTAGAAGTATACCCACAGCCCAAAGGGGACTTTGTTGCCAAAATTAATTTTTCTATATGACTGAGCCAATCTGCAAACAAGGATATTTCTAACAACATAGAATGTTCAAATTAGCTGTTGTAGATTTTCTTAAAAAAATAAAAGAGGAAAACAGCAATCATTCTTTCAATAGACTTCTTTTTTGAGCGGCTTTTTATGGGTAGAATCTGCGTGTGGTTCTCGGGAACGGAATCGCGTCTATGATGTTGTCTAAGTCAAGCATCCACGTTAGCAGTCGCTCTAAGCCCATGCCAAAACCCGCATGCGGAACCGTGCCATAACGGCGCAGGTCTAGGTACCATTCGTAGTCTTCAGGTTTCAAGTCCTGCTCCTTCATGCGTTTGATAAGCAAATCTTTGTCTTCTTCCCTTTGCCCACCCGTGGATATCTCGCCAATCTTCGGAACCATCATGTCCACGGACAACGCAATTTCGGGGCGGTCACGGTAAGTCTTGCAGTAAAACGCCTTAATCGCTGTCGGGTAATCGTAAACGAAGAAGGGTTTGCCGAAGTCTTCCGCTAAAACTTTCTCGTCTTCATAGCCCAAGTCGTCGCCCCACTTCAACGCGGGGTTTTTCACTTTGAGCCTTTCTATGGCTTCAGCGTAAGTTATCCTTGGGAACGGCGCTTTAACCTGCGCGAGTTTGTTTATGTCGGCGCCTAACTCGGAGAATTCTTTCTGGCAGTTTTGGGCAACTTTCTGGCAAACATGCTCCATGAGTCCCTCCTCAAAGCGCATGAGGTCGTTCATGTCAGCAAAAGGCCATTCGCCTTCAATGTGCCAGTACTCCGTCAAATGCCTAATGGTGCGGCTTTTCTCTGCGCGGAATGATGGTGCAATGCAGTAAACTTTTTCCAGTGAGTAGATGAGGATTTCAAGGTAAAGTTGGCTGCTCTGCGTCAAGTACAGGTTCTGGTCAAAGTACTTCAAGCCAAAAAGCGTGCTTCCGCCTTCCACCGCAGCGCTGATGAACATGGGCGGAGAAACCTCGGTGAAACTTTCCTTCTCAAAGTATTCGCGGGCGTACTCTAAGACTTTGCCTCGGACTTTCATGACTACGTTCATTTTGCGGCTACGCAGCCACAAGTGACGCATATCTCGGATGAACTCTTCGCTTTTGTCTTTGGTTATTGGGAAAAGTTCAGCTAACCCGACAATTGAGACGGCTTCCGCGGAAACCTCGTATCCGCCTGGTGCACGTTTATCCTGCTTCGCGATGCCTTCCAGCGTGAGTGATGATTCTATGGTTAATTTTTCGGCTTCGCTCCATGCAGGGCTTGCTTTCTTGACGGTGCATTGAATTACACCTGTGGAGTCTCGCACCAGCAGGAAAATGAGTTCTTTTCCTTCGCGTTTGCGGTAAACCCAACCGCGTACGGTTACGTTTTTGTTTTCACAGTTTCCGTCTAGGATTTCGCGGATTTTAACCAAAGCCATTGAGCATCAAC
>CAYGJP010000169.1:0-4882 GCA_964350175.1 uncultured Candidatus Bathyarchaeia archaeon
TTTTCTCAAGTTTAGCTTTACTTTCGACGGAAAGGAAATTTTGGGTGAAGATGTCGACTCCGACAACATCTTCCTTCTTAAGACCGGTCATTTTGGCAAAACTTAGGCTTGCCTCCAACACGTTTCCTCTAATGTCAAGAATGACCGCTGGGTCAGGCAGCAAATGGAACAAGGTATCAAAATTTTCTATAGCATTACCCAACTTCTTTTTTAGAGCAAAAACGGACGAGAGGTTTCCAGACTGTTTTCTTGCCAATTCAAATGAAAAAATCAGGAAAATTTTAGCCATAAATCCTGCAAAAATAGCCAGTTCAGTAATGTTTTGCCCTATTGCAATGAAACAGACTGCAAAACTGGGAATTGAAAGTACCAGTGTAACGCTGGGCACATCAAAATCCCTTATATACCGAACGATTGCGAGACCTATTAAGAAAGTCATACCCACTAACAAAGCAAAAGTTGATGTTAAGGGCGGTAAGGGAACAAAGAACAAACCTATCGTTACAGCAAACACTATCAAAAACCCGTTGAAAAACTTGCCCTCATTGTCTTTGAACCTGTCATTTAGTAAGCTAAAAATAAAAGCAAACTCTATTGGAAGCGGGCACCATTCAAAAATACTTCGGGAAAGAGGAAAACTGTCAATTCCAAGAATAGCGGCAAAATATGCAAATGAACATAAAAGAAGCCCGCATATGAACATTAGTTTACGCTTGTCAGAGTCCCGACGATAGAGTATTCCCAGTCTTATCGATATGGCAATATCAGCTACGATCAGCAGAGTCCAAAGTAGTGATGAAACCAAAATTTGAATCATGTGCTCAACTCAAACTGGGCGGACTTTCACCTGTTCTAGCTCATGCGCTCAAAGGGCATCATTTAACACTTTGAACTCAGTAGCTTTGCCTTGCCAGAAGTCTTAGATTGCCGAACGATAAATCAATTGTTACCTTTGTATCTGTATAGTCTATACAGATTGAGTCTGCACTCATGATAAATATTACATTGGGAAAAGTGCTTTTGCAGACTGGAGTGGTAGATGTGGCTTCCAAGATCCTCATCATTGATGATGACAAGAACATACGTGAGGTTCTGTCTTTGGCTTTTGAAGACGAAGGGTATATTGTAGACAAAGCTGAAAGTGGGCAAGAAGCAATAGCCAAGACTAATGCAAATTTCTATAATGTTGCGATAGTAGATTGGCGTTTGCCCGATATTGAAGGAACAAGACTTCTGGGTCAACTCAAAGAAACCAAACCAAAAATGGTAAAAATCATGCTCACTGGATATCCTTCAATGGAAAACGCGATGGCCGCAGTAAATGAGCGCGCTGACGCTTTTTTATTGAAACCTGTAGATTTTGGAATACTGCTGAAAAAAGTCAAGGACCTACTCAAACAGCAAGAAGAGGACCGCACATTCAATGAAGAGAAACTGGTCACATTCATTGAGACAAGAGCCAAAGAAATAATGCAAGTAAAAAGCACAAATATTTCACAGTAAAAAGGACGCAAAATTTATGCCCAAACCAATTGATGATTTCGTTGTTATTATGGCAATAGACCATGGTCTTAGTGTACTCGGTGACAGCCCGAAGAAAGCCTTATTTTTCTATTTGGAAAAAGAATTTGGTCTTGCCTTGCAAGAAATCCCCACGAATATTGCGGTTTTTGAAGAAACGCTTAAAAAATTCTTTGGCTTAGGCTACAATTCCCTTGATTCGCTTTTCCGTCAATCTCTGCAGGATACTTCCGGAGTGAACCTTCAGAGTTGTGGAAGTTTTGCTGAATGCGTCTCTAGATATGTTACAGATAGCCTTATCCCGTCAAAATGACCCCAAAAGTGGTTTGAAATTGTGGCGCCGGGAAAGGGATTTGAACCCTTGCGGACCTCGCGATCCACGGGCTCTCAAGGCCCGCGCGTTAACCACTCTGCCATCCCGGCACTGTTGAATCATCTGTTCTTGTTCATTCTGTCTTAAATGTTTACCGTGGGTTTGGTTGTGTGTTTGGTTGTGGTTTTGTGGGAAGGGTAATTAACTATGTGGTGTTTGTGTCTTTTATGCCTGAATCTACGTTGGTGCAGGTTCCGCGGGAGTTGTTGGATGCGATTTATGCGGGTGCCAAGCAGCTTTATCCCCGTGAAAGTTTCTTGCTTTTGCGGGGCAAAAAAAGCAAGGGCGTTATCCGCGTGTCGGATTTGGTTTTGGCGCCGTTTGCTGTTCACGGGTTGAATTCTGCGCATTTTAATCCGTATATGTTGCCTGCGGATTTCTCCATAGTTGGCACGGTGCATTCTCACCCTTCAGGAAACATTTCGCCTTCACATGTGGACCTCAACTACTTCTTTGGGCGAATACTGATGATTGTTGGTCCGCCGTTTGAGGGTGCAGCGTGCGTGGCAGTTTACGATTCGAACGGTGACAAATTGCCCGTGCAGATAACCCCTTAAAAAAGCGCTTAGCTGCTGCCTTGTGGGTTGGCGTTTTTTGCTGCTGCTTCGTATTCTCGCAGAAATTCTATGGCGAACTTGTCTGCGTTCCTCTCTGTTCCCTTATGCTGTTTGTCCACGGATTTTGTGCGCAGGTGATGGTAAAACTCGTGCAGAACCACAAAGGGGTTGCCTATCATGTCGCTGTTGAGTAGGCTGATGGTTTGGTTTTTCGAAGAGTATGTGCCGTAGACGTTGTTTTTGTGACCTTTTGGCAAGCCAATTTTAAGGTTCGGCGTATCCACTTTGTAGTGTTTCGCCAGCAGGGCAAGTGCTTCTTCGGTTTGCTTGTTTAAAATAAGCCAGACGACTGCTGGTTTAAAGTTGGCTTGCATGTGCTATGGTTTTTGGTGGCGTGGTTAAAAATTGTTTGGCTAAGTTTGCGGTTATATTGTGCCTGTGAGCACCAAAAAGTTGTTTGCGATGACGACTAACATGAATGCTACAACGCCTATGTATGCGGCTCTGAGCAGGTTTCGAGTCAGTGTGTAGGCTTTGGTGGTTTTGTCTTGTGTTCGGGTGAGTATTTTTCCTGCTTGGTGGAAAATTAAGCCCACAAATATGGTGGATGTTAGCTTCAGAATTGTAAAGGCTGCAAGGTTTGTGCTCACAATGCCAGCGAGGAATGGGTTGCACTCAACTGCCCCAAAATAGGTTATGCCAACTAGTGTTGTCAGCAGGTCCATAGAGCCCATTAAGACGAGAACTAAACTGGGAACCGTTGTTACTCGGAGCATGTGTGTTTTCTCCTTTTCCTCTGCGCTTACTTACTGTTCACTTATCGTAGAGGGTTTATGTAGGAACCTTCGAGTTTCGACATATTGTACGGCTTGACATAGAACAAAAGTTAAAAACAGGGCAGACATCCGAGAATGGTACAGTGCAAAGCGTTGGGTCCTGTGTTGGAGGTGAATTGATGCCTGTGGTTATAGTTGAAACTTGGTCGGGGAAAAGCGAAGAGCAGAAAGCTACGCTCATAAAGGGGATAACTAAGGCCTTTGAGGAAATCGGCGTAACTGCTGACCAAGTGCACGTGATAATTCATGATGTTCCCAAGACAAACTGGGGTATGCAGGGTATGCAAGCATCCAAGTTGCCGCCTTAAGGTGAGCAGTTTTTCTTTTTTTCTTTTGTGCTCTACAAGTCGTATATCCATTGTATGTGGTTTCTGTTTGGGTTCTGCGGGGTCTTTTGGGGGTTGTGTTGTTTGTTTTTTTGTTTAGTTGTTGTTGATGATTGGTTGCTTAGTTACATCAACTACTTGGACGTTGTTTTATTTGCTGTGTTTTGTTGTCTGGGTTGCTTTTGTTGTCTGTTTTGGTTGTGCAGGTTGTGACAAGCTGATGCGGGAGCCTGCGGGTTGTTTGGATGTGCGCAAAACCCATAAATATTCCGAACACGGAAACCTTGTAGCACAAGCACAATCGTGGGCCGGTCGTCTAGCCTGGTTAGGACATCTGCTTGACGTGCAGAAGGTCGCCGGTCCGAATCCGGTCCGGCCCACCACAAAGTCTTATTTTAGTTCAAAAACGGAAGCGTTTTCTCTTCTCAACAGTAGAGGAGTCTGGCAATAAAATGTTCTGAGACTTTGCTCAAGCTTTTTTAGTTCATTAAACTTTAAATAATCTCACGTTATGTGCTATTATGCGGCATAATCTGTGCGAAGTGGTGGCATGGTGAAAAGTTTAGTGGATTTAAGCGAAAGAGAAAGCAGGATAATTAACATAGTGAAAGCGAAATATGGTCTCAAAGACAAAAGTCAAGCCTTGAGCATAATACTCAAGCGTTACGAAGAATGCGAGCTTGAGCCTCAGCTTAGACCCGAGTTTGTTGAGGAAATCGAGGAAGCCCGTAAGAGCGGCAAATTTGTGAAAGTCAAAGATTTTGCCGAAGAGTTCGACGTAAAGTGATTGCTTGTACAGCCTAGAAATCGAAGAATCGGTTTACAAAGAATTCAAAAAACTTGCGAAAAAAGACAAAAAACAGCTAGAAGCAGTAAACAAAAAAATCCAGCAAATACTAACAACCCCATTGCAATCCAAACCTTTAAGATACCCTTTGGAGGGTCTCCGAAGGGTTCACATAGGCTCGTTTGTTCTGATCTATGAAGTATGCGAGAATCCTAAGACAGTCAGGATTCTAAAGTATAAGCATCATGATGAAGCATACCTCTAAAGCTGCGGTTATCGGATGTGCATTCAGGACATTTGCTTGACGTGCAGACGGTCGCCGGTCAGGCCCACTCCCAATACGGTATGAGCTGCGCACCTCAAATCTGCCCAAACCAGAAAATAAGGATTATAACCCCTTTAAACCAATAAAAGGACAAGCCAGCGCGCGGCTTTGGGACATAAGTCAGGTGTTGCCGCCTAACCAAAGAAGATTATGCCAA
>CAYGJP010000170.1:0-4862 GCA_964350175.1 uncultured Candidatus Bathyarchaeia archaeon
ACATAAAGCGAGGCATTTTTGCTCCCCATACAAGCCAAATAATAATTGTGGTGGAGGACAAAAACGTGAAAGATACGGTTGCGGCGATTCACCTGAAAATGGCTGAGTTTAACAAGCCAAGTTAAAACTCTATTTTTATCTAATGCCTATTATTTGTTAACAAGAAACTGGAAAAGTAAAAAGTTAGGGGAGTTTGTAGCTGCTAGTTTTGCACGACTTCTTGGAAAGTCACGAGGTCAACGTTTAGCGCGGGTTTAACGGCTTCTGAAACGCGGGATGCTATGATGCGTTTGATGTTTCTTTCGCTGGCTATGTCAACGATTCTCTGGGTGATGATGCCGTCGAAGACTAAGGTGTCAACGCCGCTGATTTGTTGGAGTCTCTCGGCGAGTTGGCTGACGGGTATGCGTTCCATCTGTTCAAGTTTTTCATTCATCAGAACTGCTTCAAGTGAGCCCTGTAGTGATTTTGCTGTTTGACCTATGGCTTCGGGGACTTCTTGTTTTGGTTTTTCGACTTTTTTAGGTTTGAACAGGTCTGAGATTGCGATGCGTTTTTCTATGGCTTCTTTGACTTCCTTGCAGTTGCATTCTTCGATTTCTTTGCCTCTTGGTGCGCGTCCAACGTACTTTATGCTGGTTACTTGCAATAGTTCTTTGAGAATTAAGTCGCCACCGCGGTCACCGTCTAGTAGTGCTGTGGCTTCTTTTTCTTTAGTGAGCCGTTTTATTGATTCGGGGACTTTGGCGCCTTCTAGAGCTACCGTGTTGAGGATACCGCAACGCATGAGGTTGATTATGTCTGCGCGTCCTTCGACTATGATGATTTCTTTTGAGCTTTCAAGTGCGGGTCCTGCGGGGAGGTCTTCAGGTCCGTATTTTTCCACTTTGCCTGCTTTCATGGTGTCGCTGATTTCTTTGTAGACTTCGTCAACGCTGGGCATGGATTCGATGTTCCATTTGTGCAGGATTTCTTTGGCGCGGTCGATGATTATTTTTCGTCGGGCTTCGCGTATGTCTTCGATTTTATCGAGGAGCACTTTGGCGCTGCATGGTCCTACGCGGTTGATGCTTTCTACGCTTGCGGCGATGAGGGCTGTGGATACGCGGTCTAGGCTTGTGGGTATGGTGATTGAGCCGTTGGTTTTGTCGTTTTTGCTGTGTAGGTCTATTTCGATTCTGCCGATGCGGCCTGTTTTCTGGAGTTCTCTAAGGTCAAGTTCGGGTCCGAATAAGCCTTCTGTTTGTCCGAAAACTGCGCCTATAACGTCGGGTTTTTCTACGACGCCTTCTATGTCAAATCTCGCGTGTATAACATACTTTATGGTAAACGTTTGGGATGTTCCCGTAATTGTTAGCCTCCTGTTTATGATGTTTTAAGTTTATAGTTAGGTTAAATTCCATGGTGCAAGGTTTTTCTCGCATGCATGAGACTATTATTTAACTGTTAACTAATTATTACATGCTGTAATACTGTTCTGTATTTAATAATATTTGTGGTGCGCAACTAAGCTTTTCAGTGTGGCTTGCAGGTTTTGGGTTGGGTGAACTGTTGTGCTCGTGGCAGACTATAGCCCCCTTATATATAGCATCTACGGCGGAGTGAACCTATATTTCACTGCTTTCTTTTTCGGAGAAGAACCGTAATTGCGGCAATGGCGATTAGGAGGACGGCTGCGATTGCCACGGCATAGCTGAGGTCTATCGGCACGGTTGCTGGCGTAGAGTCTGCTGGTTGCGTTTGCTGCGTTGAAGCTGTATGTGTTGGTGAAGGCGTCGGCGATTGTGTAGGAACAGACGCAGCTGAGGTGGGCTGAGTTGAAGGTGGGCTTGGGCTCTGCAAAAGGGTGTCTGATGGGCGGTGAGAGGACGTTATTATGGTGGCTTCGGCGATGTTGACGGGCGTGAGAAGCGGGTACCTGTCAACTGCTTCGACAATGTAAGTGTTAACGGTGGAGGAATTGACGGCGCATGCGATGCCAATTATGTATTGTGTGTCGCCGATTCCCGAACTGCCTATCTCGCTGGCGTTGGGGTACCTCGTGGCGTAGTCGCTCCAATAGTTTCCTCCCGACGGAAAGCCGTTGTCCCACAGAGGAAGCGTGATGTTTGCTGCTTGTGAGAAGTACGCTGTGTGAAGAACCGTGGCGGACCAGGCTCCGCCCGAGCCGACCGTTTGGTTGATAAAGTTGTTGTGGAAGAGTTGGAATCCGCCGTAGTCTGTGCTGACGGCTATCATGTTGTTCTCAAATTGGTTGGCTGTTATCAGGCTTCCCGTGGTGTTGGTTATGTCGATTCCGATGAAATTGTCTATTATTGTGTTCTTGGCGAGGGTACTGTTGGTTCCTCTTACGCGTACGCCAACGTGATTTTTATCTGCCAAATAATTGCCTGTGACGACGTAATCATCAGCGTAGATTGACACTGCTCTGTCCGTGCCCGTGATGTTGCAGTTCGTGACGGTGTTGCCGTTCCATGCTCCAAGGACGCCTACTTCCCAGAAACCCACAATTCTGAAGTTCTTGACGGTCACGTCGCTGCAGGTGAGGTTTATGGCGACGGTTCCGCCCACCCAGCTTGTGCTACCGCCTTGGTGAGTGAAGCCTTTGCCGTCAAGGATAATGTGGTTGCATTCCACGGTTATGGGTGAATTGTATATGTCGTCTGTGAGGCTGTACAGGTTTCCGTTTCTCTGAATTTTGTCTGTTCCTGAAACCGTGCCGTCAGCTTTGATGAAAATAGCCCCGGTAGATTGTGACTCAGCACTTTGGACCAAGGTTAAACTGGTTAAATACACCAAAACAAAAGCGAGTACCAGCTTCTTGTTCATATTTACTTCAACCAAGACATTATTTTTGCTAACGTGCTATTAGCTCTCCCTGAAGAACAAATCGTTCTCCCACAAGAACAGCATTTCTAATTTTAGGCAATTTAACTTGCAAAAGGCACAAATTTCCCGGAATTGTTTTTATTAAAACCCGACGAGAATACTGCGACCGTTAGGTCGCAGATGAATCGTCGATAAGCTCTTTTTGTGAACTTGCTGTTGTGTGTCCTAGACGGCAGGTTGCGTCTACCGTCTAGGAGGTGACACAACATGGATTTGAGGTCTTTTAGCCATGGCTATGGCCAATGTGCTTTCCATATTGTGCTTGTGCCTAAGTACAGGCACAGGATATTTGTGGAGGCGGCGATTAAAAGGTGTTGCGAGGAAGCGTTGAGGGAGACTGCGGAAAGAGTAGGTTGTCAGGTGCATGCGTTGCAGGTTGGTTCGGACCATGTGCATATCTTTGTGGGTTTGCGTCCGGATTGCTCGATATCTGAGCTGATTCGTCTGTTCAAATGTAACTCCGCGAGAAGGATGTTTTTGGAGCATCCTGAACTGAAGAGTAAGCTTTGGAAGGGGCATCTCTGGTCGAAAGGCAAATTCTATAGATCAATCGGTCAAGTCAATGCTGAAACAATCAAGCGATATATCGAGCAATCTAAGCATCAGTGACCTTCATAAGATACCGCACCCGTAAGGGTGCGGTAATTCATTTTTCCCTTCCGTAACAATCAGGTATAGGTGAACTTATTATGGAATTGAAAGGCAGCCAAACCGAAAAGAACCTCCTAGCAGCCTTCGCAGGAGAATCCCAAGCCAGAAACCGCTATAGCTTCTTTGCCAGCGTCGCCAAAAAAGAAGGCTACGAACAAATATCCGCCATCTTCCAAGAAACAGCCGACAACGAGAAGGAACACGCCAAACTCTTCTTCAAACAGCTCAAAGGCGGAATGGTTGAGATAACCGCGGCTTACCCTGCAGGCATCATCTCGTCAACCGCAGATAGCCTCAAAGCAGCGGCAGACGGAGAAAAATCCGAGTGGACCATGCTTTACCCCAACTTCGGAGAAATCGCAGAGAAAGAAGGCTTCAAAGAAATAGCCAACATTTTCCGCCAAGTAGCCAAAGTCGAAGCCTACCATGAACGCAGGTACCTAAAGCTGCTGGAAAACGTGAAACAGGGCAAAGTCTTCAAGAAAGACGCACCAATTAAGTGGAAGTGCAGAAACTGCGGTCACGTCCTCGAAGGCGCCGAGGCACCAAAGACATGCCCAGTGTGCAATCACCCCCAAAGCTACTTCGAAGTCTGGACTGAAAACTATTAGCTTCCAACCCTTTTTTCTTAATACACGAATTACGTGACGGGGTCGTTCCAGTAGATTAGCTCAGGATAACGATTTTTTATTGCATCCACATATTCTGGGTCATTGTAGACCACATCAAAACGCGAACCATACCGGGCAACGAGCTTGTTCACGTCATCCCAAACTTTACTGGACAAATCGTCAGCTGCCCATATTCCCCAGATGTGGTCGCTGGAGCTCCGTAAACCAAACCCGTAATCCTGTGGCAAAACATAAGCCACCCTAACTTGGTCTGCGCCATGGTTTTGGGGGTTACTGTTCACATAATTCCAAAAATTTCTCATCGCTTCAAAATGTACATCATACAGAATCCCATACTCGGAAGAATCTGCACTGGGATAATCAAAAATAACCACGTATTTTGCCCCACCGTTGTACGCCAAGACCATGTCGTCGTAAAACTGCGAACCCAAACCCAACTGCAAGTAAGGCCACTCACGGTAGGTCCAAGTAATCATTACACCCCAATCCCTGTTCTGGGCTCTGGCTGCGCCCCTACACAGGGCGATGTTCATTTGCCTGCTGTTGTTCCACCCGAACTCGGCAAAAACAGTGTTGAACCCAGCCTTGTAGTCGAACCAGTAAAGCCCATAATCTGCTGTAAAAATTGTTGGATACAAGTTTTCATGCAGATAACCTAAGTGCACATTAAGATACTCGTTGTACTTCTGA
>CAYGJP010000171.1:0-4821 GCA_964350175.1 uncultured Candidatus Bathyarchaeia archaeon
ATTAAAACTAAGGTTCTGTGTTATAACTTTAACGTTGCCTTGTGATGTTTTTCACTCTGAAGCAGTTTCATTTTTCCTGCAGCCAGAAGGGTTTGCCTGAAACAAAATCAGTTAGAAACTCGGCAAACCCGTCATTATTCCTATAAACTTCAACCACTTCGCTGTTAACCATAACCCTGAAGTTTTCACGCAAGGCTTTCGCGACAAGTTCAGCCACGCCTACCTCTCTGCCGCCTGAGCTAACCTTGTTTTTCAGCAGTTCTACGGCGTCGGTGAATTTTCTCTTTAACTCCACAATCCACCTGCCGTCTTCAATGTAAGGACCCGCAATCACGTTGCCGTTACCTGTGTATTTAGCTAAGAAGTCTGTGCATTCTCTTTCTCGCTCCAAAGGCGGACCCAGATGCCTCTTTGCAAGTGGTATAGTAAGTTGTTCAAGTTCAAACACGAAAACCGTAACTGCCTCATTTTCCGTGCTCCAGACCGCGTCCCTGAGAACAGTAAAATCACTAAGCTCAAGCAGTTTGTGCAGCGCCCTTCGCGTCCGATACAATTGACCCCACAAAACATCTGGAACCGCTTTTACCCCGTCAAATGAGAGGAAAACCATTGCGGACCCCCGATTATCTAACGCTGCTTTTACGGAATCTGGCTTTAAGGGTTTGGTTTTTGGCGGATAAAAGAACAAGGTGCTGGGTGTTTTCAGGAAGGCTTGGGCAGCGCCGACAAACGTGTGAAGCTTTAGAGGTTGGACAGCGGAAGCTACGTTTCTTGCTTTGTCCACGGGGTCTATGATAACTAAGGGTTCCGAAAAGAGGAGTTCCAACTCCCGTTCTCTGCCCTCATAATACTGTTCAATATCGATTACCCGTCTTGGAGTGTGCTGGGCAAATGCCTGCAGCGCCGCAGCGAACGACCCGTAATGCAGCACTAAAAGCTCGCAGAGGTAGCCGCTGAAGCCACCCACCTTAATTTCGGCGCCGTAAACACTAACGCCTTTCATGAACTTTTTCAGCAAACGAACCTCGCCACGTAGGTTCTTGTCCAAGTGCTTGTTGATGTAGTCGGTGTGGAAAGGCGTTCGGTCAGTAGCGCTTAACCACTCGCTTGGTTTTGCGTCGTAACAGGGCACAATGTTCACTCTGGTATCGTCCACGAAAGCTTCAAGGTACGGATGCTCAGCGAACCGTTCAATCTGCACGGAACCCGCCGTGGCTTTCTTGGCTATCTTCAGACTTATTTCGCTCAGTTCTTTGCGTGGTATGTTTGTGGGCATTCGCATGAAAACATCAACATCAGGTTCTTCTTTGAGCCAGGTGTCCTTCGCAACTGAGCCTTCAAGGCGCACGATTGCTTTGACGCCGAATTCTTCGCAGGCAAGAACTACGTTATGTTCAAGGTTTTTGGCTAACGCTTCCATTTTGGCGCGGTTGGCTTTTGTGGGCGTGATTTTCTCCAGAACTTCACGGGTTACGGCGTCTATTTTTTGCTGCATGAGCGTTTCCTTGTAGTTATTGTTACTGTGGACAAACCTCTTTAAGCGTTGAGTAAATGGGTCCTTTGGGCGTTAACTCGCTCCTTTTGAGCCTGAGACATTGTGCTTTGACGATGCCGACTTCATATTTGGCGTTTTTTGTGATGCATTCGGATAGTTGAAGTTTGTTTCTATCCGACCGTACACGCGCGATTGTTAAGTGTGGGCTGAAACCTTTCGGGTCTGGCGTGAAGCCTAACCCTTGTAGTTTTGGTTCGAGTTGTGTGAAAACGTTGCGGAGTTGGTCTGCGCCTTCGGTTATGCCTGCCCAAACGACGCGTGGGTAACTCAGGTTTGGAAACACACCTAAGCCGTTAATGTACACGTTGAAGGGTGTGAATTGGATTTTCTTCATTTCTCCAAAGACTTTGTCTGCCATGTTAAGTGTGACGTCGCCAAGAAAACGGATGGTCATATGTATGTTTTCTGCCTCGACAAGTTTAACGTCAGCGCCAGTCTGCGCCACCAGCTTCTGTGCCGCGGTCAACTTCCTTTTGACATCTTCGTTTTCTATATCAAAAGCCAAGAAGGCTCTCACGAACTGGGACATTAAGACATCAACCAAGTACCTTCTACATTTTCCTCCTCATATGCTTTTTAGTTATCAACTGGGCATGCTTCTGCTATATGTATTCGTGAATTACTTGTTGAAACTTAATTTTCATGGCGGTACGCATCTAAAAAATATTTTACCAGTTTAATTCTCAGTTTGGCAAAATGTTATATAGAGAATTGGTACAAATCAAAGATTGGAAAAATTTCTGGAGGAAATTAAATGAAAACCCAAAACACCAAAAAGTTATTTGTTACCGTTTTGACTCTGCTTTTGACTATTTCTGCATTCGCTACAGTTATGCCATCCGTTGAAGCACAGGACTGGATCCGAAACACATGGGCTTACCTTACCGTCACACCAAACCCTGTAGGTGTTAACCAGCAAGTGATTGTTCTGATGTTTCTTGATACTCCGACTCCCGATGCGTCCGGTGATCAAGGAACAAAATGGACCGGCTGGATTTGCACTATCACAGATCCTGAAGGGCGTAATTCTACACGCGGACCTTTTACGGCTGACGTCGTCGCAGGAGCATGGTTTATGTACACTCCGACAATGGTTGGCAACTACACTTTCCAATGGTCATGGCCAGGGCAATTTATAAACACTACAGCATACCCAAATCGCTCGTATAGTGGCAGCATGAGTAGACCCACAAAACTCGTGGTTCAGCAGAACCCCATAGAATTTTCTCATGCTATTTCACTGCCAACCGATTATTGGACGCGACCAATAAACGCTCAGAACCGCGAATGGGCAGTAGCCGGAGGAAACTGGTTGGCTGCCGCCTACAATTATACAACACGTAGTTTCGATGGAGGTTGGGCTACAACTCCAAACCTTGGTCCGCAGAGCTCACACATACTTTGGGCTAAGCCAATTACGTTCGGCGGTCTCATTGGAGCGGAATATGAAGCTGCATCTTACTATACCGGTTTGTCATACGAGCAGATGTTTAAACCCCCAGTTATAATCAACGGAAGACTATACTACAACATAGCTACCCCGCCGCGTTACGGTTTTGTTTGCGTAGATTTAGCTACTGGAAAAGAGCTATGGTACAACAATGATACTATAACGCCATTGCCCCCCGCAGCCACCATAGGCGGTGTCTTTCCGGCTATTGTTCCGATACAATTTGGTCAAATATTCGTCTACGATTCACCAAATCAACACGGAGCATTTGCATACTTATGGGCGGTTGATGGCACTACTTGGAAAATGCTGGACGCATTCACAGGAAACTACATACTATCGCTTTCAAACGTGCCAACTGGCACACAAGTCTACGGTACAAGCGGAGAAATTCTGCGATACATAATACAATACAATAGCACAATGCAAACGCAAGTGATGCGCATTTGGAACTCAACCAAAGCCATTCCACCACCGTTTCCAACTGGGTCAGGTGCGTGGCAGTGGAGACCCGACAGCTATCGGGGACAGACGCTCAATGCCTCGCTAGAAAGCTGCTATGAAACATTGATGCCCTTGTACAACACTACGGGTCAGAGTATCCAACAAATTGGAAGAGGCGCAGGCAATATGCTATGGACCAGGTCGGGTTCAGGAACTGTAGCTAGTCCTTATGTATATTACAGCTATGATTTGTCGACTTGGGTAATGTTGTCCAGAGCAACTCTTAACCGTGCGGCATATCCAGCAAACACAACTGTGTATGGTTCACCTATCGGTTCGAATGGACTTTACGCGGAATACTTGAAAGAACCCATGCAATGGTATGGCTACGACCTTAAAACCGGACAGCTTAAATGGGGTCCAACAGCGCCCTACGAAAATGACGCCGCTATGTATAATGCTTTTATGGCACGGTTCGTGTACGACAATATGCTATATCACGCGGGCTACGACGGAACAGTGCGAGCGATTAACATGACGACAGGAGAATACTTGTGGAAGTTCTTCTCGGGAGCTACAGTTGATTGGGACCTTCCCTTTGGCAGTTGGCCATTTTACGGTGGTCAAACTGTTTCCGGAGGAACGATGTATGCGTACACTGGTGAGCACTCGCCAAGCAACCCCATGCCTAGAGGAGAAAAACTATTTGCACTCAACGCCTACACTGGAAAGATGTTATGGAACATAACAGGCTGGTTCCAACATCCAGTTGTCGCTGACGGCAAACTCGTATCACTAAACGGTTACGACAACCAAATCTACTGCTTCGGAAAAGGACCCAGCGCTACAACTGTGCAAGCCCCGCTAACAGCAGTGACAAAAGGCTCTAGCATAATGATAACGGGCGCAGTCACGGATCAGTCTGAAGGCGCAAAGGGAACACCTGCAATATCTGATGAAAGCATGAATGCTTGGATGGAGTACCTCTACATGCAACAACCAATTCCAGGCAACACCAAAGGCGTTCCAGTGCACATAACAGCCACGGCATCTGACGGCGCAGTAATCAACATTGGCACTGTTACTACTGAAATGAGTGGAGTATTTGGCATAAAGTGGACTCCGCCAGCTGAAGGAACCTACAAGGTTACTGCCACATTCATGGGATCCAACTCTTACGGTAGCTCGTACGCAGAAACTTTTGTAGGTGTAGACATGGCCCCATCGCCTTCGCCTACTGAAACTCCAACGCCGACACCAACACCTACAGTTACACCCACACCAACGCCAACGGTTTCGCCTTCTGTTGTTCCTGAGCCAGAAGCAGCGCCCTCAACTGACATGTACGTCATCGCAGCAGCAGCCGCAGTAG
>CAYGJP010000172.1:0-2235 GCA_964350175.1 uncultured Candidatus Bathyarchaeia archaeon
CCAAAGAGCTCCTAATTACAAGAGAAGTTAGCAAGAAAGCTCCTTACTTTAGTCAAGGAGAGTGTCAAAAAATGGCGCGTTCAGACGAGTTTCCTCGCGTCGCACCCGCATCTACCGCCCATTCTGTTTTGCGACAAACACTTAATTATGTTGAAACGTTTATCCAACAGAGGCGAATTCGGATGCAGCGCGCGTACGTTTTGCTTAACGTCGAGACTGGTTCAGAAGACAACGTGCTAAAACAACTCAAGAGTCTTGGCGTCGTGGAGGAAGCCTACGTTTCCTATGGCGTCTATGACCTTATCGTAAAAATCAAAGCAGACACCATGGAGGAACTAAAGGAAGTGGTGACACGTAAAATCCGAACCACCAACCAGGTGCAATCCACACTAACATTGATAATGACGGAATAATAACTTGACGCTGTTTGAGTTAGGTTGGCTGGCATCCGCCTGCGACGCGTAGTGGAGGACTTGCAATTTTGCCTAACTCAACCTGTCCACGGAAGAGGCACATGCATGTTCAACCCCGTCCCTTCCGGAACGACTTATCCATCGCAAGCAGTACTCAAGCTGTTTCTCTCCTAAAGAAGGAGTGCCAAAAGGGGCACAAAACAGCGGGGACTCTGTCGGCAACAGAGTTGTGGGTTGCATTTTTGGATAATGGATTATCCAAAAAACGCTGTTTTTGGTCAATCAAGTGTCCAAAAATCTAATATGTTGCCTCGTATCTTGAGGCATAGTAGCTAAGATTTTAATATGCATAGTGCACTATATACATAGTGCATTGCGTATACAAAAGGGGGGAATGGCTATTTCGAATGTGAAGGGAATTACAATTGAAGATTACATAGCCGACAATCTGCCTCGCCTTTTCCCAAATTTGAACTTTGTGAGTTGCCATGACCAAGTTGCAAACCGTGTTTTCGACATACATGCGCGGGACTCAAATGGGGTTGACTATTTTATCGAGGTCAAGAATTCTGCGTGCAACAGGCTAAGCATAGGCCAGATTGTAGAGTATAAAGCAAACCTAGCAAAAGCAGACCCTGAAGCAAAGGTCATACTGGTCTGCAAAAATGTGGGGGCGTCAATAAAGGACGTGTTGAAGAAGATCGGAGTAGACGTCCACACCTTCTTGGATCTTGGGATCCCCGAGAATGTGGTTGCTCACACGGTTGAAAAGACTGAAGTGAAAAGACTTAGTCCAATTGAGCAGAAGGCCTATTTTGCTCTCTTGAAACGTGGCTCTATTATCGCAAAGGCCGAAGACCTCTCCTCCGCGATTAATGTTTCTCCTGCTTGGGCTAAGAATATCATGTCGAAATTGGCAAGGCATGGCTTCGCTCAGCGGGTTGGCAGAGGAAAATACGCGGTAATTCCTGCCGATGTTATGTACGGTAGAAAAAGCTATGTTGCTGATCCTTTGGTCTTGGTAAGCGAGTTGATGAAAGGAACCGAGTATTATGTAGCCTACTATAGTGCTGCTCACTTTCATGGGGTAACCGAACAGATGCCGTTCAAAACCACCGTCGCGGTTCTAAACCAACTAAGGCCAATAGAAATTGGGAACATAGCCGTGAAATTTGTTAAACTGAAAAAGTCGCGGTTCTTTGGATATGGAGAAATCAGATACTCGAACGCAGTTGTGAATGTATCGGATCTGGAGAAAACTGTAGTCGATTGCGTCGACAGACCAGAGCTCTGTGGCGGTATTCCAGAAGTAGTTCGAACTTTGTCAAATGCTGTTGAGACTGGACGGATGGATTGGCTGAGACTGATTTCCTATGTTAAAAGATTCAATAGGCGTGCTGTTGCTCAGAGACTTGGTTTCATAATAGAGTATCTTGAAGATAAAAAGAAAATACGAGCAGAGCCAGGAATTCTTGATGAGTTGCTGCGTTTGGCTGGCTCCAAAGTTTACCCTCTGGATGTTAAAGCTTCAAAGAAAGGGGAAGTTTCAAGAAAATGGCGGATAATCAATAATGCAGGATATCTTGAGGTATAGCAGTGAGGGGAGGAGTTGAGTCAACTTTTGGGAGTTTTCACCTCGAATACTAAGGCTGCCGTTGAAGTTGTATTTTTTGGATAGTGTGTTATCTAAAAATGGTGTTTTTTGGATATTCAAGTATCCAAAAAATTTAATATCTTGGAGAGCGCATCATCTAAAATGGTGTAACAAGTTGGTTCGCATTGGCGAGTTAGTTATTCAAAATCCTTGGTGGAAACATGGCGA
>CAYGJP010000172.1:2245-4751 GCA_964350175.1 uncultured Candidatus Bathyarchaeia archaeon
GGTTTTGCTCAGTTTGACAAAAATCTCCAGGTGATAAAGGAAAACGTTTTCTGCAGAAAGCAAATCGACCTTAAAAGGGGCAATATTTACATTTTGCGTGGCGCTAGGCAGGTTGGGAAAACCACATACTTGAAGTTGGTCATCGGGGAGCTTATTCGGAAGGGTGTCGATCCTAACAGTATTCTGTATGTGTCTTGTGATTTTTTCATTTCAAGAAGGGAGTTGCGTAACGCTGTAGCTTATTTTGTTAACAGGAATTTGGATGCAAACGAACTCTACATGTTCATTGATGAAATAACTTCTTTGAGTGATTGGAACCTTGAGTTGAAGTATCTTGTGGATTCTGGAATTGCCAGGAAGGCCGTGATTGTGGCAACTGGTTCGAGTGCTTCAGCGCTGAGAAGAAGGGGTGAATTGCTTCCCGGAAGGGGGCTTGAGGGAAACGAGTATCACATGAGGCCGTTTTCTTTTAGAGATTTTGTTTTGCAAACTTGCGAGCCTTTCGGTGCCATGGCAAAAGAAAGTGAACTTGGAGATGCTCTTAAGAGATTGAAGAATGTGCTTATTCAGAACAGTATAACCGTCGGTTCCTCTGTAAGCGATATTGGCAAGGCGCTTGACGCTTTGGTACCGTTTAAGCAGGAAATGGAGTATCTTTTTGGCTTTTACTTGAGGTGTGGAGGGTATCCGTTTGCGGTGAGCAATTTTTTATTTCAGAAACTAAAAACTGGTCGTCTTGGGGTGGATACAAGATTGCCGGAGATTATTATGAGAGACATTATTGGAGACCTTACGAAGCTTGGCAGGCAGGAGACGTTTGTTCGCCAGATTCTTAGGGAAATTGCTCAGAAATATGGAAGCCGTTATAGCTTTTCTAACCTTGCTAACGGCATGGGAATAGGACATGTTACAACAATTGATTATCTTGAAACTCTTGCGGAGTCTTTCATCATCAGTGTCATTTACGGTTTTGATGTAGCAAGAAAACAGCCAAAGCTAAAGGGAGACAAGAAAATTTTCTTCCAAGATCCTTTCCTGTACTATGCGGTCCAAAGTTACCTTAGTGGTAGAGATGTAAACGAGATAATCGAAGAAAGCGTTGAAGATGAGGAAACCGTAGGTAAAGTGGTTGAGGCTGTGGTGTCATCTCATCTTGCAATGAACCAGGAAACGCCAATAATGAAAGAACTGAACACGTTCTTGTGGTTTTACTATGATACTCGAGGAAAGGAAGTAGATAACATCGTAAAGACTAACGACGAGTTCGTGGGAATCGAAGTTAAGTATCAAAGAGCAGTAACTTCAGAAATGCTTCGTATTCCACAAATAAGCAGATCGATTATTCTTACAAAAGAGGACCTGAGTGTAATCGGAGAAACCATTTTGGCGCCTACCGACATATTTTTAGCGCTTCTTGAAACTTCGCCTCGAACTCTCTGAGTCTGTCCATGATGGCAAAACGTGGAGAATCCTTTTCAGTCTTTGGTGTAGTATTCTATTATTTTGTCTATGATTTCGGGTTTGTAGCCGTTGTTTTTTAGGTTTTTCTGTAGTCGTTTACATAAAACCATATGGACTACTTAGAATGTTTGTGAAACAAGAAGAGGAATTGGAAAAAACCGTGGTCAAATTTTCTAACAAGCGGCATAGAAAAATACCAGTAGTGACATAGTTATCGTTTTGGGGTGACTTGAATGCCAACAGCCTTTGTTTTCATAACCACTGAACCTGCCTCGATGGTAGAAGTGCTAAAGGATGTTAGGTCAGTTGAGGGGGTGGAAGAAGCCGAAATGGTTTATGGAGTCTATGATATTGTTGCAAAGGTGAAAACAGAAACTATGGACAACCTCAAGCAAATCATTACTTACAATATAAGGAGACTCGACAACGTGCGTGCAACACAAACCTTGCTGGTTGTCCCCCAAGAATATCCTGTTGAATAGTGTTTTTTCGTCTCTTGGTAGTCTGTTAATCTTAGAAAAATTGCAGCCGGTTTCACCCTCCGAGTCTTTGAGATGACATAGAAAGGCAGAAATCCAGTTCTGCATCTGTTATTTATGGGTGAAAGCTCTGTGAGTAAGCGTAGGTTTTTTGACTTGCCAGAGTGTAGAAACTGCATTTATAAAGGCAGTAGTTACTGTTGGGGGCAATGTCCCTATAACGTCTGGAAAAGAGACAGGGATTACTAAGGCTTCTTGGAATGTTTGTGAAGTGAAATTGAAAACTCTAAACAATATTTCCCAAGTTGACTATACTCAATACAGTCTATTAATTTTAGGAGAAACATGCCTTAAGCCTGTTGCAGTTCCTAACCCCAGAGATTTTTCGCGGCTTGTGGAATTGCATGAGAAGGAATACGGAGAACTTGATCAAGCATGTCAAACTGCAGTTGAAGTTATCCGACGGAAAGACCTTTCAGTTTTTGGCACTTCTGAAGTGAACTGCTTCAAGATATTGCAGGAGAGAAAAAATGGGGGTTGGTGGTTGAGAGAAGCCTGTTTTTTAT
>CAYGJP010000173.1:0-4687 GCA_964350175.1 uncultured Candidatus Bathyarchaeia archaeon
GTTAAGTTCTGGGTGTAAAGAACTTATAGCAGTAGCCACCTCAGAAACCACGGTGCTGTCGTCGGCGAATACTGAGAGGCTTGTTATGTAACCTGTATTGTTAGTTAGTGTCTGGGCGTCGGTGAGGTTCATGTAAAGAGTCGTTGTGTCCGAAACGCCTGTAGACCCATGGATACCAATTACTTCAAAGGTTTGACCCAAAATTTCGATTGTGTCGCCGACACCCGCCCCGAAAAATGCTGTGTTGTTTTGGCTTAAGAGTACCACTCCGCTGTCGCCTGCTTGCAGATTTCTACCAGCGGTAATATTTGTTGGAAGGATAGGATAGTTATCGACAAGAGCAGAAGTCAAAGGTATGCCTTCAATTATGTAATCAGGGACCATACGGGTGAAAGTTCTCCCGTTTCTTTCCATTGTTACATTCTGTCCTTCAGACACCTGCAAAAGGGGAGCAACCGCTGCAACCCCTTGAATTGAACTGATATCGGAGTAGAGAGTTTCATTCATGGCAACAGTTCCCCCACTGCCAAATGAACCCCCACCAAACTGACCAGGCGCCATGCCTCCGCCAAATTGTCCGGGCGTAAAATTACCCCCAGTACCGCCAGGGAATTGACCAGGCGTGAAATTGCCGTTGGCGGAACCTGCAAAACCAAACCCCTCGAAGCTTGGAGTTAAACTGCAGTCTATCTGCGTTAGTGTTTGGTTAACTGCTTCGTCTGTTTGGGTGATTGCTGTGCTCAGGCTTTGAATCTGGGCCTCGCTGGATTGCTGATTTGCGGTGATGCCTGCAGGGATAGAAATCAGAATAGCCATGGAAAAACCTAAAGCGATTATGACCAGCAGGGCTCTAATTTTTCGCCTTGAGAGGTTTCGGAAGGCTCGGTTTAAAACGCCCATGCATACCACAGCCTTGCTTTTGAAAATAAGTTAAACGTAATTTCATAAGGTTCTAATCCGTTTGATGTTGTATGACGGTTATTTTCCATTTTTCATCAGCCTAACGCATTTTTCTTTTCGCAATGCTCGTCAGGTCCAGAGCAGTTAAAAGAAAAGAGGAATATCTCTTCTGCTCTGAACCGTTCGAGTCTTCGAGAGAGGTTGTTGCGTTTTTGCTCTCGTCCTTTCAAGGCTTGGAATTTGTTTAAAACGTTTTTTCAGAATTATACCCAAATCTCGCCCTAATCTGTAACAAATTAAGCTCAATTTTCTCCCACAGTAGAAAGTTGGAAGGTTCAAAGTTTGGGCACTGGAAGATTTGGGAACAAACTTATTACTATAATGCGAATAGGGGTGATGAGAATCTCTGGAGCACTACAGCATGTCTGGTAGCGCACGCCCGTTAAAGTATCTGCTTGGATGGTTAATTGCAGGTACACGAGGCGGCATAACTCGCGCCCAAATAATTAAGTCCATACATGAGACTCCGCAAAACGCAAACCAGTTGACTAATGCGATTAAGATGGACTACAAAACTGTGCGGTATCATCTTGAAGTTTTGGAGAAAAACCGAATGGTCACAAAGGTCGGAGACAATTATGGGGCAACATATTTTCTGTCGCAGACTCTGGAAGAGAACTATGGTATGTTTGAGGAGATTCTGAATAAAATCTGGAAAAAGTAGAAAAGGAAGGAAAACAGAGTGGAAAAACGTATGAACAGGAACATGAAAATCTGGCTATTCATAGTGGTAGCAGCGGTTTTATCAATAGCTGCTCTAGCAGCGTTTTGGGCAACATACACCATTAACCAACCAATGACAGGTGTTAGGGTTTCCCCGCCTTTCCCATTCAGGACCATACAAATTCGGCCAATTAACCCCGCTGACATAGAGCTATTTTACGTGGCAAGAACAGTGTTTTCCACCATAAACATAGCCCTCCTAATTGCTCTTATAACCACTTACGCCAGCATATACGTTAAAACGCGGTCACAATTCACAATTGGACTGTTAATCTTTGCAACATTCTTCCTAATCAAAGACATAACGTGGAGCCCCTTTGTGATTGGTGTATTCGGCTTTGGACTATTTGGTCTAGGGCCATTCGCGTTTTTGCCTGACCTGTTTGAGCTGGCAGCGTTGTCAGTGCTACTATACTTGACCCTCAAGTATTGAGGCCTCATGCGAACAGTTAATAAAACACGTTCGCCCAGAAGTGAACAGGCGGTTCTCTAGGAAAAAGAGCAGGCAATCCTGTGCAGTGGTCTCGTGGAACCGTCAAATTTCCCAGATTCACTTGTAAAAGGGAGAGTTTTCATGCAAACCGAACCCAGCAAAGAGAAAAAACCCAACAGGCTCATAAACGAGAAAAGCCCGTACCTTCTCCAACACGCCTATAACCCAGTTGATTGGTATCCGTGGAGCCAAGAAGCATTCGACAAAGCCAAAGCCGAAAACAAACCAGTTTTCCTGAGCATAGGCTACTCGTCTTGCCACTGGTGCCACGTCATGGAAAAAGAATGCTTCGACGACCAAGAGGTAGCTGCGCTTCTGAACAAGGCGTTTGTGTGCATCAAAGTTGACCGTGAAGAACGCCCCGACCTAGACGCCCTCTATATGGCGGTGTGTCAAGCTATGGGGCGAAGCTGCGGCTGGCCCTTGAATGTTATGATGACGCCGCGTAAGAGTCCGTTTTTTTCCGCCAGCTACTTACCCAAAAGCAGCAGAGGCGGCATAAATGGACTGTTGGAGTTGGTTCCGCAGGTGATGGAAATTTGGGAGATGCGCAAAGCTGAATTGGAAATGGTTGGCGCAGACATCAAAAGTCGCATAGAGGCGTTAGAGAAAAGGACCTCTGAAAACGAGATAGGCAAGGATGTTTTAGATGATGCTTATGAGAAGTTGGTCGCGGATTTTGATGTGGAAAGCGGGGGTTTTGGTACTGCACCCAAATTTCCCAGACCCCACACGATACTGTTTCTGCTTCGCTACTGGAAACGAGCAGGAGAGAAAAACGCGTTGGATATGGCGGAGAAAACGCTGCGTGCCATGCGGCTGGGAGGAATCTTTGACCAAGTGGGTTTTGGCTTTCACCGCTACAGCACTGATTCGCAGTGGTTGGTGCCGCATTTTGAGAAGATGCTCTACGACCAAGCACTGTTGACGTTGGCTTACACGGAAGTGTACCAAATTACGGGGGCGGGAAAATTCAAACTCACCGCCAAAGAAACAATGGAGTACGTGCTGGGGGATTTGGCTTCGCCTGAGGGCACGTTTTACTCAGCTGAGGACGCGGACTCTGAGGGTGAAGAAGGCAAATTCTACCTGTGGACCATGGAAGAAATCAGCAAAGCCCTGCCGAGTGAAGATGTGGATTTGGCGGTTCGGCTTTTCGGAGTTCTGCCTGAGGGCAACTATTTTGACGCGTCTGTTGGGAGGCGAAACGGGCAAAACATACTGCATTTTCCCAAGCCTTTAGACTGCATCGCGTCAGAGGCAGGCTTAACCCTTGACGAACTCATCCCAAGACTAGGAAAGATTCGAAACACCCTGTTTGAAGCAAGAAAAACTCGTGCGCGTCCATTGAGAGATGACAAGGTGTTGGTTGACTGGAACGGTTTAATGATTGCCGCGTTAGCTAAAGCCAGCACAGTTTTCGGGGAACAGAAGTATTTGCAGGCGGCGGTTAAAGCGGCTGACTTCATCTTTGAACACATGAGAAACGAGGACGGAACACTGTATCACCGTTTTGCGGGAGGGGAAAGAGCCGTGGAGGGCTTCTTGGATGACTACGCGTTCTTCACGTTTGGATTAATCGAGCTTTATGAGGCGACGTTTGAGGAGAAGTACTTGCAAACCGCGTCCGATTTAACCAAGATAATGAGCACTCGGTTTTGGGACGCAAAAGACGGCGGGTTCTACTTCACAACAAAAAATGCTGAAAACACGATGCCAAGGATGAAGCAAGTGTACGATGGCGCTTCACCGTCAGGCAACTCTGTGGCACTGCTGAATCTTCTGCGGCTCGCTCGCTTGACAGGCGACACGGCTTACGAGGAGATGGCGAGCAAAATCCTCAGGGTGTTCTCTGAAGAAGTAGCTGGCGCGCCGCAGGCGTACACGTTCATGCTTGCTGGATTGGACTTCGCTGTGGGACCCGCATACAACGTCGTGTTAGTCGGCGATTTGCATGAGAAGGACACATTGGAGATGCTGTCGGCGTTAAGAAGGAGTTATGTGCCTAACATGGTGGTTTCCCTTAAACAACCCGCCAAAGCGGGTGTGGGCTACGAGAAACTTGACGGAAAAGCTACCGCGTATGTGTGCCGCGACCAGACGTGTATGCCGCCTACGAACAGCACTGCGAAGATGCTTGAGCTTTTTGAGCAGCAGTGAAAAAGAAACAAATAAATCTAAAGCGCTCCTACGCTGATTGGTTAGCATGAAAAAGAAAGCGTTCATTTCGGGACCCATACAGGGCATGGAAAACGAGCAAGGCTACAGGCAGGTAATAACGGAAATCTGCACACGTTTAGGTTTTGAGGTTATTGACCCGTGGCTCCGCGAGAAAGTGATTTACCGAAAAGATGAGCCTTGCTGGTGGAGCAAGGTGCCTGTGCCTGATTTTGTTCAGCGGGACCTTGAGGACGCTGAAAGATGTGACGTGATGATTGTTTATTTGCCTAGGCTTTCGGCTGGCGCCTGCATGGAGTTGTTCTATGCTAAGCGGAAAGGTAAAAAAGTCAT
>CAYGJP010000174.1:0-4655 GCA_964350175.1 uncultured Candidatus Bathyarchaeia archaeon
TTTCATGAATTTCTCTATGTCCTCTTTTCGCCACTCGCTCTCTGTCTGCCTGTAGAGCCTCATGGTCTGCGGTATTATGCCTTCCCAGCCGTTTTGCATCCACATACTCGCGCCGTTCGACCAGTTACCATTAATGGGCTCCCTGTCTCCATGTAAGAGAATGTGGAGCTGTTTTTCGGTGAAGTCTTTAACGGGCGTAAAAACGTCGAAGCCGTGTTTTTTGCCGACCATGGCAAGCTGCTGTGCCCGCCAACTCAGGTCCATTTTACCATAAATCACTAATGCCCCCTCCATTATGGATTTGGACTTATCTGGGATGACTAAGTCCGCGGAGACTTCGGTGATTTCGCCCAGTCCGTGACAGGTTGGGCATGCGCCGAAAGGCGAGTTAAACGAGAACATGCGGGGCTCTAAGCTTTCAAAAACGATTTCAGGGTGGTTGGGGCAAGCGCCAAAAGTGCTGAACATTGTTTCGCCCTCGAACCTTTCCAGTTCCCTCTTTCTGTCAGCATCTGTGCTGTCTGCGTCTATGACTATCATGGTTCCTTTTCCCGTAAGCAGCGCCTGTTCCACTGCTTCGGCGATTCTGGAGCGCTCCTCATCGTCGATTTTCACGGTGTCTATGACGGCTTCTATCCAGTGCTTCTCGTAGCGGACAAGTTTGACTTCGTCTTTGATGGAGTCGGAGTCGTAGATTTTCTGGTCCGCCCTGATTTTGGTGAAACCCTGCTTCTTCAAGTCATCAAAAACCTGCTCGTGGGTGCCTTTCATTCCCCTGATTATGGGCGCAAGGAAAACCAGTGTTTTGCCTTTCTCGGACATGATTAGGCTGGTGATGTTTTCGGGGCTTTGGGGGCGGATGGAGCTGCCGCATTTTGGGCAGTGGTGTGTGCCTATGCGTGCGTAGAGCAATCGGAGGTAGTCGTAGATTTCGGTGACGGTGCCCACGGTTGAGCGCGGGTTCTTGCTGGTGCTTTTTTGCTCTATGGAAATGGCTGGAGACAAACCATCAATCGAATCTACATCGGGTTTATCCATTAGCCCTAGAAACTGCCTAGCGTACGCGCTGAGGCTCTCCACGTATCTTCTTTGTCCTTCGGCGTAAATCGTATCAAAAGCAAGCGTGGATTTTCCTGAACCAGAAAGACCTGTAATCACAATTAACTTGTTTCTTGGTAACTCTACATCGATGTTTTTGAGGTTGTGCTCGCGGGCACCCTTAACAGAAATCGTATCTCTCATTACTGCAACCTTATTTTTGCTTAACGCGCGAATTGTACCTGTTTCAGCTTAGGCTTTTCTACCTTTTTGCTCTGAAAATGTAATTTCTATGTTCAACGCTCACTTTTTTCCTTCTGCGCCATGGCGCGTGTTAGTTCGGTGATGGCGTCTCTGAGTTCAATTGCTTTCTCAAAGTCAAGTTTTAGCGCTGCTTCCCTCATCTGAGCATCCAGTTCAATCATTCGTCGTTGGATGTCTGATTTTGCTAAGTGTTTGATGCCTTTGATGGTGCCTTCTTTCTGAGAAACGCCCTTTATGATAGTTTTGGGTGTGATGCCGTGCTGACGGTTGAAGCGCGTCTGGAACCCTCGACGGTACTTGGTGATTTCCATGGCTCGCTTAATCGACTGCGTTTTCACATCCGCATAAAGTATGACCCTGCCATTCACGTTACGAGCAGCACGTCCGATTGTTTGGATTAAGCTGCGCTCGTCACGTAGAAAACCTTCTTTGTCTGCGTCTAATATGAAAATGGTGGCAACCTCAGGGATATCCAAGCCCTCCCGAAGCAGGTTGATTCCAACGAGGATGTCAAATTCTCCGATTCGTAGTTGACGCACCAGTTCTATGCGGTCAAGGCTGTCCACTTCAGAGTGCATGTACCTGACGCGGAAGCCTTCCTTAACTAAGTAGTTCGTCAAGTCCTCCGCCATACGCTTGGTTAGAGTTGTGACCAACACGCGGTTGCCTCGCTCGATGGTTTTCTTGGCTTGGCTCATGAGGTGTTGCATTTGCCCTTCGATGGGGTGGAGTTCAACTTCTGGGTCTAGAAGCCCAGTGGGTCTGGTGATTAATTCTGCTGGTGGTCCGCTTTTTTCCAGTTCGTATTCGGCAGGGGTTGCGGAGACGAAGAGGGTTTTGCCCATTTTTTTCTCGAACTCTTCAAACTTGAGGGGTCTGTTGTCGATTGCGCTGGGAAGCCTGAAGCCGAAGTCGACAAGGTTCTTTTTGCGTGCGTAGTCGCCGTTGTACATGGCGCGTGACTGGGGAATGGTTTGGTGGCTCTCGTCAATAATTAGCAGGTAATCTTTGGGGAAGTAATCCATCAACGTGAACGGGGGCTCGCCCGAGATGCGTCCGTCAAAGTGCCTGCTGTAATTCTCCATTCCTGAACAGAAACCCACTTCCTTAATCATTTCCAAATCATAGTTTGTGCGCTGTTTAAGCCGTTGGGCTTCAAGCGGAGGCAACCTTGGTAGTTGTTCCTCTAGCTCTTGTCTTATTTGCTCAAGTGCCTGCTCATGCTTCTCTTGGGGCACAACATATTGCCTTGCAGGGTAAAGCGTAATTTTGTCAAGTGCACCTTTCAAATCACCCGTGAGGGCGTTGACTTCTTTGATTTTCTTGATTTTGTTTCCTTGCAGCTCAACACGCAAAATATCTTTCTCGTAGGCAGGCACCACATCAATTGTGTCTCCGCGGACACGGAACCTGCCGGGTTCCAGAAACATGTCGTTTCGCTCATACTGCATATCAACCAAAGCGAGGATTAACTCCTGTCTGGCGATTTGTTTTCCAACTTGCAACTCAACCGCCATGCTTTTGAAGTCATCAGGGTTGCCAAGGCTGTAGATGCAGCTTATGCTGGCGACTATGATGGTGTCGTTTCGGCTCACGATGCTGGAGACCGCGTGCATGCGCATCTTTTCTATTTCCGCGTTAACGTGGGAGTCTTTTTCGATGTAAGTGTCCGTTGTTGGCAAGTAGGATTCAGGTTGGTAGTAATCGTAGAAGGAAATGAAGAATTCAACGCGGTTATGAGGGAAAAACTCTTTTAGTTCTGCGTAAAGTTGAGCCGCCAAAGTTTTGTTGTGAGCAATGATGAGCGTGGGTTTTTGGAGTCTGTTAATCAGGTTTGCCATAACAAAAGTTTTTCCGCTTCCCGTAATCCCAAGGAGCGTTTGCTTATCTTTTCTCGAATAGTTAGCTACTAACTTGTCTACTGCCTCTTCCTGTCCTGGAGAAGTCTGAAACGGTGAAATTAACTCAAACTGCATTCTACGCCCTCACAAACAACAAATGTAAGCACGAAAAAGTCTGAGCTTATAAGGGTTTTCAAAAATTAGCCTCAAACCGCTTTTAGTCAAAACATGGTGCATGTAACTTCGAATTCAGGTAAGCTTCAACTTAGATTTGGGCAAGATTTGGGTGTAATTCTGAAAAACTTTAATAATCAAATCAACTTCAAAGACTCTGAAATACCGAAGAGTGTGGAAGTCATGAACAAAATTATAGCTGTATTCATCATAATGTTGAGTATAACAGGTTTATGTGTATTAGCCGTCCCAAATGTTAATGCGGAATCATCGGACATAACGATTTTAAACTACACGTGGTACACCGCGCCAAGCACCAGCTACTACAGAGGTGACCTGATAGTTGTTGGGGAAATACAGAACACGGGTTCAAGCGTAATAGACTTCGTGGCTCTACAAGGCATCGCGTACACAACCGATGGAGAAATTCAGGCAGGTGCTTACACATCGGCATACGCTGAAAACCTCCTCCCACAGCAGAAAGCACCCTTCTACATTGACTTCAGCGCTCAAAGCACAATCTCAGGTAACCTCACGTGGTTACCCCTCTTGGACCGTGTGGAGTTAAGAGTAATTAGAGCAAATGAGACTTCTGTGCGTCAATATGACGGTTTAGCAGTTGTAGCCAACACCTCCTACGTTGACGCCAGCGGCGTCTACACAGTTGTGGGGTACTTGCAAAACGTGGGTACGCAGCAATCTGGAAAAGTTTGGGTGGTTGGTACATTCTACAACGCTGCCGGAGCAACAATTGCAACTGGATACACTAACTATTTGGTTAACTATACCGCCCCTGGTGAGTCTCTTCAGTTCGCTGTGACGCCGCTTGATGTTACATCCGCGATGTCAAATCAAATTGCAGGGTACTCTTTGCTGATTCAAAGCAGAGAACCCGAAGCTTCAACAGCGACGCCTACTCCTTCCGTGTCCCTGTCGCCAACTACTTCTCCCATCCAGTCGCCTTTAACTTCTGGACAGGCAACCCCTTCGCCGGAGCCTCAGCAGGAATCTTCGTCAACATTGGTTACTGCCCTAGCGGCAACTGCCGTAGTAATTGCAGTCATAGTGGTAGTTGCCTTCTTGCTCAAGAAAAAGCCTAAGCCAAAACCTTAACCTCACTTCCATTTTTTGTTATTTTTTTGGCAGACCGCAAAATGCCCGCTCAGTTTTTTGATAAAACTGCCCGATTCTAAGCCTCATAAAGCTATTTTTTGCTGTTTGCCTCTTTCTGTGGTTAATGCTTTTTTTCATGGCGCAGAGTGCCCGCTGCAGTTGCTTTGTGGTTAAAAAGGCGAAAACCCTTTTGAATGTCAATTACGGAAAAGTGGTCAAAAACAT
>CAYGJP010000175.1:0-4620 GCA_964350175.1 uncultured Candidatus Bathyarchaeia archaeon
GAAGAGCTGAAGCAGAAACATGAAATTCTGGAAAATGTTGTGGAGAACGTAGGCGCTGGCCTAACCATCATAGACAAAGATTACCGCATAGTTTGGGCAAACCGAGTGTTGAAGGCCGCTGGTGCTGCTGAAGGCAAAACCTGCTATTCTACCTACAACAAACTAGATCAGGTCTGTCCTAACTGTGGTGTGAAAAAAATCTTTGAAGAAAGAGCAACTTCTGACGTCCATGAGTATTGCAATATAGGGCCTAAAGGCGAATATTTTTGCGTTGAATTAATCGTGAACCCGATTAAGGATAGCAAAGGAAAGATAATTGCCGCAATGGAACTAGCCATTCCCATTACTGAACGCAAGAAGCAAGAGGAGCTTCTTCGGGAGAGTAAACGGAAGTTTGAGCTTTTGTTCGCGAAGAATCCTGAAGCCATAGTTCTAGTCGATAAGGCCATGCATGTTAAGGAGGTTAACCCTACATTTACCAAGTTGTTTGGTTTCCCGTATGAAGAATTAGTCGATGCGTTTTTGCCTGACTTAATTGTGCCTAACAGTTTAAAACAGGAATCACGAGAACTACTTGAAAATGCTAAAGAAAGCGTAGTTAAGGTTGAAACGGTTCGGAAGCGCAAAGACGGCTCGGAAGTTCACGTAGCGATCTCTATAGAACCCTTAATTGAGCAAAACAAGTTTGCAGGCTTCATTATCGTCTACAAAGACATATCTGACATTATCCAGGCGAGAAACTCGCTGAATTACGCTTTGCTTGAAACCCAAGTGCTAAACGAAAAAATAAGCGTCGTGGGCAGTTTAACTCGGCATGATGTGCGCAACAAACTTTCAGGCATTGTGGGACTAACTTACTTGCTTGAAAAGAAACTGGGAAAAAACGCAGAAGTATCTGGTTCCGTTGAAAAATTAAATCTTTTCGCTGAACAAATTGTGCAGATTTTAGATTTTAGCAGCAACTATCAAAAGATTGGAATGGAACAGTTAAGAATTGTGAAAGCTGAAGAATGCCTCAACGAAGCGTGTGCACTTTTTTCACAAGAATGCAAAGACAAAGTTGTGAATGAACTTCAGGGGCTTGAAGTTTTGGCGGATTCGTTGTTGCAGAAGATTTTCTACAATTTAATTGACAACTCGCTGAAGCATGGCAAAAAAGTCACCGCTATACAGGTATACTTCAAGGAGGAACCTGACAAACTAACACTGGTCTACGAGGATAACGGAGTAGGCATCAGCAAAGAAAACAAAGAAAAACTTTTCCAAAAAAGCACGAGATACGGCTTATACCTTATTAAAAAAATCTGCGACATGTATGGGTGGGCAATCAGCGAGGAAGGCGAACCCGAGAAGGGCGTGTGCTTTTTATTGGAAATACCCAAAAAAACAGAAGCAATAAACGCCCCCTAAAACAGGTAATAACCCAACTCTCAAATAAGCAAATTACACAAAAATATCTGCCAACAGAAAATAAGACGTTGTGGCGGACAGGCGACTTTCTGCCCGTCAAGCCAGATGTTCTGAATGTGCATTCGATAACCGTAGATTTAGAGGTAGGCTCAATCAGGATGTTTATACTTTAGAATCCTGAAGCTTCTGAGGGATAAAGGAAAAAGAGTAAAGAACCATCTTACGAAATAATTTTTGGGAATTTGACATAATTCTTAAAAAGAATTCTAACGTTTGCAGTTCAGCTATTCTCCTTTTATCTGTATTAACTTTGTAACCTTGTTCAGCATTTCAACAGCCCATCTAGCACTGAACCCTGCCAACGCTGAAAGGAACATAACGAAAACCTGTGATTTTATCTGTGTCTCTCCAGTTACCGTAATGAAACCTGAAACAAAAACAAGGTAAGCTAAAGCACCTAGCATAGCGCCCATTACAGGAAGAATTACATACCACACGTACCAAACCTTCCTAAATTCTCTGCGCCATGCGTGTTGCCAAAGCCACCAGAACCCATTAAAAATACCACCCATCGCGCCCCATAGGAAAGCCCAACTTGGCACCAATAGAAAAGTGGAATCCGATAAACTTGATGAAAAGAAAAGCCATACCAACAAAATCGTAACAAATATCGAGAGGAGATAAAGCATTGCTGGTCCTCCAAAACAATATCTAAATCGCCACCAAAAGGTCTCTGAATTGACGCACATATTAAACTTATGACAAGCCAGCCCGAATTTTTTTCGAGCGTCAACCTCTTTGGGTGTTTCTTGAGATAGATCTTCGAAACCGCCTATGATGTTATCCATTATTGCTTGATAGGAAGGCTCATCCTCTTTCAGAAGCCCGTTTTCATTGGCGCTTTCTAGTGCGTCTTGTAACAACTGAAATTGGTTTTTCCAATATGCAACATCATCAGTCGTCTTAGCCAAGTTTTTTCACACTGCTTGAGAAAGCAACTTCTGCCGATGGAATCAGTATTCTATCCATCTGGAGGCTTGATTGCTTTCTTTTTCTCTTTTTTTCCGTTAGTCATGAATCAACACACCTTCTCTACTTTGGATAATAGCTATTCTATCCATTTGAAGGGCTTGATTACTTATTTTTTCTTAGCGGCTTTTTTCTTTTTATTATAATCTGGAGGTTTAATTGAGGGCGTAAGTCAATCCTCCACTCTGATATACTCTTGCTAAGCTTTTAAGACTTATCTGAGAAAACAAGTTAGAGTTTAATCAACAGCAGCAAAACATAATTTCGCCATAGACTATTATTCAATCACCATAAAACAATTAATAAAAACGCTTCAAAGAAACGGCGGTGTTTTCACAGAATGCACTTTTTGTCCACAGTCGATACTGACCAAATTTTTCTCTAAATTTTGGAGCATTTAGCAAATTAAGGTGAAACTGGCTACACCAGTCTCGCACGTTCCAGGCTAAAACGGTTAAGCCCCTCGATTGTACTGGACGCAAGTCGGATGGATTTGAACCCTACACCGAGTGGAGAGGGCACCCGCACAACGCCTTTTTTAATGTCCGAAGTGGGTTATCTTGAAACTTGCTATGGTACTTCTAAACCAACGTTATGAGAGGAGTAATTGAAAGCAACAAAGGAGCCATCAGCAACGCAGTCATATTTGTAAGTTTCATAAAGATGTTTAGAGATGGACCCGCCACATCTTTCAATGGATCCCCCACAGTGTCACCAACCACCGCCGCAGTGTAGGTTGGAGTTCCCTTCAGCCAGAAACCCTTCGCTTCAATATTCTTCTTTGTATTATCCCATAGCCCGCCTCCAAAAGTGAAAAACGACGCTAAAAGCGCCGCCGTGCATGTTCCACCCAATAGCATACCCCCCAACGCAGCAGGTCCAAGTATCAACCCCATCAGTATAGGAGAAGCCAGTGTCAAGAAGGTAGGCAAAATCATTTTCTTCAATGCATTCTTTGTGCTTATATCAATGCACTTGTCATAATCGGGTTTAACTTTACCATCTAGAATACCCGGATTGGCTTTGAACTGCCTTCTGACTTCGTTAACCATTTCAAAAGCTCCCTTCGCCGTCGCCCCAATCGCAAACGAAGAAAAGAGAAACGGAACTACTGCGCCAATCAAGATCCCAAAAACAAAGCCCTGACTCAACACCATTGACCAGAGTCCTACCACATGGGCGTAAGTTGCAAACAGCACAACAGTCGATACCGTTCCAGATCCTGTAGCGAAAGCCTTTGCATACGCCTTTGTCGTGTTGCCAGCGGCATCAAGTTTTTCTAGAGTTCCAGTGGTTCTTGTACTGATTCCAGCCATTTGTGCTATTCCCTGAGCATTATCACTGATCGGCCCAAACGCATCACCAGCCATAATTATCCCAATAGCTAAATCCGTGCCCAAATTCGCTGCGACAACACCGTAAATGGAACCATTCGTTATGATGTAAGAGAATATCATTGCTCCAATCATAGAAAGAAAAGGTAAAAATGGACTCTGTAGTCCGTAGGAAATTCCTGTTATGATATTCATAGCAACTCCGCGTTTTGAGGCTTCCTCCATCTCTCTGACCGCTTTTCCAGAAGGCCCAGTGTAATATTGAACAACAAGTCCCGTAGCGATGCTAGCGAGTATGCCGCTTAGCGCGCAAAAGAAGATACGAATGTCATTTAGCAACCAGACAGAGGCAAAATAGGCCCCCACAATGGCAATCGCTACTGTAACAAACAGCCCGATGTTAAAAGAAGTAATGGGTCTAACGTACTTCCATCCTCTAACGACAGATACTCCAAATACTGTGGCTATAACCCCCACAATACCCAAAGCAAGAGGAAACATTATTGCGTTCGTTCTTGCCGCACCAAGAAATAGGCTAAACCCAACAATCATGGCAGTAACGTAATCATCGCTTATCGACTCAAACATGTCTGAGCCTCTTCCTGCGCAGTCTCCAACATTATCGCCCACTAGGTCAGCGATTACAGCAGGGTTTCTAGAATCATCCTCAGGAATATTCTCCTCGATCTTACCAACCAAATCAGCGCCGATATCTGCAGATTTTGTAAAAATTCCGCCACCTAATTGCGCGAATAAAGCCGCAAGACTCGCTCCAAACCCGTATCCAATCATCAGGCTGGGGTCTCTGTACCCATAAAGGAGGTATAGCGCGCTTATTCCGATAAGG
>CAYGJP010000176.1:0-4618 GCA_964350175.1 uncultured Candidatus Bathyarchaeia archaeon
AAAAGGAGGAAAAGCTCTGCTCTCGGACTGGGTTAGCCCGCTCGAGGCTCCATTTCTGTCTTCTAAAAATTATTTATCCAAATTAAGAAGGGAAACTTGTTTTACCGTGAGAAATCAGGTAAAGAAAAGGTTGCTGTTTATTCTTCCTCTGAGGGTGCTTCCTTATCTTTTGCTTTTACGGGCGGTTTATCTGTCAAAAGCTTGTACTTGCGGGCTTGGGAGTTAATCATCTCGTGTTCGAAAAGTTTCTTCAAAGACTTGAAGACCTTTTTTGTCGGTTGTCCTGTTTGGTCTGCGATTTCTTGCAGGGTTAGTCCTGCGGCTACAGGTTTTAACGCGCCTATGACGAGGTCATCGACTTTGTTGAGTTTCATATTCTGTTTCCCCTTGGGCTGTGTATGTTGCTGTTTTTATGGGTGGGGGAGTTTTTCAATTTTGCGGTAAGCCACCGCACAAAAATCATGTAAAGTTCAAAGTTTTTACCTTTACATCAGCAAGGAACATGTCCAAACCTGCATAAACGTTTAGCGTACTCGGTTTTGGTTTCCGAAAAATATATCTCCAACTCCTTAGTTCACCCAAGAAGAATAGGCACGGTTTTACGCAGCTGTGCCAATCAAAAATGACCCTTAAAAGGAGAATGTGTAGCAAGTGATACCTGTTGAGGTTAATTCGCTAAAAAAGAATTACGGCAACCTAAAAGCCGTAGATGATATCTCATTCACGGTTAACCAAGGCGAAGTCTTCGGGCTCCTTGGACCAAACGGTGCAGGAAAAACAACCACCATAGAGATTCTGGAAGGCTTACGAAGAAAAGACGGAGGCACTGTGAAGGTTCTGGGTTTTGACCCCTGGCAAGAAGGAAACAAGCTTCACAGGAGAATCGGGGTTATACCGCAAGGATTCACCTTCTTCGAAAAAACCACCCCAAGAGAAGCTGTGAAATACTACGCAGACCTTTTCAATGCCACAGTCGACCCAGATGTGATTCTCAAAGAAGTCCTGCTGGAGGATTCAGCAAACGTCCTCTTTGAGAACCTTTCGGGAGGACAGAAACAGAAAACTGGGCTCGCCCTTTCCCTTGTGAACTCTCCTGAACTCTTTTTCCTTGATGAACCAACCACGGGGCTTGACCCTAATGCTAGAAGGGCAGTCTGGGAAGTCATACGAGAACTAAAGACCAAAGGTAAAACCATAATTTTAACAACCCATTACCTCGATGAGGCACAGCAGCTCTCTGACAGAGTCGCCATAATGGATCACGGGCGCATCGTGGCAATGGGAACCTCAGATGAAATCATAACGGAGCACGGTTCAGGAGAAAAACTGCAGATCCACGGAACCGAAAAACTAGCTGCCTATGTTAAAGCAAACACGGATTTGAAAGTTGAGCACGACGGCAAAGACCTGATCAGCATCGCACTTACCAAGAAAATTGATGCGTTGGCAGCGTTGGCGGCTGTGGAGCAGTCAGGAATGGATTGGGGCGAGATTCAGACGCGCCGTGACAGTTTAGAGGATGTGTTTGTTAAATTGGTGAGCGGAACCATGGATGAGCATGGCGAAATCAAAACAGACAACAAAACGAACGTTCCCAGTAATCAGCGGAGGCGCTAAGAAAAATGGCAAGTACAAAACGAATCCTATCCGACCTTAAAGTGTTCGGACGCGGATACCTAAGAAACAAAATTGGATTATTCTTTGGTCTAGTTTTCCCAGTTATCCTGATAGCGCTTTTCGGCGCGATTTTCTCAGGAGGCAATTCGGGAACCATCACGGTTTACGTGCAAAATCAAGACACTGGGCCGATTCCGCAACCGTTCGCAGATATGGCTACGCCGTTCATAGACGCTCTAAACCAGACTGGCACTGTTAACGTGCAGTTGGTAGATGTTTCAGAAAACTTCACAAAGTACCTCGCAGACCATTCATCATCGGACGGAGTAATTATCCCTGCGGATTTCTCGGTGAACTACCTCAGGGGTAACCCTGTTAACGTGACAGTCTATAGCAATCCTGCCCAAAGCTCCAGCGCCATCGTCAGCGGAACCGTCAGAGGGCTGATAAACTACTTCAACCTGAGATATTACGACCCTAACCCCATAGAAGTCATCGGAGTAACCTCAGCCACGGTAACGTCTGATTCTTTCAAGTACGTGGACTTTCTGATTCCGGGGCTCATTGGCTTTTCCATACTTGTGAACCCTATGTTCTCGCTTGTCGAAATCTCCTCGCAGTATAAGAAAATTAAACTGTTCAAGCAGCTATCTCTAACGCCGCTGACTAAGATGGAGTGGTTAGCCTCCAAAGTGCTCTTCTACATCTGCCTATCAGGCGTTAGCTTCTTGCTCATGGTTGTTGTGGGCGTTTTCGGTTTTGGCGCAAACATTACCTTAACAGTGTGGCTCATACCCTTCCTAATTCTAGGACCAATGCTTTTCGCTTCATTAGGCATGCTTGTGGGAACGTTAGCTAAAAACCCTGAAACCGCAGGCGTCATTGGAAACGTCATAACCTTCCCAATGATGTTCCTTGCAGGCACATTCTTTCCCCTCAGCATCATGCCACAGTACCTGCAAACCATCGCACATGGACTACCGTTGTTCTACATAATTGAGGGCTTAAACGCAGTCATGGTTTACGGCAACTATACACAGGCACTCATCGACATCGCAGTGATTGCAGTAATCACGGTCATCTTCTTTGTAGCTGCAGCAAAACTGTTCAAATGGCGAGAAGACTGACTCTCTTAAGCCCCTACCCCTTTCTTTATTTAGATTAAACCTGAAGGGCAAACTTAACGCGTGAATCGTCCCTTCTTTTTGTTAAGCCTAAAAGTTTGGAGAGAAAAACCTCATGAAAAAGCGTTTTACCGTGCAGGTTTCCGTTTTGCCCAGCAATCACGACAATAAACAGGACGGTCCTTGGCAGGTTTAAATGGAACAGAACATTCGTTTCCGCAGTCCGCGCAAACCACCGTGAACTTAATTTTTTTACTGGGTTTCTGGTCAGGATTAAACATACGGTAACGCGCTAATCGTGGCCAACCAGTCTTGGCGTACTGAAGCATGCGGGGTTTTTCTTTTAGCCAACGCATCATGTGGAAAAAGTTTTTCGCCCGCTTCTCATCCCGTTCAGGTAAGGGTTCATAACCGAGGTTCCTGATTTCGTCAAGATAGGCGATTTCAACTAGTCTTTGGGGTTCACCGACCACTTTGATTCGGCGGACGCGGTTCTCGCCGTATACCTTGCGCAACTCCTCAACGGCTTGGTCGAAAATGTAGCCTTGGCAAATGTGAACTTCCTCTTCGGGCTTAAGTTCTAACTTGCTTAGCAATTGAGATACAATTTTTGAGGTCTGACTCAAGTACTCTTTTTTCTTGAAAAGTTCTGGCTGGAAGAATTTTACGTCTACGAGGTCGTACTTGAATTCTTGGGTTTCGTCGCGGTAAGCGCCTATGACTACGCCGAAAAGCAGGTCTCCGCTGCCCGCGTCGTCCACCGTGATTGTCACTGGGAATCTCTTCCTTTTTCTCTTTCATGGTCTGCCGCGTATAAAAACTGTCCGCCAGATTTCCTAGAAGCGCTTCATGAAGAAGCCCCGAATACACAAGCACAATTGTTGAATGTGTTAAGAAAAGAGAACTCGTACATAAGTCCATTCAACGCCGACGTGAACTCAAAACATAGCGCGTAATTTATTTAACTAAAACTGGCGTTAATTGTTGCACAAAAAATTTTAATCACCCATAATTAGTGTTTTACCGAAAATTTTAAGAGCAGAACACATGAAACACCAGTAAGCAAGACACCTCATTTTCGCCCACAATCATGTGAGAGCACAGAATAATCGTCACAAACCAAACTGGAGGCGAAAAGAAGAATGCATCAACAGTCTCTTTCATCAAAGCTCAGAAAGGGGTTTGGCAAGTGGCGACTCTTACTGTTAGCTTTCATCGGAGTCTACGCGTTTATGTTGCTGCTGGATTTGGCGCACATGCCGCTTCAATGGGATGAAACTAACAACCTTAATGGCGGGTTACTTTTGCTTCGCGGGCACTTCGAGAGATACGTCGAGTCCAACATGTTTTATCCGCCCTTTGCAGACTTAACCATTGCAGGTTATTTCACAGTTACAGGCGTCAGCGTCTTCTCGGGGCGATTAATGGGTACAACGTTTGCCCTTCTTTCAGTTTGGGTTACCTTTGAGTTTGCGAATAAACTGTATGGCGCAAAAACGGCGTTAATCGCAAGCATCATACTTGGCACTATGCCGGGTTTTGTTTGGCTTGCAAGATTAACAATGTTGGAGACTATGCTGGTTTTCTTCTTTTTGTCTTCGATGTTGCTGTTTTTAATTTGGCTGCGTAAAAATGAGAACAAGTACCTCGTGCTCTGCGGGGTGACGTTAGGTTTGGGTTTTCTCACAAAGTACCAAACCATAATTGCGCTCATCGCCATGGTTACTAGCGTTTTTGTTTTGTGCCGAGGATACATAAAAGAGAAACTCTCAAGGTTGCCCCTTCTCATTCTAACGGGGATAATCGTCATTGCACCCTGGATAATCGTTTCTTACCAAGCCTATTCAACAGGAATGCTCAACCAGTGGCTGTACGCC
>CAYGJP010000177.1:0-4606 GCA_964350175.1 uncultured Candidatus Bathyarchaeia archaeon
GCCTTCTTAACCAGCAGCCGCCAGTCGAAGCGTTCCTCGATGGTTTTTCGGGCAAGATGCGCCATCTCCGAAGCCTCAGATGGGTGCTCCAAGAAGTACAGGATGCGGTCAGAGAACTCTTTGGCGTTAAAGGGCTCGCAGAGGAAACCGTTTTTGCCGTCAGTTATGGTCTCAGGTATGCCGCCCACCTTGGTGGTCACTACGGGCAACCCAGTTGACAGCGCCTCCAACACCGCGAACGGGTGATGCTCATAGAACGTGGAGAAGGCAAAAACATCCGCTGCTTGGTAGAGCTTGGGCAGCTTCTTATCGGGGAAGTAGCCTGTGAAGACGATGTTGTCTTTCACTCCGAGCATCTCGGCGTGCGCCACCAGCTTCTTCATCTCATCGCTCTGCCCTTTCCCAGAAATGATAAACTTGACGTTCCTGAACCGCTTAACCACGGCAGGCATGCTCTCGATTAGCGTGAACAAGCCTTTACGCGCATACAACCTGCCCACCGACAGTATAGCGATGTCGTCAGGGTTAAAGCCCAACTCCTCTTTCACCTTGCGCTTGTCAACTGCAGGCTGGAACTTGTGGATGTCCACCCCGTTGTGGATAACCCGAATCTTATCCTCCTTAATCTTGTAGTATTTTTTGAGTTCTCTGCGGGTGAAATCACTCACGGCGATGAGCTTGCGGGAGCGCGCCATCATTTTCTCTTCGAAAATCCGCAAAAACCAGTTAAAACTCACCATAAACTTCTCGTTCGAATTCAGCCTGCTGTAGGGTTCACCGCGGATGGCTTCGGCTTCGCCCTTCCAAGTCGAATGCACCGTGGAAACCAAAGTTTTCCCAAAACCAGCAGGCACAGCAAAATTCGGAACAAGAGGCAAATTCACATGAGTCACATCAACACCTGCAGTGTCGCGAACGCTGTTCAGTTTCCTCAGGCTGGAGCCAGCGAACATGAACGACTTCACGATGGGCGTCTTGGAAGTCTTAAGGAAATAAACAGAATGCTGCGCGTTTACCTTGACGTCTCGGGCTTCAGAGTATCCTGTCACAATACAAGTTTCGTAGCCGTTTTTCATGAGCCCCTTGGACAAATAGTAAACGTAGGCGCCTGTGCCCCCAGACAACGGCAGGTACTCAGGAGAAATAAAACAAACCTTAGTCACTGCTGCTTTTTCCTCCCCTTGCCAGCTAAATAGTTGAATGCGGTAATTGCCGCGCCAGAGAGCCACGCGAACGCCCGAACAAAGTAGAGCACCACCAGCCGCATGGCAACGCGGTCCTTGAATTTAACAGAAATCCTAACAGCAGAAACCACGTAATAAACACAAACCAACGCAAACAGCACAGCAGAAACGTACCAAAGCAGCCGCATCACTTCCAGAATGCCCAAAACAGCAAAACCCATCACCGCCAGAAGCAGGGCAGGCTGGATGTTCATGCCAAAATCCGTAATCTCGTCACCTCGGGCTAACCGCGAATGCTTAAAGTAAAGCTTTGTTGTGTTTTTACCGTACTGCAGCTGTTGCCGCCAGAAAGCACGCACAGTTTCCCTGTTAAAGTGGTAACATTTTGCGTCTGGCTCGTAGGCGATTTTGTAGCCTCGGCTGCTTAAGCGGAACCCAAAGTCTGTGTCGTACTGACTGGGCAGGTTCTCATCCCAGCCGCCAACCTCTTCGACGACGCTTTTCTTGAGCAGCAGGTTCATGGTGGCAATGCGCCCCGTGTACTTGCCTATGCGACTGTAGCGGTTTTTAAGTTCGTATCCAATGCTTCGCGCCCACGGATTCTCAGCATTCCAAGTTTCTATGCCCCCGCTCACACCAGCAACCTCAGGCTCATCTAAGTGCCCTACAAGTTTGCGTAGCCAGTCAGGCTCCACTTTCGCGTCTGCATCCACAAACCCCAAAACTGGGTGTCTGGCGAGTTTCATGGCGTAGTTGTACGCCGCAGCAGCGTTCAGAGGCATAGAGAAAACCTGCGCAGGAAACTTCTCAGCTATCTGCACAGTTTCGTCGGTGGAGCAACCGTCCATTACAATTACTTCCAGTGAACCTTTTGGGTAATTTTGTTCGAAAAGGGCTCTGAGGCATTCGCCAATTGTGTCGGCACTGTTACGGGAGGCAACAATCACAGAAACTTTGGGATAAGATTCAGCAGCCACTCACAACTCAACTCCTCACATATGCAGACATTATGGAGAGCAAAATTTTAACCCCATCCACCAGCGGGTCCACTTGGGATGTGCCATAGGTGCGCTGCACGAAACTTATGGGCACCTCTGTGATTTTGAAGCGTTTTTTGGCGGTTTTCACCAGCATTTCGGACTCTATCTCGTACTCATCGGATCGCAGTGCCATGCTTTTTAGGACTGCGCGGGTCATGACGCGGTAGCCTGATTGTGAATCAGTTATGGCATGTCTAATTAAGATGTGAATAAGCGCGTTGAACAGGCGGTTTCCAGCCGCGTTTACCCGTTTAGCGTAGAATGTGTGAGAGTTCATGAATCTGGAGCCTATGACTAGTTCAGCTTCACCACTTAAAAGTGGCTTAAGCAGTCGCGGCAACTCCTCAGGGCGGTGAGAACCATCAGAGTCTATGGTGGCAATTACGTCACCTGTCGCTTTTGCAAAACCAGCGCGCAGAGCGTAACCTTTGCCCATGTGCCGCTTTAACCTGTAAACCGAGACCTGCTGGCTTTGGGCAACTTCTACAGAGTTATCTCTTGAATAATCATCAACCGCAATTATTTCGTACCTAAAGCCTGTTTTTTGCAGAACCGCTTTCAAGCGACCGATAACGTTGCCTACAGTTGGTTCCTCGTTGAACACGGGAACGACCACGGAAAGCAGCTTGCCATCGGTTCGCATCTTGTTAAGAACCTGAATAAAACAGTTTATAAACTTTGGCTGTTTGTTCTATCAAGCACCCGCGCAAACAAGAATCAACTCAGAGAACGGAAGAGAACATGCTGGAAAACATAGAAACTGAGAAAGTAACTTGGTTTTCCATGTGGTTTTTGGCTTCAGTAGCAACTTTCGGCGTTGCCTTCTTTCCCATGTTCTACCGCCTCATCGACAGCAGGAACAGGCATTTTCGCCGCGAAACAAACCTAGAAAAACAAATTGCAGACTTCCTCAGAAAACAAGGCAGAAAAAGCCCTGACCACGTGAATGTACCTCGTGATATGAATGCGGCAGCGTGGGCAGCCTCGATTATTCTGGTTGTGCCCGTTTTCTTAATTGTCTATTTCCTGTCCAAAGACTTGCTGGAGCACGAAAAGCATCAAGACCTGTTTCTCGCAGAGGCGTTTCCCGAACGCATGTTTATGCCGCAGACGATACCGATAAAAAAATATGTCCTCATAAGTATAGTTACGTTGGGCGTGGGCGGCGTCTACTGGCTCTACAAAAGCGTAAACCTGTACAATGCCCACTTCAAGGCACAATGGAGAATAGAAAAAGAAATTGCGCGTTTGATGGAGGAAAACAAAGTTGGCAAATCCATGTAAACAGAAAAGGTTTGTGAGCCACGGCGGAGACGTCTGGGGCTTTAGCAGAAAATACAACATCCCTCTAGAAAACGTGCTGGACTTCAGCGGACCCATCAATTTCCTTGGACCTGCGCCTAAAGCAGTCGAAGCTGTAAAACAATATGCCAAACTAATCAGGTTTTATCCTGACCCGAACCCTGTAGAGTTAAGGGAAGAAATTGCCGCGTACGTTGGACACGGCGTCTGTACTGAGAACATCATTCTGGGCAACGGGTCAATAGAACTCATCTACATGATTACCGAGATTTTTCCGCGAGGCTTCAAAGCAGTCATTCCTGTGCCGTCGTTCACTGAGTACGAGAAAGCCGCACTGAGAGTCGGCGGCGAACCCATCTGTGTGCAGCTGCCAGAAAACTGCGCCTTAGACGTTGAAAGCGTGAAGAAGGCAGTTACGGACGACACGCGGATAGTGTGCATCTGCAACCCGCACAGCCCCTCAGGAACACTCTACAGTAAAGAGACGATTTTGGAGCTTGTGGAGTTCTGCCACAACAAAGGCATAATCTTTAGCATCGACGAGAACTATATTGAATTCGCCGAAAAAGGCGAAGAAAACACCGTAGCTGGCTACGTGAAGAAGTACGAGAACCTCTTTGTAATCAGGTCAGTAACGAAATTCTACGGCATGCCCGGCATACGCTTCGGTTATGGCATAGCAGCAGAAAGCCTCATAGACAAACTACAGACGGTCAGGCAACCGTGGAGCATCAACGGCTTAGCAGGATTCGCCACGTTGGCAGCGTTCAAAGACACGGAGTTCATTGAAAACACGAAGCGCACCATCGCAAAAGAGAGAGCAGCGTTTGCCCAGATGCTAAGCGAAATCGGCGAACTGAAGGTTTTTCCGTCAGAAACCAACTTTTTGCTTGTGAAAATTTTGAACAGTAAACTCACCGCTACGGCGTTGCGGGAAGAGTTAGCCAAAGAGGGCATGCTCATCAGGGACTGCAGCACCTTCGTCGGGTTAGACAACAGCTACTTCAGAGTAACCGTGCGGTCAGCAGCGGATAACTCAAAGTTAGTTAGCGCTATGAAGGAAAAAATCAAGGCAGCAAT
>CAYGJP010000178.1:0-4547 GCA_964350175.1 uncultured Candidatus Bathyarchaeia archaeon
ATCGGCTTGTTTTGGATTTGTAGTTTACTACGAGTATTCCAAGGCTTAGGATTCTTGTAGTATTCGTAAGTTTTAAATCCAAAGGGCACCAAACGGGTAAGAGATAATTCATGGCAAAAAGGCAATTAGCTCTCCTTGTGGTAGCTGTGTTTTTAGCGGCTTTCCTGTCAGCAAGTGCCAACTCAGGCAGGGTTTCGGCTTGGAGCAACGGGGGCTACAGCGCAGACCCAACGCATCCGGGTTATGGCACGCATGATTGGGTGGCAGAGCATGCGTTGGATTGGTTGCCTGCTGAGGAGAAACAGTTCTTGACGGATAACCTTGCGTGGTATCTGTACGGCACGGAACTGCCTGATAACGGACAAGCAGTTGGCGGCGTGGGCGACACCACGAAGCATCATGTTTACTTCGCGGCAAATGGCGGATTGCAGGATGGCGTTGCTGGGGTTAGGGCGAGAGAGGAGTATGTGGCGGCTCAGCAGGCGTTTGGCTTGGGCAACTTTAGCGCTGCCGCGATGCATTTGGGCATGGTGGCGCATTACGTTGGGGATTTGGCGGTTTTCGGGCACGTCATGGGCGCCTCAACTGCTTGGGGTACAGAAGTGCATCACAGCGACTACGAAAGCTACGTGCTGCGCAGAACTGAGAGTTACGGGGACGAGTTTGGCAGCTACCTCGTTTACGATGGCGCCCTCACCGTGACTGGGGCGTATGATGCGGCGGTGGGTTTGGCTCGCGATACTACATTTGATTTGAGCGGTGGCGGGTTGAACTGTACGTGGATGGACCAGAACTACAACTGGAGCGACCAAACGTTTAGGAACCGCATGGGCGAGTCACTGAATTTGGCCGTGAACGCCGTGGCTGATGTACTGCACACGTTCTACACGGAAACGGTAATCCCAGAGTTTCCGTCAACTTTGACTGTGACTTTGATTATGATGCCCATAATTGCAGGTGTATTACTCTACACAAAAAAGAAGACTAAAAACCAGCAGCCCTTCGTTTGACTTATTCATGTTCTATGAAGGTTTCTTTTGCTGCTTCCTTTTTCATGTACTCGCGGAATTTTTCTTCGGGTATACATCTTCTTAAATCAGGGCAATGCTTAGCGGTGTGGAACTCTAAAGCGTGAGAAATAGGCTGAATAATCTCCATGTTCAAAGAGTACAACTGCGCACTTCCTGAGCCTGCGGAGGTAACAAAAACGCATTTTTCCAACTGCTTAAGGTTACCAGACACCACATCTTGGCTTTGCTCTAGTACTTTTGCAATTTCAGCAATGCTCTTTGGACCTCCCTTTAAGAGGTCAATGATTGCTAGACGTGTTCTGTTTGCAAGTGTAGAAAAAAACAAGTAATACGCTTCATTGCAGAAATCCATCATCACAACTCGCCCTATATGCTAGTTACTATCAATTGAGAAATAAACCTTGTTAAAAATCTAAATGCTTCCCAACTGTAGTGGTGAGGTAGAAAAAACGCAGAGGGAATTGGCATGTTTATGAAGTGAAAAGGTGGTTTTGAAACTGAAGACTACACAATAACCATAATCATCTTCAGTTCAATAGCCATAGTTGCGGCGGTAGCGATGCTAGTTTACTTTAAGGAACGTAAAAAGTAGAAATTTGTTGAGCATAAGAAGATTTGAATAATGCCTAAGTTGAGTCAAGAAATTTTGAGACAATAAACCTTTACAAACAGGCTTTTATTGAAACCACATCAAGTAATAATTATGCGAAGTAGCGTTGCCTTGGTGTTTATTCTCATCTTAACAGCATCAAGCCTAATACTGGTTAGGCCCACGTTGGCTCAAACTTCAACACCAGTTATTGGAATACTACAGTCGGACACTACCTGGACAAAAGCAAACAGCCCATACAGCCTCACTGGACCTGTGGCTGTAATCAATGGTGTAACATTGACAATCGAAGCGGGTGCTACAGTGAACTTAAACAGCTACTATATACAAGTAAACGGCACATTGGTTGCAAGAGGTAGCGAAACTGATAATATTCATTTCAATGGCGGCTATATAGGTTTCACTTCTCTTAGCTTTGGTTGTTGCATAATCGAGAACACAATCATTGACACAGAATTGTGGGGTAATAATGCATCTCCAGAAGTGAATAACAATTCTATTAACAGACAAATAAATTTCCATGGGGAAGGCGGCGCACCAATAGTCTCCAACAACGTCGTTAAAAACACAAATATCAATGCCGAAGGTTCAGCTGTAATTGTTTACAACAACGTTACTGGGGGAGGTATTAGCAGCGGAAGCGATCACTCGCAAATAGCTTATAACATAATCTCTAATGCTAGAATAGGCATCAGCGGAGACGGCCAAATATTCGGTAACGTTATCTTCAACTGCGAAAAAGGTATTCGAGCACGTGTCGGCTCAACCATTGAAAGAAATTTGATTTATAACAATACTTATGGAATTTACACCCAATATTTAGTCACGAATACTATCCGATACAATACTATTGCCAATAACACTTACGGATGTTATGGACATGTTGCATCAAGTATAACCTATAACGACATCTTCAACAACACAAAGAACAGTTTCTACTTAACATTGGCAGAATTATCTGTAGGAGTTCAAGCTTACGATATTGATGCAGCTAACAATTGGTGGGGAACAACTGATACCCAAGCAATAGCCCAAACCATCCATGATAACAAGAACGACTTCAACTTGGGAACAGTCACTTTCGCTCCATTTTTGACTGCGCCAAACCCTCAAGCACCAACCTTACCCAACACAAATCCATCACCAACGCCAACACTTTCCCCCACCCCAACTCAAACTAATACTCCAACACCTTCACCCACCATAACAACGTCACCAAGTCAGCCAAACACTCAAAGCATATCCCCAACCGAATTCTACACAGTAATCTCCGTACTTGTAGCAGCAATTGTGGCGCTAGCCGCTACCTTGGCAGTTTTTGCACGCAAACTAAAGAAAAACAACTTGGCAGGAACCAAACAATGAACAAGTCAACTCTAGCAATACTCACAGTAGCCATAATTAGCAGTGCTGTAGCCACCCAAACCATACAATTAGGTATAGCGCAAACCAAACCAGCTATCCCAGAATTCACAGTAAAATTCGAAGACAACTCCTATGATGCCCCAGCAACTTACTCGATAGACCCTTATACAGGAACGAAGGTGACTCATCCCAGTCACCGCGTTGATAACAAAACTATTGAATTGAAGATAAAGAATCAACCCTTTGTCCAATATAATGACGACGGTGGGCTAACATTCTACTATAACGTTCGAGTTAAAGGGCATTATGCAGAAAACTGGATTAACATTTACTCCCCCGCCGTTAGACCTCTAACTCCATCAAACTCGGATTACACTGTGCTATCTTTCCTGTTAACTTTATCCCCCTCGGCGCCAGACCAAGGCTACACTCTATACACCGATTCTTACTCCAATATCCTTACGGGACTTCCTTCTAATGCGCAAATAGATTTTCAAGTTGAAGCCTTGAGAGGATATTTATCCCGTACTGTAATATTTGCTTCATGGCATTTCACTGGTGAAGAAAGCGGCTGGAGTAACACACAAACCATAACCATCAATGAAAGCACTTCTTCTCCAACTCAGTCACCAACTGAACCCACACCCTCAGAAACCCCGCTACCTACAACCTCACCAAGCGATAACCCCTCACAGTACCCAACACCAGGATATTCCCTGCCTACCCCAACACTTTCGCCCACCCCAACTCAAGACAACACTCCAACAACGACACCAACCACAACAACACCAAACCAAACCAACACCCAAAACACACAACAAAACGAAACCTACACAATAATAATCGGTGTTCTTGTGGCGGTAATTGCGGTTTTGGTAACCACTATGGCTGGGCTTGCAATCAAAAATAAGAAAACTAAGAGGAACAAGCCATGACTAAACCAGCTTTGGTCATACTTTTAGTAGCCATAATGCTTAGTGTTGTCGCCATCACAACCACACAAATAACCACAGCCCAAATAACGCCCTCTGTACCAGAATTCACTTTGAAGTTTGTAGACAGCTCATATGATGCCCCAACAACTTACGCAATAGACCACTACACTGGAAAGGATATTACTCATGAAGGCTACCATGTTGAAAATAAGTCAATAGAAGTGAGAATCAAGAATCAGCCCTTCACCCCATACAAGATACAAGATTCCAACGGTAATGAGTGGACTATCAATCTCTACTACAATATTCGTATCAAAGGGCATTTTTCAGAAGATTGGATTGAGCTTTATCGTCCCTCAGATGGTTATCCACAGCCGTACAGTAAAGACGATATGGTATTATCATACGTTTTAAAACCAAATACGGACACCATATGGGGCACAAAATACGTAACAATCCCTGCTGGTGGTCAAGTAGATTTCCAAGTTGAAGCAATGATAGGGTATATTTCACGGAAATTTGCGGGCAACTACGGTATTTTCAGCTTTCCTTGGGTCTTTACAGGTGAATCAAGTGAGGCAACGGCTCAGTTAAATGCTAATGCAC
>CAYGJP010000179.1:0-4532 GCA_964350175.1 uncultured Candidatus Bathyarchaeia archaeon
CCCAACGTGGAACGCAAACCCCTCACAACAGCAGCAACAGCAACCACAACAGCATCTGCGCCAGCGGGTTCCCCACATCAGACTGAGGAAGAAGTTGACCCCCTCGCAGACGAACGCCTAAGAGTCCAAAAAATGCAAACCGAACTAGACACATACCTCAACGACCTGCTCAAAAACAGACTCGACCAAACCATAAAATTCGGAAAAACCTTCTCCGCCGCCTACCTCGCACAATACCTCCAAGACCTCTTTGGGAACATGCTCTACTTTGACAGTTTCCTGAGCATCATGCAACAATACAGCATCGCAGACGTCGACATCGTCAACCCCCAAGGCAAAACAGGCATGAAAACAGGATGGTCCTTTGCCCTCTTCGGCGAACCAGGCACAGGCAAAAGCTTCTCCACCAGAGACCTAATCTTAGGAAACCCAAACGTCAAAATGCAGCCCCACGGCGTGCCAGGCAGAAACCGCTACTGCGGAGGAATCTCGCCAGCCCGCTTCATACGCATAGGACAAATTTACGTGGGCAAAACCTACAACTTCATCGTGCCCGAATTCAACGACTGGTTCCGCTACGCAGGCATGGTAGACGTCTTAAAAATCGCCATGGAACGCGGAGAAATCAAATACGAACTCCACCGAGAAATCATCGGACCATACCGCTTCGACTCGTTCTTTAGCGTAAACTACAACACCCAAGTCATGGGCAAAGGCTACGCAGTCACCATCGGCGACCCCAACTTCAACGCCATCGAAGACCGCATGATCTGCAGACTCCACCGCCTCACAAAAGAACGCTACGTAGAGATAGCGCAAAGCCAAATGCGCTTAGCCCTAGGGGAAGTTAGCGTGGATAAAGGCGCCAGCCAAATCAGAGACCACGTAACACTCGTGTACGCCATAGAAACAGGGCACCCACTTGTACGCGGGCGATTCCCCAAAAAACCAGTCATGATTACCGCCGAAACATTCCAAGCCATCAGCAAAGCTAGAGGCGCCATTCTCAAACACATTCCAGGCAGCATGCAGTTTTCAGCTAGGCTAGAAAATAACATTGTAAAGTTTGCTTGCGCTGCCTCGCTGCTAAGCTACTTCAACGAAGACTTAGAGTACATACCAGTGAGCAAAGAGGTACTTGACCGCGCGGTGCGCTTGTACGTGGAAGAAGCTTCCATTAGAACAAAAGAGGCGTTTAAACCTGAAGATGTACTCAAAGACCTCTTCAGGCAACGTTAAACAGCTTTAACGAAGCTCTCGTCTAACCGCTTTATTTTTCCCTTCTCTTCCAACTTTGCAAGCAACGCATCCAAGGTATTTCTGTCGATTCCGAACTGTTCGGCTGCGAGGTGGCTGATTTCGGTGATGCTGGTTTTCTCCAGTTTCTTAATTAGCGCCATGAGGTCTATGCTTTTCTGTCTTTCTTCAGGGGGCAGCGTCCATGCGCGTTCAATTATGAACAGGGTTATCATGTCTTTCTCGTTGTCCTTCTTAGACAACGTCACAAAGTGACTTCCAGGAAGTTTTTTGCCTGTTGCCTCCGCGTAGTCTTTAACTTCAAAGTATTCACGTATGGCCGCAGGAACCTCTTCAAGGGTTTTTATGACTTCTCTGCGGACTCTGCCTTCTTGGTCAACTCGGGTGAGTGAGATTATGTCGTAGTAATAGTCGGGGGTGAGGCTTTTCTGGAAAAGCATCGAGGCGCCTTCAAGCTGGCTGAAGAGTTTCCCAGCGGGGCATTTTATGGCTTTGACCATGGCTTTGCTGTTTTCGGGGTCAACGCAGACTTTGAAGAGCCACTTGCCAGTTTGGAGGTCGTCAGCTTTGTAGAAGCGAACTTCTCCAGCTCTTAGTTGTCTGAGACTCAGGTCGAACCATGAGTCTTCGTCTCTTTCTTCAAGTAAAGCGATTTTTATGTTTTTCAAAGTTAAGTTGCACCTTTTGGTTAAGTGGGTTTGTAGGGGTTTAGGTGTTGGTTTTACGGTATAATATCTTTATGGAGTTTTTTATGTCAATCTACGGCTGATGAAAAGCGTAACGGATGTTGTGTTAGCTCACTTTTGACTAAAAACTTGCGATAATTGAGTGTGAAACTGTTAAAAGGGGTTTATTAAGACAAAGAAAAGAAAGGGAAGAGGTTTTACCTCTTGCTGGTTTGAGTTTTTAACCTGCTATCTTTTGGCGCATCAAGAAGATTGATGCGATTGCAGCTATTGCAGCTACCAGAGCAAGCACGATTGCAACGTAGACGAGTGTTGATACGCCTGCGCTGTTATCTTTTGCTGCTGTGACATCAGGTTGTAGGTTTGCAACGTTTGCTTGGAGTGTGCCAACGCCTGTCTGGATGGTTGCAACGTTGTTGCTTATGGAGGTAACTGTGCCTTGTAGTGTGCCGACGTCAGTTTTGATTGTTGCGATGCCGTTCTCGATGCTGGTCAGTGTTGGGTTGATTGATGCTAGTGAGGTGGTGACTGTTCCGAGGCTGGTTGTGATGGTTGCTGTGTCGCCTGCGACATATCCGAGTACTGCGTCGATGCTGTCGAGGCTTGTCTGTATGGTTCCGACTTTAGTGGTGATTGTTGCTACGCCGCTTGAGATGCTGCTGATGCTTGCGCTCAGTGAGTTAACAGAGGCTGTTACTGTACCCATGCTTGTTTGCAGGGTAACAACTTTGCCGTCTATCGATGTCACTGAAGCTTTCAGTGAGGCTACGTCAGTCTTTATGGTTGCAACGTCAGTCTTTATGGTTACGACGTTTCCGTCGATTGTTGTTAGGACTGCTTTGTTTGCGTTAACGGTTGTGTTGACTTGGCCGAGAGTTGTGGTGATTGCGTCGAGTTTAGTGTTGGTGCTGTCCAGTGTGACTTTGGCAGTGACTGTGAATAGGCCTGTTGCTGTTACCAGTGTAGCGCCGCCGAGGCTGGCTGGAAGATAAGTGATTGTCCAGTTCCAAGTTCCTGTTTGAGCATCAGATGACAGGGTAAAGTGATTGCCTGCAAGGTCGACTTGAGCTTGGTATTGTATGTAGCGGGTGCCGTCTGTGGCTGCAGCGGTTAAGCTTGCGCCCCAAACATTTGATGAGAACTGGGTACGAGCGGCTGGGTCAATGACGTAAACGTTTACCGTTCCAAGACCAGTAGTGGCTTCGGTTGTGATTATGCTGAAGCTGAGTGTTTCACCTTGTGCATATGAGGATGCTCTCAGGGATATTGTGGTGGTTGGTGCTACGAGCACTGTGAAGGAGTTTCCTGTTCCTGTTGTTGCGCCGTATTGGTCGACAACTTCAAGGACGTAGGTTCCGGGTGCAATGGCTGGGACTGTGAATTGTTTAGCAGTGAATGCGCCACCTGTGGTGCTAGTGGTAATCGTAGTAGCGGTAACAACGTTAGTTCCGAGTTTTACGGTAAGGGCAGCTGATGCGGTGAAACCGGTACCGCTTAGGGTAATGTTAGTTCCAGGTGCGCCACTTGCTGTATAACCGGCGGTTATTGTTGGTGATGGGGCTCCAGTGAATGTTGCTGAGCGAGAGTTAGTGACAGCCCAAATTACTGTAGCTGAGTATGATCCACCGACTATGATTGGGCCAGCTAGTGGGTATGTTTCAGAGAAGGCACCAGTTGCGCTTGAAGTACCTGGGCGGACCCCAATTGCGCTTCCAAAGTTAACTGAATAGGCTGTGCTAGCGGGGATTCTGCCGGCGATTGTTACGGTGATGCCCGTTGGACCTGAGGCTGGAGTGACAGTGGCGTAGTAGTCAACTAAGACTGGTGAGGTTGCTGTTGCTGTTGGGCTTGTAGTACCAGCTGATACTGTGTATGCACCATAATTTGCTACTGCAATGGCGGGAACGGTGATGACTGCTGAAAATGAACCTGTAGAGTTTGTAGTTATAGTTATCCCGGTAAGAACCACTGTGACTGCTCCGGTGAACGTCGCGGTGACTGCTTTGGTTGCACCGAAACCGTGGCCAGTGAGGGTTAGAGAGTCTCCAGGCAAAACTTTTGCATCAACGACAAGAACAGTATCTTTGGTTGCAGGAGTAGTGCTAGACACTAGGCTTGCATCAACTGTAAAGGGTATGCCAACGTTTGGGACAACGCCATCGGAGACCACAATGCTGTGTGCTCCAATGATTGCTGAGGGAACTGTTATGTCGACTCGGAACGAGCCGTCAGAGGCGGCGCCCACTGTGCCGAGTAGGTTACTGGCAGAAATGGTATCCCAGTATACGTTTACAGTATTGTAGGGTGCTGCTGCTGTGGCTGCTCCGACCACTGCTACTTTAGTTCCCACAGGTCCGTTACTTATAGGGGTAACAGGTGTGGTTGCTGGAACGAAAAGGCCAATTGCTCCGGAGTTTGCTGCGAATGCTGGTGCTGCGGCTGCGACGACAGAGAGAACTAAGAGTGCGATTATAGCTGAGCTAAATAGTTTTTTATTTATTTGCATTTACTTTTTTATCTCCTTTTGGATTTTTCTGTTACACGATACGCCCCACCGACTATTTATTACTTTTGTAGACATTCCTTAGC
>CAYGJP010000180.1:0-4444 GCA_964350175.1 uncultured Candidatus Bathyarchaeia archaeon
AGATAGACCCTGTAGCATTTCATTTGTAGATGAGCCTAATTCACTGTCCGAAAGGAGTTTTTCCGACGGTTACGTTTCTACCTTTGTTGCTGGAAAAAATAGTTATAATCTATTAAATGAAGACGGTAGTTATTACGATGATTACTCCATTTTTGGGTTATCAATTAATTACCGTGTCTCCTCTGAAAATCAATCTATAGCGGTAGTCGAGTGGGAACAACCAATTCCAACAGCACTTTCACAGTTCCTAATGGATGGACAGTTTGGATTTCCTCCTTTATGTCATTATGATATCATTAACAATTCTAGTAGAGAAGTAATGGTGAAGGTTGAAACTGAGATTGAGAATTTTACAGACAAACAAGAGGATATTGAGAGCGTTCTTCCGTATTCAACAAAACGAATCAAACACACACCATTGTTTAAACCTGACATCATGAAACTTAAAGAGATTTGTCCTGCAAACTTAAAGGTGAACTGTTTTGTTGATGGACAAATTATTCCGCAAAAAACAATAAGAATGGACTTACTTGCTTCAGACACAATGATCTGGGAAATATTAAATCCATTAAATCGACACGTTTTCTATCTTCATGATTATATTGCAGCGTGGGTTACGCCACATGATAGCGAAGTGGAACGCTTGTTAGCAATTGCAAAGGAATATCATCCAGAAAGAGTTTTGCAGGGATATTCTATAGGATTGACTAACAAAGTTTGGCTATCTACAAATTTACAAAGTGAAGCTATCTTTATGGCTATAAAGGAAACGGGAATATCTTATGTCGACGCTTCAATCAGTTTTGGTTGGTTAACGCATTTTGCAAGCCAAAGAGTTAAACTACCTGCAACAACAATTAAAACTAAAGCAGCGAATTGTATTGATGGAACCATTCTTTTTGCGAGTTTGCTCGAACACATTGGGATTCAACCGATAATAGTTCTTGTTCCAGGGCATGCATTGATAGCGTGGAAGCCTTATCCCGATTCAAAAGAACTTGTTCTGCTAGAGACAACTTTGATTTCTTCCTCAGACTTTGAGACTGCCCTTAAGAAGGGTGAACAATCACTCGTCAGAGGATTAGATGACGCAAAACGAATATCAGGTGACTCAAAGTTAACGATAGAAGCAGCGATTAAAGATGGATACATACGATTAATAGATATCCCCGAGATGAGAGAAAAGAAGATATTTCCGCTACGTTTACCTTGAAGAACGAAACTGCGAAGGGTGAGCGAACAGGAAGCTTTGAACAGCCTTGGGTCTGCCTTTACGATTCCAACGCTTCAGCAATTAATTCAACTTCTCTGACGCTTAGCGGCTTGTTGGTGGCTTTCAAAACCAATCTTTCCTGCCAGCCACAGTCTGGGCACTCGTAACTTGGCGGCAAAAGTCCAATGTGACCCCACATGTCCCCGCCCGTGCTTTTGGCTCTGTGAACCTTTGGGCTTTTGCATTTTGGGCACACCTGAATATCAACACGTTTTCCTTCTTTCTTCAATTCCTCCAGAGCCTGCGCAACTTCAACTGCGTTTTGGATTTCTTCCTGCTGCTCTTCCATAACGGCAAGGTGCTGCTTTTTCCGCTTTTTCCTTTGTGTTTCCTGCTCTTCCATGTGTGAGTTCTCCAGCGACAAGGAAAAGAATAGATTGAAACTTAAAGAAAGGCTTTCTGGTACAAGGTTTTACATTAGTACAGTAGCTTACAGAATATGATAAATACTGGAAATGCAAACCTTCAGCAAGGCGAACACAGTTGAACCGAAAAACAGCCCTAACAATATTCCTCATAGCACTTGCTTTCTCCGTTTCTCTCCTAACCGTTGCCTGCGCACAAAACAGCACTAACCTATTCATGGTTCAAGATGCCGACAGCTCCCAAAGACTCGCATACTCCGTGCCTCTCGTGGTCACTGCAGGTTTGCAGGGCAACTCGTCGCTGCTGAACCAGCCGACAAGGCTTGAAATCTACACCTTCGTCAAAAATAATCCGGGCGTCCACTTTAGAGGCGTCTGCAGCAGCATGAATTTGCCCTTAGGTGTAGTGCAATATCACTTAGGCGTCCTTGAGCGCGCTGGCTTAGTAAAAGTGTACAGCGATGGGCAACTCAAAAGGTACTTTGAGTCCAACACCTACACGGTAAAGGAGGTTAAACTGATATCGCTGCTACGGCACGCGACCGCAGGAAAAATACTCGCCGTCTTATCGCAAAACACAGGTGTTCTTCACAAGGATTTAGCCTGCAACCTAAGAGTTTCACCGCAGGCGTTGAGTTGGCAAATGAACCAGCTCAAAAAGACAGCACTCATCCAAACCGCAAAAGAAGGCATAAACGTCAAATACTCTTTAAGCCTTGAAAACGCCGCCGAAATTAAGCTGCTCCTTGACGTAGTGGGCAAGTCACAAATGTAGCCAATTGGAGTCTTTTCTTTTTCATAACCGTTGTTTAGCGTAAGCAATAAATCGTAAGCAACGCAATAAGCGAGCGGGAACAAGCCATGTCTGGAAACCAAAAATCACCCAGAACAGCCACAACGTACCTCATCATTGCTTGGATGGCGATAAACCTGTTACTGATGGTTTTGCTGATACCGGGCGACAGCGCAGATTTGAACAACTACATCGAGCTTATCCTCTGGTCTGCTTCAATTGTGGGTTTGTGGACTATGAAGAAAGCAGGTGCAGCCCTATCCACATCCGTGTTATGCATTACGCTCAGCACAAGCATGGGCATCGTCCTGCTTGCATACTACAACAACCTGATGCTGGAACCCGTCGCGTACATCAACGCCCTGCGCATCGTAATAAACGCCGCAATAATCGTCTACATGTTCAAAAACATATTCGCAAACAAATATCAGTAACAACCAAAAACCTCGTTTATTTTACCCTCCTAAACAGAGAAAATAAGTTTTTGGTGGGGTCGGCCGGATTTGAACCGACGACCTACGGGTATCTACAGCTCCAGAACTAAGTCATCCACCCCGAAAGGTGTCAGTATACCCGTTCTGTACTTCTGGAGCCCGTCGTAATACCTGCCTATACTACGGCCCCACCTATAGGCATGAAGCACTAAATGTAGCCTGCAACAATAAAAATATAGCGCATGCACAGCGTTTTAGTTGGTGTTTATGAAACAGATTTAAGGTTCAAAAGGGCTTCTTTTGCAAACTGGCTTGTTGTAGGAACATGACTACAACAAATGGATATTACGTTCATAAGCGGTATTTTGAGTGAAAAACAGCGGAGCACTGCTTCTGATAAAAAAAGGCTTCTCAGGCGCGATTATCAGAAAAAAACAAAAAGGAAACAGCCAAATTGGTTCAACTGTTATTAAAATCGTCAAATAAATGCAAAGTAAGCCCTGAATCTCCAGTGCGAGTTTTACATGTTGACGATGATGCGTGTCAGTTGGAAATTTCAAAAGAGATTCTCATGATGAAAGGCAATTTTGAAATTGACACCGCGTTATCTGTTGATGAAGCCTTCAGAATATTGGAAGCAAAATCGTATAACGTGATAATTTCCAATTATGAAATGCCTCAAAAAAATGGGCTGCAATTTTTACGAGAACTTAGAAAACAGCATTATGCGATTCCATTCATTATTTTTACAGATAAGGGCAAAGAAGAAGTAGCCATAAAAGCCCTAAACCTAGGAGCAGACGGATACTACAACAAACAAGGTTCTCCTGAAACGGTCTATGGCAAACTTACACATGCCATATTGTCAATTGTGAAAAGCAAAAAAACCGAAGACGCACTAACAAAAAGTGAGAAACGCTGGGCAACCACTCTTGAAAGCATTGGTGATGCAGTTATTGCAACTGACACGTGTGGCAATGTGATTTTTATGAATGCTGTGGCTGAGAAATTGACCGGTTGGACTCTAAATGAGGCTACGCAAAAACCAGTAAACCAAGTTTTCAAAATATTCGACGAGCATACCCACCTAAAAGTTGATGATATAGTTTACAGGGTGCTTGAGCAAAAACTTGTTACGGGCTTGGTAAATCCCGCTATCCTAATACGCAAGGACGGAACTGAAGTTGCTATTGACGACAGCGCAGCACCCATACTCAATGAGACGGGCCAGCTCACAGGAGTCGTATTAGTTTTCCGCGACATCACTGAACGCAAAATAATTGAAAAAAACCTGGAAGACAGCCGTAAAAAACTGGAAATGATGAATGAGAAACTGCGGGTTATAGGCAGGTTAACTAGGCATGATGTTCAAAACAAGCTAAGTATGATAAATGGAGATGCCTTCGTTCTCAAAAAGAAATACGCGAACTATGCAGATATAATTGGTCGTCTGGACAAGATGGAGCAGGCTGTAAAAGAAGCGGGGAAGATTTTTGATTTCGCCAAAATCTACGAGCAGTTGGGCGTTGAAGAGTTAGTATACCTCGACGTAGAAAAGGTACTATACGAGGCAGCTGGG
>CAYGJP010000181.1:0-4425 GCA_964350175.1 uncultured Candidatus Bathyarchaeia archaeon
CTTATGCACTTTCCTATCTTCAACGGTTATTTTTTCTTCTGCTCGGGGGTTATTCAGAATGAAATTTATTTCCGCTAATGCTGTCTCTAAATCTCTGTTGGCTTTTTTCTTCATGTGATGTAATGTTTTTGCTCTGTAGTTTACGGTAACTTTCGTTCCTTCTGAAGTGGTTTCTTTTCCCAGCCAAATTTCTTCTTGAGTTTTGGTGAACATGGTTGACCATTACCAATTATCGGTGTATAAGTTTACTAGCCCTACAACGCTTAAAGGTTTTACGGTTGAAAAAAAATGCAAACAAAAGAAAGTATTCCAGTTTCGACCCGAATCACCGAAACAATGCATCTGGCAATGGATAAAATTCTCCAGACCAACGGTCACTTAAACACCGCTGACTACGTGCGGGATTTGATACGGAAAGACTTGGCGGAACGCGGGTTATTGGAGGCACCAGCATTGAATGAAACCGAGCAATTGTCTTCGACTTACGATGTGGTTGGAAAACAAATCGAATTCTTAAAGAAAGCAGTCGTTACAGATTTAAACGACTTGCGCAACAAGACAATTCTAAATCTAAGTTTCGTAGGGATAACAGTTGTTCTTTTTGTTGCAGCACTCCTATGGTCTAACCTGACCGGCTTAATTGCAGCGGCGGGATTGGGAGGAACCAATCTCTACATTCAAGGAAAGTCATGGCAAGACACGGTAATAGTTTACTGGAAAAATAGAACAAAAATAAAGATAGCCCTGAACGAAATTGAGGGTAAATATGCAAGTTGCAAACAAAACGACGAGAATGGATTAAAGGAAGTCCAAGATCTAATCACTGCGTTTTATAGTGAACTTAAGTCCGTAAGACTATCCATAAATAGGCATAGCGGGAAATATTTTCCTATTTAATAGCATTACTATTTGAAAGATAGGAAACCAACTTACAGTCATGTTTTATATAAACCAAGAATTCCTTTAAAATCAGCAATAAGGTTATTTAATTGTTAAACTAAAAGACTTCACGGAGCGATAAAATATGGAGTGGGGAATGAAAAACAGGTTATCCCAACTTATTCAAAAAGATGGAAAAGCACTTTTCCTGCCTATAGACCACGGCTACTTCCAAGGACCCACCCGCTGCCTAGAAAAACCCGGCGAAACAATAAAGCCCATTTGGCAGTATGCTGATGCGCTGATGCTTACGCGGGGTGTTTTGAGAAACTGCATAGACCCAGCTATTCCAAAACCTATAATCATGCGTGTTTCAGGAGCTACAACTGTAGTTGGGGAAGACTTGGCAAACGAAAACATAGTCACGTCTATCCAAGAAATCATACGCCTCAACGCCAGCGCCGTCTCCATGTCTGTTTTCATCGGCAGCAAGTATGAGCATCAGTCACTTTCAAACCTTGCAAAGCTTGTGGACGAATGCGAGGATTATGGCATCCCAGTTATGGCGGTTACCGCTGTTGGTAGGGAACTTGAGAAAAGAGAAGCACGCTTTCTGGCTCTCTGCTGCAGAGTAGCTGCTGAAATAGGTGCTCGAGTGGTTAAAACCTACTATTGTAAAGAGAAATTCGAGAAAGTCGTTGAAGGCTGCCCTGTTCCAGTGGTAATTGCAGGCGGTCCAAAAACTGAAACCCAGCAAGAAGTGTTTGACTTCGTATATGACGGCATACAGAAAGGCGCCATAGGCGTAAACCTTGGCAGAAATATTTGGCAAACTGAGCATCCAGTCGCAGCCATCCGAGCAATCCGCGCCATCATACACGACAATTACACGCCAAAAGAAGCCAATGACCTCTTTGAGCAAGTGAAAGCCGGAAAGGCTTAGCGCCTCAACCCTTTCCTTTTTTGGTGATTTTTGTGCTTGTTGCCATGTACTACAACAACAAAGACGTAAGAATCCAGGAAATGCCCACGCCACAAATTGGCGATGATGAGTTTTTGTTGAAAGTCATGGCGTCAGGGATATGTGGAAGTGACGTAACGGAGTGGTATCGTGTTCCTAAAGCACCAAAGGTTTTGGGGCACGAAGCCACAGGCGTTATAGCTCAAACAGGCAAAAACGTCAAAAAATACCAAGTTGGCGACCGCGTTTTCGTTTCCCATCATGTGCCTTGCAACAAGTGCCGCTACTGCCTCAGAGGAAACCACACTGCTTGTGAGACGTTGCACACGACAAATTATTTTCCCGGAGGTTTCGCCCAGTACATTCGTGTGCCGAAAATCAACGTTGAACAAGGCGTATACAAGCTTCCAGACGATATGTCTTTTGAGAAGGGCACTTTCATTGAGCCTTTGGCTTGTGTGATTCGAGGACAGCGGCTTGCAGCAATCCAAAAAGACGATACAATGTTGATTATTGGTGGCGGATTAGCAGGTATTTTGCATACTCAACTTGCTCGGGCAAACGGCGTACGGAACGTTATTGTGGCTGATGTGAACCCATATCGGTTACGGCTGGCTGAGAAGTTTGGAGCCCACCAAACCATAGATGCCACGGAAAATCTGTCGCAGAAACTCAAAGAAGTAAACGGTGGACGCTTAGCCGACCAAGTGGTTGTCTGCGCAGGAGCGACACAGGCGGCTTTGGGTGCGTTGGAGTGTGTGGGTAAAGGTGGAACGATTTTGTTTTTTGCTGTGCCTGATCCTTCGGTGAGGGTTCCTGTGCCTATAACTGAGTTTTGGAGGAATGAGGTTGTTTTGCGGACGAGTTATGGTGCTGCGCCGCGGGATTTGGAGGAGTCTTTGGTGGTTTTGTCTGAGAATAAGGTGGATGTTGTGGGTATGATTACTCACAGGTTGGGTCTTGTGGAGGCTGCGGAAGGGTTTAGGTTGGTGGCAGCTGCGGGTGAGTCGCTTAAGGTGGTTTTGGAGCCGAATAGGGCTTAGGGTTTTTGGCAGCGGCATTTATTTATGGCTAAACTGTTGAAGTGTCTGTGAAGGTTGAGTTGTAGGTATGGGTGCTGAGCGGGAAGTGCGGGTGTCGAAGATTCGTGATGGTACGGTTATTGACCACATTAGTGCTGGTTATGCTTTGGATGTGGTGAAGATTTTGGGGGTTACGGGTCATGAGGGTCAGGTGATGACCATTGCGGTGAATGTGCCCAGCAAGCGCATACGGGTTAAGGATTTGGTGAAGATTGAGGGTCGTGTGTTGAGTCGGGTGGAGGTTAACCGAATCGCGTTGGTGGCTCCGAGGGCGACGATTAATATTGTTCGGGATTTTGTGGTGGTGGAGAAGGTTGAGGTTAAGTTGCCTGCGGTTATTGAGGGTCTTGTGCGGTGTGTTAATCCTACGTGTGTTAGTAATTCGGGTGAGCCTGTGGTTTCGCGGTTTTATGTGGAAACTGAGGAGCCGTTTTTGTTGAAGTGTTATTATTGTGGTTATGTTTTGGAGAAGTCTGATGTTTTGGGGCAGTTTTAGTTTGTTTTTTGTGTAGGTTTTGTGTTGTACGGGTGTGCATAATGTTTATATCGTGTAGTGTAAGATACTATTATTGATGACGATGTGTCTGTTTGGGGACACATGGTAGTTGTGTTCGACGCAGCTACACATCTGAGTCGTCTGCAAAGCGCAACTCCTCTTGCGCGAGCTTGAGTAGGCGCTTGAAGTACTGGTTACCCAGAATTTCCCCTCCCTTCAGGGTGTCCAGGTGATGGGTAACACCTGGGCACTCATTGGTTACTTCGATGTTGTGTTGGTTGTTTTGTGTTGTTGTTAGTTGGAATGGGTAGAATTTGCAGATAAGTGGTCGTTGTGTGTAGATGGTGCATTGGTTGTTTTTGTGGAAGGTGCATTTGTGTGTTTTTGGGTTTTTTTGCATTTCGTAGATGTATGGTTCTTTGTTGTCTGTTTTGTTTGCGAATGCGTTGAGGGTTTGGTTGGTGTGTTTGGTGATGCGGTCTGCGTCTTTTTGGGTGAGGAGGATGTGGCGGGTTTTTGTTTGGGTGTCGCCGCAGCAGATACCGCAGTCATTACATGTGAAGGTGATGTTTTTTGGGTATGTCAGGTTCATTTTTTTGGTTCCGCTGGTTGGTTGTTTCTGTGTCCTTCACCGTACTGGTAGGGTCTGCCAAGGTTCTTAGCCAGCTTCCATCGGAACATTTCATCCATGTTTACTGTTGGGCAGGCTAAGCGGCTTGCGTCTAGAATGTAGAAGATGGCGTCGATGAGTTCCTCAGCGATTTTCTCTTGCGGTTGACCTTTTTTCCATGCGTCACTTGCTTCGCCCAACTCCACAAAGGCGAAGAGGAGTTTTTTTGGGATATCTTCAGGTTTGTTGTAGAAGCCTTTGGCGAGGACAAGGTTTTCGATTTCTTGTTTCATCTCTTCAAGATGCATGTCTGGTTTGTTCTCCTTGCGGTTGCTGAACTCTATTGCTCGGAAAAAACTATAGCCCCCTTATATAAAGGGGCAATGGATTTTGGAGA
>CAYGJP010000182.1:0-4424 GCA_964350175.1 uncultured Candidatus Bathyarchaeia archaeon
CATAAAGACAACAACGCAACGGTTACCTGATAACCGTGAAAATGCAATTCAGCTAATTCGCGTTTGAGGCTTCCTTGCAAAGTATTATATACTAAATTATGGCAAATACCATACAGGGAATTTTTTGGAGATGAAAAATATGAAACTTAAAGCAAACAAAAAAACAACAATATTTTCTGTGATTGTTTTAGTTGCAATATTGACTTCCAGCGTTTTCGCAATTTTGCCCTTCGCAACAGCGCGTACCCCGCCAATGAGTGTTCCCACATACGCTTATCTCAACGTTGCACCTAACCCCGTAGGTCTCAATCAAGCGGTGTTCGTTAACTTCTGGCTTAACTTATGTCCGCCAACGGCAGCAGGCGCTTACGGTGACAGATGGCAAGGCTTCACAATTACAGTAACAAAACCTGACGGAACCACGCAAACCCTCGGACCCTTTTCGTCCGACGCCGTAGGAGGAGCATATACTACTTACAACCCAGCAATGCTGGGCGAATACACATTCGTGTTCAAGTTCCCGGGGCAAACACTAGCAGGCAATAATCCCAATCCAGTAACTGGCACCAGTAGCGCCATCTGGGTAGGCGACTATTTTGAACCCGGCACCAGCCCACAAGTAAGGGTTACCGTGCAGCAGCAGCAAATACCCGCTTTTGAGACAACTCCGCTTCCAACAGGATACTGGACGCGCCCGATACAATCAGTTAACGCCGAATGGTACAAGATTAGCGGAAACTGGCTTGGACTTGCAGCATCAACATTCGCCGCAACAGGAATGTATAACGCCAGCGGAAACTTCAACCCATACACCACAGCACCCAACACGGCTCACATAGTGTGGGCAAAGCCCGAAGCGTTCGGAGGCTTAATTGGAGGAGAATACGGCAGCAGTGAACAAAGCAACTACTACTCAACATCACAGTACGAACCCAAATTCGCACCCATAATCATGAACGGTGTACTCTACTACACTCATTACCCGGGCAGTTCAACGTACCCCGCAGGATGGGTCGCAGTAGACATACGCACAGGGGAAGTAATCTGGACCAAGAACACTAACGAAATTCTAAGATGCGGCCAAATACTCAATTACGTATCGCCCAACCAATACGGAGGTCTTGCATACCTATGGAGCATTCCTAACAGCGCAACAGGATATGCCTATTCTGGACCCTTGTACTATTCAGTTTGGGACGCAATGACAGGAAACCCCATACTAAACATCACCAACGGTGTTCCAATGACCCTTACGGTAGCGGAAGACGGCAGCTTGATAGGCTACTTTGTTAACTCAACTTCACGTACGCTGAACATGTGGAACTCAACCGAGTGTATACTTTACCCCAACGGTCACCTAACTGAAAACTGGATGTGGCGACCCGCTTCGCTGGGAAGAGAAATCAATTTCTCACGAGGCCTAATGTGGTCAGTGCCTTTCGTAACCACCATTTCAGGTGCGAACATCACTCCCAATTTGGGCATTTCTAAAGTTGCCAGCGATGTAGTGCTTATGCTTTCAACGCCCGCTTCAGTCAACACTTTCTGGAATCCAGGTTGGCAAATTGAAGCAGCTTTCAGTGCAAAAACAGGCCAACTATTGTGGGGTCCAGTAAACCGAACCCAAACACCGTGGACTAGAACATACATGGGACCAGCTGGAAACGGCGTCTACACGGAATACGTCGGCGAAACAATGACTTGGACCGGCTACAGCCTCACCACAGGACAGAAACTGTGGGGACCAACTGCACCCAGCGCAAACGCTTGGAGCTACTATGGATGCCAATACATTCTTGCTTACGGCAACATTTACGCATGGGACTTCGGTGGATACGTAAACTGCTATAACATCCAAACAGGCACTCGCTTATGGACTTGGAACACGGGCTCAAGCGGATACGCAACACCTTATGGGGTCTGGCCTCTTTGGACGTTCACTGTAGGAACGGTTGCTGACGGAAAACTGTACATCCCAGAGGGCCACATGTACTCGCCACCGCTATTCAAAGGAGCAAAACAATTATGCCTAAACGCAACCACTGGAGAGAAGATTTGGGGTATCTTAAGTTTTGACGTTACAAGCGCTCCTGCCATCGCAGACGGATACATGGTAACTCTCAACGCTTACGACAATCGCATATATTGCTATGGCAAAGGCCAAACAGCAATCACCGTGTCTGCACCTAACACTGTTCAGCCACTTGGAACAAGCGTCCTAATTCAGGGCACTATCATGGACCAGTCATCAGGCGCAGCGAACACACCTGCAATATCTGACGAAAGCATGACTTCATGGATGGAATACCTCTACATGCAGCAACCCAAACCAGCAGATGCAACAGGCGTTAAAGTTAAACTAACAGCCCTTGACCCCAACGGCAACACCCAAGAAATCGGTGCAGTCACCAGCGACAGCAGCGGCTTCTACAAGACCCTGTGGACACCACCAGTTCCAGGAGCATACACAATAATCGCCACCTTCGAAGGCTCAGAATCCTACTTTGCATCATCCGCAGAAACGGGATTAGGCGTTGTACCAGCACCTTCACCATCTGCAGCAGCACCAGCGGCACCTGCGACAGCAACACCAACAGCTCCAACAGTCATCCCATCGATAGCTCCGTCACCTACAAGCGTTCCACCACCTGAAACTGCAGCGTTACCCGACAGCTTCTATGTTGCAGCGGCGGCAGTCATTGTCATCGTAATAGTTGCAGTCGCAGCAGTAGTTCTTCGAAAACGTAAGTAACCTAAAAAAATCAACTTTTTTTCTTTTTTTTGTTTTCATAGGTAAACGTGTGGGCTGAGCTTGAGAATTTAATAATGGGACACCTGCAAACCAAAATTCAAATAACCTGAATACTGGTTGAATTGTCTGCTTATTTAGATACAATTGCTACTTACAACCAACTCAAAAAGTAGAGGACCTAAAGTAGCTTAGCCATAACAAAGCTACTGCATAACATGTTAGTAACTGCAAATTCAGCGGGCTTACTTTAATTCTTGAAGCCGTAAAAGCTTACTTTTAAACCTTGTAATGTCTTGTCTCACCTGCTTCATCATCTCAGAGTGGACGTTTTCTGTGATGTTTCCATACATGAACTCTAATTCGACAGCGTGAAAGCGGTCATCAATTTTTGATATTTGGTTTTCCAGATCTGAAAATATGTTTTTGAACTGTTCGATTAAACCTTGAATCTCCTTAAAGAGCGTATCATACTCAACCATGATTCTGTTCCTTCTTGAAAAGCGCTACGTTGTTCAAGCTTTGTATTGAATGCATTAGCCTCTTATTGGGTGGAGTAAGTTTTTAAAACTTTAGAATTACATCCAAAGAATCATAGTTTTAAACAATATCTTTTTTTAGACCACTTTATGTATCTGTTGAATAGCCAAAAAGCAGCATCACAATTGTCAGTTCTTAATGAATGGTGGAAGGAAAGCGAATGTGGGCAATCAGGAGAAACATCCCTAATGCAATAACCAGTCTTCGGTTAGTAGCATTGCCTTTTCTAATCTGCTCATTCAGCCTTGAACTTACCTTTGTTGTTTATGCCCTGTTTCTTTTCTCTATTGGAACAGACTTTTTAGACGGCTACGTCGCACGAAAGAAAAAATCAGCCTCAAAATTCGGTTCCAATTTGGATGCATCCGTTGATTTTCTCTTCATCTCAGGAATGTATAGCGCCTTCATAAGCAAAGAACTGTACCAGCCCTGGATTCTTCTGTTAATATCTCTTGTTTTTGGGCAATTTGTTTTGACAAATTTCTACGCTAAACGGGCTATTTATGACCCAGTCGGCAAGCACTACGGTAGCTTGCTCTTTGGAGGAATAGGCTTAACCTTATTCTTTCCAGTGCAAGTAGTCTACGATATAGTTCCGCTTGGAATTGTTTTTTCAACGGTGGCGGTCCTCTTAAGTCGATTAGTTTATTTCTGCGTAAAGAAGCAAAAGCAATACTGAGTTCACATAGCTATTTACTTTGAAAAATCGTTTGGTCTTCAGCCAAAGCTCAAGGTTTGGTTCCAGTAGTAAGTCTGTGAATATTTTCCTTCAACTGGAAACGCAGGGTCATCATATACTATATCCAATCGCAAGCCATACCTTGATAATAGTTCGCGTGAGAGTGCCCAAATTTGGGGAGATTTCTCGTCGGGTCCCCACCAACCCCAAATCCTATCTTCAGGATGACGCATGCCCCAACCGTAATTTTTGGGCAAAACCAAAACTGCTTCAGCTTCAATTGACCCCTGAGTAACATGGGGATTTTCCACGACATCATTCCAAAACTTTTCCAGCGCCTCAAAATGTGCATCAGTCATTACGCCATATTCGTTGCCGTCTATGGTTGGATAGTTGAAGATTACAATGTATTTTGCTCCTGCTGCGTAAGCGTTTTGCATTTGACGGTATATGTTT
>CAYGJP010000183.1:0-4392 GCA_964350175.1 uncultured Candidatus Bathyarchaeia archaeon
TCAGGAAGACAGCCAACAAACCGCCAAACGAATCGCCAAAAAAATCAACGCCCCCTTAACCACGGTTTTCGCGAAAATCAAACGCATGGAAGAGCAAGGCATCATCCGCGGGTACAGAGCAATCGTGGCAGCAGAAAAACTTGGCGCGGGCACTTCAGCGTTTATTTTTGCTTCGGTTTCGTACAGGTCCAAAGCTGACGGTGCACCTGTCTCGCAAAGAACCGTGGCTGAAGAAATCTCAAAGTTTGCCGAGGTGCAGGAAGTGCACATAATCACGGGGGACTGGGATTTGCTGGTTAAACTTAGAGCGGAAAATGTGGATGCTGTTGGGAAGTTTGTGGTGGATAAGCTGCGGCTCATCAGCGGACTGGAGAAAACATTGACATGTATGGTGTTTGAGACTGTTAAGGAGACCACGAAGGTTAATGTGCTTCATAGGCGGCAGGGCTAAGTTTTCTTCGGCTTGGCAGCGTTTTCGGTGGAGCTTGAGTAGTACAGCAGCGGCAACGCAAGGAGCACAGTGTTTTTTCCTTTAGCCGTCAGCGCATACTGCACTCGCAGAGGTGGTCCGTTGTCTACGTCTCGCTGGAGGTAGCTGTGTTTGGTGAGCATTTTGAGTTTGTCGCTAAGAGTGCGGGAGTTGACGCCTAGGACTTTTTTTAGTTCGCCAAAGCCTATGGTGCCTTTCAGGAAGAGGGTGTAGAGGATTTCGAGGGTCCATTTTTGAAACAGCAAATTGAAGGTTTCTTTGAGGCTTTTGAGTTCTTCTTGGAGGGCTTTGGGGTTTAGTTCCTGTTTTTCAATGATTTTTGCGAGGGTGTCTTCTATACCTTTGAGGGTTTGTTCCAAGCGGGCTTCGATTAGCGTGCGGAGTTCGGCGCTTAAGGTTATTTTTGTGCTCATTTCAAGTACACTCGGTGTGGCGTGGCTCACTTGCTAATTTATAAGAACCAGCCGATAAGGTTTACTTATCCAACAAGGTATAAAAAATACACCACATGCAAGAGGTTGATGGTTCATGACTTGGAACATAAACAATGACAAATGCCTCCGATGCGGAGGATGTGTTTCAGTTTGCCCAGTTGCGGCATTAGAACTAAAAGACAACGTAATTTACGATAAGAAGCTGTGCACGCTATGTGGCATCTGCGACCAAGCCTGCCCCGTAGAAGCCATAAAGGTGACCAAACAATGAACGACGTCATTGTGATTGGGGCGGGACCTGCGGGCACTGCCTGCGCGAAGAAGCTTGCCGAAAACGGCTTCTCCGTTAAAGTCTATGACAAACGTGCGGAGATTGGTGCGCCCAAACGTTGTGGCGAGGGCTTAAGCGAAGCATCTCAGAACTTTGTTGGTAAGATTCCGGAAAGATGCATCGCCCAGAAAATTAAAGGCGCCAGAATTTACGCTCCTGATGGTCGGTATTTGGATGCGATTTTGTCTGAGGGCGGTTTTGTGCTTGAGCGTAAGGTGTTTGATAAGTGGCTTGCTGAAGAAGCGGTTAAAGCGGGAGCGGCGGTTCAGGCGGGCACGTTTATTTCTGGTTTAGTGAAGGACTCCAAGGGCTACTTTACGGGTGTGAAAGGCGAGTTCTTGGGCAACGAGTTTGAGGAAAAAGCCAAAGTTGTTGTCTGTGCTGCGGGTGCGGAGTCGCCGTTGCGTAACCAAGCGTTAGGCGTGTTCTCCAAGGTGAACCTGATTGACTCCTGCATACAGTACGAAATGACAAACGTGGACATGGTTCCTGACCTCATACACATTTACCTCTCAAACGTGCTGGCACCCCGAGGGTACGCGTGGGTTTTTCCGAAAGGTGAGCACCGCGCAAACGTGGGACTGGGCATTATTCCGCAGGACAAAAAGCCAAAAGCGTACATGGACGAGTTTTTGAAGCTGCATCCGGAGATAAGCAAGGGTTCGATTTTGGAGGTTAATGCTGGCTGTGTTCCCGTGGGGGGCATGGTGAAAGACATGGTGGCGAATGGGTTTGTGCTGTGTGGTGAAGGGGCGAATCATGTTAACCCGATTCATGGCGGAGGCATCAAAGAAGCAGTCATATCGGGTCAAATGGCAGCCGATGTCATAGCGGAGTGCCTGCGGAAGAATGATGTTTCAAAGAAGGCTCTGTCCAAGTATAATGATGTTTGGTGGGAAGAGCGCGGCAACCACCTCAAAAGAGTAGAGAAACTGCGGGAGACGCTAGAGAAGCTTTCGGATGCGGATTTGAATGACCTTGTGGATGCCCTTAAGCCTGAAGACATCATCGAGTTTGCCAGAGGCGCGAAGCTTTCGGTTTTGGCGAAGGTTCTGATGAGAAAACCAAGACTGGTTGGTATCGCAAGGCATCTTCTGTAAGATTTCGTCCAGTCTTTTCTTTCTTTTTTGTTTTATCCAAAAGGTGAGAATAGAATAGGCAGGTAAACAAGAGAAAAAATTTGTGTGGGTGTTTACTGTACCATTCTTTTGTTTTCTTGAGAGCTCATGGAGCGCCTAAAAGCGCGTTGCATCTGCAGTTGCTTGTATTCGCGGTAGGTTAGCTTGTTGTTTGGGTATAGTTCTCTGAATCTTCGGTAAGGCAGCCTCAGGTCAAGTTCCATTTGGGCACTTCCGAATTCGCCTGACACGTAGACTTGCCGTCGGCTTTGGTAGCGTTTGTCTTGTTGTGTTTGGGCTCTGTTCTTTGACATTGAAACTGCCACTAGGATTACGACAAACACCCCGATTATCACCAAGAAAACAACGGGAAAGAGAGTATAGTCCAATGGTTACTCCCCGTTTACTTGGTTGAGTCGGCTTCGTCTCGCTTAGCATCTTTTATGGGCAGTACTGTTGCGCCTTCAAGCCCGATGACGTTTAGGATGTCGGAGTTTGCTGGGACTACGATTTTGGTTTGCTGGCTGAATGTATCTCGGATAACGTCGAGTTTCTTGTTGAGTTGCGCGTTCTCTTTGAAGTATTGGTTTGCGGCTTCAGAGACTGCTTTGACGGCTTTGGCTTCGGCGTCCGCCACAAGTTCAACGGCTTTTGCTTGACCTTCAGCTTCAAGTATGGCAGATTGTTTTGCGCCTTGCGCTTTCAAGATGGCACCTTGTTTTTCTTGTTCGGCGGCTTCTTTTCTGCCTGTTGCTAGCAAGCGTAGTTGGCGTCTTTCTTGCTCAGCCGTTTTTTGCTTGTGCATGGCTAGTTGTATATCGGCTGGGGTGTCGATGCGTTGGAGTTCGATGCGGTTGACTTTGGTGCCCCATTTGTCGGTGGCTTGGTCAAGTACGCTTCGGAGTTCTACGTTGATTTTTTCGCGGCTAGTTAAGCAGACATCTAGGCTCATTTCGCCGACTATGTTTCTTAGGGTGGTTTGGGCGAGTTTGACGATGGCGAGTTCGAAGTCTTCTATTTCGTAGAGGGCTCGTTTGGCGTCTATGACTTGGTAGTAAATCACTGCGTCTATGGTGACGACGACGTTGTCTTCGGTGATGATTTCCTGCGGGGGCACATCAATGACTTGTTCGCGCATGTTCACGCGGTAAATCCTCTTAACGAAAGGCATGATTATTCGCAGGCCAGGCTCAACGGTTTTTTCGTAGGCGTTGAATCTTTCCACGATGCCTTTTTGGTACTGGTTGACTTTTTTGACTGACATTGAAAATAGGACGACTATGATTATTGCCACTATGAGGGCGATTATTAATTCTATTTCGTACATTCTTACTCGTTTGCTCCTTCCACGATTAAGGTAACCCCTTCTATGCGAATCACTCTTACCTTGGAGCCTTCTTTTATTGCTGCTTCGTCTGCGGGACGGGAAAGCCAAATCTCGCCTCCAAGCTTGATTACTCCGCCGTCTACGGGGTCGATGTTGGTTTTTGCGGTGGCTTCTTTGCCGATTAGGGCGTCCACGTTGGTTCGTGTTAGGCTGACGTTGAATTTGTCAAGCATGCCGCCGCCGCGCATTTCTTCGATTTTGAATTGGGCGTCTTTGAGGTGGTTTAGGCGTCGTATTAATTCGCCGAAGTCATCACTGTTCAGGTCCACGTCGAGCAGGTAGCCTTCGGTTTGGCGGTTTAGTTTGTAGGTCATGTGGTATTTTTCTGCGAACTTTGAGAGGAGTTGCGCGATTTTTAGTTCGTCGGCTTTTACTGTAAGAGCGACTTTCATTTGTTACCCAAGATTGATATATAATCAATCAGCATATAAGGTTATTGCTTAACATCGAGCCACATCGAAACACATCACAACCCACCTTTCTCCGCAAAACACTCAACAAACAAAAAAGGGTAACCAGTGTTTCAATCTATGAGTAAGCAAAGGAAGGTTAACTTATCTAAGTCAAATAAATTTACGCAATTCATTGAAAGTTGCTTAAAAATAAAATGGAATAGTGCTTTATCCTACTAT
>CAYGJP010000184.1:0-4303 GCA_964350175.1 uncultured Candidatus Bathyarchaeia archaeon
CTCTAAGCTTCTTCGAATAGCACTGACAATCAAGGGGATTAGCACAGGGACATAATTTCTAATACGCTTCAAGAAGTTTCCCTTTTCCAACTCCAGCCCGCGGGCTTTCTGGGCGTCCATGATGGTTTGGGCTTCCTCCGCCAACACAGGCACAAACCGCACTGCTGTTGTGAAGGCGAACGAGAACTCGTAGGGCACCCGTGACTGCTCCAACGCCAAACCCAAGTGGTCAGGCGAAGTTGTGAGGAAGAACACGGAGAAAGACTCCACCAGCACCACAAAGCGCATAGTCATGGCAGCAGCGCCTTCTATGTTTGCCGCGGTTAGCGTGTAGCCTTGGCTGAAGTAGTTGGTTGCGATGTTGATGACGAATATGAACAGAGCCAGAAACAGGGCACCCCGAAGCGAGCGAATCCACTGCTTCTGCACCCTTGCCAGCAGCACAAACGGAACCTGCATGAGGAACAGCACCACAAGTGGAATGATGCTGCTGAACAGGATAGCCGCTGCAAATATGATGATGACGTAGATAAATTTCATGCGGGGGTCCAAATTGTGAATGGGCGAGTAGACCTTGCGGAACTTTAAGCCGTCAAAAACACTCATCAGGCTTTCCTCCGCAATCTTTCAAGCAGCAGGTTTTTCGCCTCGTAAATGTCTATGATGTCCAAGGGGAACCCCTGCGAGGCCAACTTTGCAAACACTTGGGCAATCTGGGGCAAAACAATCGAAGACTGCTCCAGCAACACAGGGTTCGTTAGAATCTGTTTTCCTTGACCGTCCGCCACAATTTTGCCTTCCCGCATAAGCACCACCCGCGGGTTACATTCCGCCACGAACTCCACATCATGCGTTACAATAACTACGGTTTTGCCCTGCGTCTGCATCTGCATAATGAACTGTCGCAGGTTCTCTTTTTGCCGATGGTCCTGTCCGATGGTGGGTTCGTCTAAAATCAGAATTTGCGGGTCCCAAGCAAGCACACTGGCTAGGGCTACGCGTTTGCGTTCTCCGCCGCTAAGCATGAACGGCGAAGTTTTGCGGTACTGCGTCAACCCCAGCAGGTTCACCGCCCACGTTATGCGCTTCTCAATGACTTCTGCTTCGTACCCGAAATTCTTCAAGGCGAAGGCAATTTCGTCATCCACAGTCTCGCTGAAAAGTTGGTGGTCGGGATTTTGGAAAACAAAGCCCACGTTCCGCGCCAACGCGGCAACGCTTGTTTTGGTGGTTTCTACCCCGTTAACGCGCACGGCGCCGCTGGTTGGCTTCAGAAGACCGTTAAAGTGCTTAACTAACGTGGTTTTGCCTGCGCCGTTCTGTCCCATTATGGCGACGAACTCGCCGTCTTTAACCGTTAAAGAGACGCCTTTGAGGGCTTCGACGCCGCTGGCGTAGCTGAACCTGACGTTTTCCACAATCAACATTACCTGCCCAGCGCCTCCTCCACCATCTTCGCCAACTCTTCCGAGGACAAGGGTGTGGTGCTGTCCAGTTTCGCCCCGTCTTTCTTTAGCATCTCATAGAGCAGCGTCGCTTTGGGGATACCAACGCCCATCAGGCGGGTTTCCTGTTTGCTTAAGATTTCTCGGGTGTCACCGTCGAAGCGAACTTTGCCCTCGTCCATGATTATAATGTGGTCCGCGTACTTCGCAGTTAAGTCTAGTCTGTGCTCCACGAGTACGACGGTTATGCCGAGTTTCTGGTTAAGGTCATAGATAACTTCAAAAATTTTCTCTGCACTCAAGGGGTCGAGGAAACTTGTCGGTTCATCTAAAACTATGATTTCTGGCTGCATGGCGAGAACCGCTGCAATCGCCACCCGCTGCTGCTGCCCACCTGACATCTCATGAGGAGACCTTTCACGCAAATCATAAATGCCTGTTAAATTGAGTGCCCAGTCTACGCGTTTTCGCATTTCCTCTCTGCTAAAACCAAGGTTTTCCAGTCCGAAAGCCACGTCTTTTTCCACGCTTAACGCGAACAGTTGGTTTTCGGGGTTTTGGAACACTAAACCCACGTGTTTAGCCATTTCAAGTGTTGGGTGCTTTGCGGCGTCTTTGCCTGCGACGGTTATTTCGCCTGTTAATTCGCCTTGGTAAAAGTGCGGTATGAGCCCGTTGAAGGTTCGGCACAAGGTCGTTTTTCCACAGCCGCTTGGCCCCGTGATGAGGACAAATTGTCCTTTCTCCACTTTTATGGAGACATCACTAATTGACGGGCGCGGAGCACTGGGGTAAGTGTAGGTGAGGTTTCGGGTTTCAATAACCGCCATGGTTCTTGTGCCTGCCTAAGTTAAGCGCGCGGTTGCTTCTTTTAAGAGTAACTACTCATTTTTAGCTAAGTTTTCCTTCAAAAGCCGCAAACAACGCTTCAATCCAACTTCGATTTCTCCGGTGCCGTTGACGCCTGCTGCCATGGCGTGTCCGCCGCCCATGCCTTTGAGGTACTCGCCGAGAGGTTTCGCGATGTCCCTTCCGAGGTGGATGCCTGTTTTCTCTGTGAAGTCTCTTGTGCATCGGAGGCTGATTTCTATGCTGTCGCCTTTCTGTCCCGCCACGGCTGACACGTGGGCGCCTATGTCCGTTAAGGCGCGTGCTGCTGAAGCTTGGTATGCACTAACATGAGAAAGGGCGATTATCCACTCGCCAACTTTGAGCAGTTTAGCGCGCCTGCAGCCTTTAATTCTGGCGACGCGCTCGCTGAAGTCCATGGGTAACGCCAGCATGGAGAGGCACTCTTGGGCGTTAACGCCACTGTCAAGAAGGTCGCTGACTGCTTTGAAAGTTGCCGAGTTAGCCAGCACGAAGTGGCGGGTGTCGAATGCCATGCCGATGAAGAGGGCCTTTGCTTCGTTCTGGTCGGGTTTGATGTTTAGTTCTTTGTAGAAGTTGTAGACTATGTCGCATGTGCTTGAGGCTTCTTCGTTGGTTATGCAGAGTTTGCAGATGCCCTGCGTTTCAGGATGCGCCGCATGATGATCCACCACGATGATTGGTGAGGAGGTTTTGGCTACTTTCTCAACCAAGTCGCCAAGTTGCTGAATGGTGTTAGTGTCGAGGAGGATTAAGGCTTGGGCTTTCTCCACGTTGGGTTTGAGGTTCACGCTTATGGGTATGTATTTGAAGAGGTTTTTGGCGAGTCTGCTGACGCCTTGCCCTGTGCCGATTTCCGTGGTGATGTCAGGTTTAACTTTTTTCAGTAAGCTTTGGAATGCGTAGGCGGAGCACACGGCGTCGGGGTCGCTGTTGTGGTGGCATAAAAGTAGAACATGTTGTGCTTTTGTTTCTTCGAGAAGTTTGATTATGTTATTGAACGTCATTTTTCAGCTTTCTCAAGTAAGTTTCAATTGCTTCAAAAGCCTTTCCCACGGCTTGGTCCGCGAGTGCTTTCTGGTTAACATCCTTTGCTTCTTTGGAAACCACCAAATCCACTTCAACCGTGAAGTTTACGGGTTTGGTTCCTTCAGCTTCCACGCTGATGTCGAGTTTCTCTAAAAATTTCGATGAAACTTGGGAGAGAATGTGTTTTCGGGCGGCGTTCTCCGCCGCTTCACAGACTTCCTCGAATTGTTTGTTGGTTAACTCGGGTATGCCAAGCTCCACCACGAGTTTCACCTTTCGCCGTCTACTGCGACTGGGCTGAAACTGGGTTGAGGTCTTCTTGCAGTTTGGTTTGGACTTCTTTGAGTTGGCTGCGCATGCGTTCTTCTTGTCGGGCTAAAACTGTGGTTCTGGCGCCTAGGAGTTCTTTGCGTTCGGTTATGTCGGCTGTTACTTTGGCTTTATCTGCCTTCACTAAGAGGGCGCCTGCGGCTTTGTAGATAACTGCGTCGTCTGCAGTTTTCTCCAACTCAGCCAATGTTTGGTCGATTTCGGCTTGTTCTGCGTCTACTTGTTGTTTCTGCTGCAGTATGGTCTGCAGGGTCTGCTGAAGCTGCTGGAGCCTCAATAAGCGTTCTTGAACTTGAGGGGGTAATTTTGAAAGTTCGTCACTCACTTTACTTCCATCCGTCAGCACAAAACAAGCAACACCACTTAAATAAGCATTATCCACACCAAAAGAGTAGACTATAATACAAAACGCAAGTAGCGAATGCGGCTACTCGTAAGTTGTTGCTAAGGACAACATTGTGCTCTCTTCGACGGTTTTCCAATTTGTTGAGCACGTTTTTGTGCTTTGTCAAAGGTGTCAAATGGACCGTGCCACCTAACAGTAGTTGCATTAACATCTCTGTTAACGTAGAAACGGCTTTGGGACATAAGTTGTTGTTAGTCTTTGATGATTATGACGTAGGCTCTTT
>CAYGJP010000185.1:0-4282 GCA_964350175.1 uncultured Candidatus Bathyarchaeia archaeon
CGTCCCTGTACACTGACGTGTGTCTTGACGGGAAAGGAGAGATTAGGTAAAAAGTTGTTTTCGGAGAGTACCCGTCAGGACATACGTCATACCAACAAAATGACATACGACATATTTATATAGATTTTCCCAGAAAAGTAACACACCCGGTGGAAAATTGTTCGCGCCCTGTGAAGTAGCAGTAAAAACAGTCTCACCCGCCATACGTGCGCTTTTGGCTAAAACACTTTTAGAAAAACACGACATGAAAGAAATCCAAGTGGCAGAAATCCTTGGAGTAACCCAGTCAGCGGTCAGCAAATACCACAAAAACGTCCGAGGAACCACCTTAACGATAGATAACATACCTGAAGTACAGACAATCGCAAACCAAATGATAGCACTAATGCTCAAAAACCCAACGGAACAGGCAGAACTCATCAATCTTTTCTGCCGAGCCTGCAGCATAATAAGAGACAAAGGCTTAATGTGTAGTCTCTGCCAGCAAAACCGAAAAACCAAAAACGACAGCTGTGGCTTCTGCCGTATACCGTGACGTTTGAAGATTTATTAAAAACACCAACAAAACTATCATCTAAGAGGGGAACATTTGTCTTCACGCGACGAAAAAACGGTTCTAGACACCATTGAAAAAGTCACCAAAAGCGTAGTCAACATAAGCACCATAAAACTTGTTCACAACATGTTCTACCAAGCTGTCCCCGTTGGAGGAATGGGCTCAGGCACCATATACGACGCCGCCAAAGGCTTAATTTTGACTAACAATCATGTCGTTGGCGGCGCAGAAAAAATCAACGTAACCCTCTGGAATAATCAAGTCATAGAAGGCGACATAGTTGGTGCATGCGCAGTGCACGACATCGCCGTCGTGAAAGTCAAAGCCAAAGACTTGCCCGCTGCAGAACTCGGAGATTCAGACAAGCTAAGAGTTGGACAAAGAGTTTACGCCATTGGAAACCCCTTCGGGCTTGCGGGCGGACCCAGTGTTACTTCAGGCGTAATCAGCGCCATTAACCGAACCATCGAGTCAGATAGAGGCTTAATAGAAAACCTCGTCCAAACCGACGCCGCCATTAACCCGGGAAACAGTGGCGGACCCCTCGTAGACCTCGAAGGCAAAGTAGTAGCCATAAGCACAGCCATCATACCCTTCGCGCAGGGCATCGGCTTTGCCATACCCATCAATGCTGCGAAGACCTGCACTAACGGCATAGTCACCGAAGGCATCTCCATGAGACCTTGGCTGGGCGTTATAGGCTTAAACATAACAGAAGAAATCGCCCGTTACTACGGTTTACCAGTTGGCCATGGCGTCCTTGTAACCAAAGTAGCTGAAGGCAGCCCTGCTGATGACGTGGGAATGGCAGACGGAGACATCATCCTCCAAATTGACAATGCTGAAACTCGGACAGTTCAGGATTTGGTGCGAGAGATACACAAGAGAAAAGTCGGAGACAAAATCCGAATTTTCGCCCTACGCAGTAGCAAAGAACATTTCTTTGAGTTGAAACTAAGATCTATGCCATAGCAGCCGTTTTCACGAATTTGCAGTTTTATGCTAAGCCGCCCAGCAGTAATGAAGCAACTGTGGCTATGGCAACTATCGCTAAAGTCTCAACTAGCGTCACTTTCCAGTGTACCCGCGTCTTTTTTGAGCGGTAACGAACCAGAAAGATTCCAGAAATTGCAGCAACAATGCCTAGAGACAAAAATAGGTCAATGGGACTTGGTAAAGTGACGTATGTGATTATTGGTATGCTTCCAGCTATGAAAGTGGTGGTTCCGCAGATTACTGCCGCGTAAAGATTTGAACGATGAATCTCTTTGCCTAACACTAGGAACAGTTTCTCGACCAGCATCAGAGATTTGTCGCGTTCTTTCTTGTCGGGGATATCGCTTAAACTGTAATTCATAAGCGTACGCAAAGTCATTATGTCAGCCAGGTCTTCGGTTATCCCGCCTAGAAAAAAGCTGGAGAAGTTTGTTATGGCAACCGCTGTTAACGTTAGAAAGGCTGCAAACAGCAGTGCTCCCGGAGAGGTGAATAGTCCGCTACCGGTGAGGGTTGATATGAAAGCTGAAAGAATAACCACCAGTCCGGTTATGGAGCCGTCAACTAGCCCAGCGACGACTTCCATTATGGGCTCTTTTTTCAGGAGCAGACTTTTCCATTCTTTGCCAAGTTTTAGACCCTGCTCGGTTAACTGTACCGTGTCCCCGTTGTCTATCATAAGTTTTTCAGCAGTCATTTCTTTCAAGGCTTTTTCGAGTTCGTTCATGTTGATGCAGGCGAGGTTTGTGCAGACTTTGTCAAGTTTACGTTTAAGAGAAGTTTTAGATACAGGAGTGCCTTTGCTGAGGCCTAACAAAATGACTATTCTAATAACATCGGGCAGTTCTTGGATTTCAAATGCCACTCAACAAGTCACCGTACACAATAAAGTAATGGAATAACTTGACCAGAATAATAAATTTTGTGCGGGCGTTCCGCCTGTTTTATGTTGGCAACTATGAGTCTTGTTACTGTGACGTGTTTGTTGTGGGTTCTTCTCGCGGTTGCGGCGATACTGTTAAGTTAAGTTACCCAACATAAGTTGGTGATTTATTTTAGTGCTGGTAGTTATATTTACAGTCTGCGGTAAGATTCCTGTTATGGTCTTCTATAGGTGTCCCCTGTTTCCCAAAGGTCGATAAATCCATTACATGGCAAATAGACATTCTGAAAATCATTTGGATTACTGATAGTTCGCATAGCTGCAAATGCTCTTATACGACAGTCTGGAAACGCATCTGTCAATCGGTTTGCACAGCCCATAAAGATAGCGCCACGAGTAACAACATCGTCAACTAACAAAATCTCCTCTGGTTTACACAGAATATCCTGAACCGTTATTGTATCATAATGCCGTTTTGCGGTCGGTCTCTCACTTGGCGAACTCAAGGCCGCCTTGGGAACTGCTTCAGACCTGATAAGGCAAGAGACAACTTGTTTTCCAATACCTACTGAAACAAACGCTGTCGCAATTCGTTCTGGAACCCACAATGAATTGGGTTGCATTAAAGAACTCTTTGGAACAGGAACTAAAATCGTGTTCGGTTGAAAAAAATCTGTGAAGGGAAGCTCGGCCATTTTTTGTTTTATCATCCTTGCTATCCATTCGGACATCAAGATTGGTGGCTCCCCTACATGTTGGTCTCTCTTAAGCGCTTGCATTACGTTCCTCGAATGCTCAGTATTTTTAGCGGTGCCACGAGGACAGTACGTCAGTAATGAACCAAACTCAAGTTGAGATAGGTCCATTTTCATTGAATCACTTCAAGGATTCTTTGTTGAGAAGGTAAGTCACCCAGCACTTCTTCTGGTTCGGTAAATTCCATTGCTCCATACATTGCCATCTTTTTTGTCCATGTTAATGAATGGTCATGCATTAAAGGACTCCAAATAAAAAGAGGTCTTCCAAGCCTTAGAGCTTCCCATCCTTGATGAAGAGAACCGCTAGAATTGCTCGCCTCAACTATAATTGAGGCATCAGCGATAAGCGCCATTGTCCGATTTCTAATAACAAAATTTTTCGGCATAATCGGGTATCCTATTGGAAATTGAGAAACAGCCAAATGTTTTCGCATAATGAACTCTTGAAGTTGTGCATTTTGCCTTGGGTAAACTCGGTCCAATGGAGTGCCTAAAACCGCAATTGTATGTCCTTTTGCTTCAATGGCGCTTCTATGTGCCGCGCTATCAATTCCCTCAGCAAGTCCGCTAACAACTATGATGTTATGTTTTGCAAGAACCTTTGCAATATTGCTGGCAGCGTTAAGCCCTTTGGATGAAGCTTTTCTTGAACCTATAACTGCGACTCTTGGAGATGGTAACGGGATTGGTAATTGTCCAGCAACATAGAGTTGTTGTGGTGCAAATTTCTTTTCTATGTCATTAAGTGGCTCAATGAGTTTTTCGAGTGTGTAAGTAGAGGGTTTTTTTTCCATTAACAATTTCTTCCGTCTACTCCATTTTGGAACAAGGTAGTTACTAATCTCAGGAATATTATAACCCTATCGGTAAGATGGGTCAGGTAACTTAACTTAACAGTATCGGTTGCGGCAAAGCGTTAAAACCAGTTCTGTAGGGTCTTTTTGGATTGGTTTTTTGTCGAATTTTGAGGTTTGTGTTGTTTTGTTTTTTGTTTAGTTGTTGTGGGTGGTTTGGTGTTTTACAACTTCTTTTTTGGTTTGTTTTGTTGGTTGGTTTTTGTTGTCTGGTTTGTTTTTGGGTTTTGTTTTG
>CAYGJP010000186.1:0-1323 GCA_964350175.1 uncultured Candidatus Bathyarchaeia archaeon
TTGGTTTTGCCGCTCTGAACCATGCCGACAATGTTAACCCGTTCCTTGTACGGGTTTTGGATGTATATGCGTGGATGAACCGTCATTTTCCCTCTTTCTCCTTCCGTCTTAGTATGCAACTTTTGCATTTCCCGTTTTTATCATCATTGCATAAGAGCAAAATGCAGAAGATTCTTTTCAACTTGCAAGGCTCTCCGCAACACTTAGAACTCGTTTGCCAATGGTTGGGTAACGCTCCCAATTCCGCTCTACCCATTTCAAGAGCACGTTTAAAACTGCGTCTTTTGCGGCTTTTGCTGTGCGTTGCTCATCAATGAACAAAACATAGGCGCGGCTGTCACTCTCCATAAAAGAGAAAAGGCGGTGTTTGTCAGGTATCCAATATTGAAGATAGCGGTTCCAGTGACAGTTTTTGAGTTTTCCCTTTAAGGCTCGGCGGTCTGCACACCTAAAGCATGAAAAGCGGAAACGTTGAAGTTTCCAACGGCATAAGGAGCTACATTTCAAGCGGTTAGGTTCTCCGTGTTGTTATCTGTGTGGCTTTGAGTAGGCAAAAGGGGCTGTGTTCTTTGCCGCCGCAAATTTTTTCGTGGTCACATTCGGTTGGTTTTCCCTGTAGGATTTCGCCTTTAGGCTTTTTTTGCATGATTAAGGTCAGTTTGACTTGTCGGCGCTTCTTGGGGCAATAGGTTTCGATTGTCTGCTCATGGTACGGGTAAAAGTCAGGGTCGTTCCTCACTTTATCAGTCAACGTAACGATGTCCACACTCCAAACAACGTATATTTCGCTTGTACCATCCGTCAACGTGTAAAGTGTCGTAGCTACCGCATTTAGGACAGGTGGAAGGGCTTACACGGGCTGTCTTAAGTTTTTTTGAGTTGCATTTTGGTTCAGTAGAAGCACACATAAACCATCTCTCCAACATGCAATGCGAAACACTCGGTTAAGCGTTCTTCTTTGTATGGTACGCCTTTAAGGAATAGCTCGTTTCGGGTTTCAATGTAGGTTTTTTGGGGTAGCTGCAAGGCGTGGGTGGGTTGTTCGGTTTGGTCGTGTGTGCGTGTGTGTGTGGGTTTCTTTTGTGTCTGCATCATGTTTTCGCTTCCCTCTTGCTTCTGATAATGTACCACTTTTTAATACGTTGAATAAGAGACCACATCACCGCTTCGCCTCTGCTATGCCGTCTTTGATTAGACAAATATCGCATTTGTTTCCTCTGTCTGCTCTCAATATTTCCATCTGTTCTGAGGCCCATTGGTTAGCTTTGTTTGTCAAAATAGCGCCCTCTGGTCGTTTGCGTACTTGTCGAAATTGTAGCATTC
>CAYGJP010000186.1:1423-2493 GCA_964350175.1 uncultured Candidatus Bathyarchaeia archaeon
TCTTGGCTCTCTCCCTGTTGGATTGTGGTTTGAATCTGCACTCGCATCTCACAGAGTTTCTCCATGTTCCAGCGGTAAATGTGGCTCATCATCAACGGCTCAATGTACCCAAGTCTTAGCAAGGCGGCTTTGTACTTGGTTATCGTTCTTTGGTCGGCTATCCTGAGAGTTTTCATTATTTGGGTTTCAAGGTCGCGGTTGCTGATTTGCTGTAAGAAGTTGTTTGCTATCGCGTCTTTGATTATCTGCTCACATTTGTTAATTGCATCCATCTTTGCAAACTCCGTTTTCTTTCAAGTACCTTATACACCTGTCAACCTGTTTTTCGGGGGCGGTGTTAATTTCCACGTGGAAAAATCCAAAACAGAACATGGCGGCTTTTTTTGGGTCTTCGCACTCGAAAATCGCTAATTGCAGGCGCTTAAAATTGTTATGCGCTGAGGGTTTTGGTTTTTGGGTGCTATGCTGACAACTACAAGCCATTAGTCGCTATCTCCTGTTCAATTTCTGTTAAGTCTGCGTAGTTTTGCATTAGGTCGGCTTCAAATAGCTTAAGCAATTTTAGGGCATTTTGTATTTCAATCGCAAACCACTGTTTTTTTGCTACTATTGAGAGAAATACACCAGTTTTATCAACGAATAGTTGAGCAGTACATCTAATGTGTGTTGGTTTATCATCTGCATCCTTTTGTTGAGAGTAGTCTAAAACAGTGAGAGCTATTTCTTTGCCACTTGTTGGGTTAGTCATGCACACACACACTCACACACACGTTTTCCCGTCTGTTTTGGGTTGGTGCTGCTCGATAAAGATAGCAACCGCATATTTTCTCCCCTCGAAGGTCACGTTCTTTTGAATCCTGTACACGGGTATGGCTTTTTTCAGGGCTGCAAAAAGTTCTTCTTGCTGCTCTTTGGGTAAAACCTGTTCGGCTAACTTCATAAGGTCTAAGCCTGCTTTAAGTTTGGCTTTGGTGTTGTCGTCTAAGAAGCCCTCAAGGAGCGGCATTAAAAGTTTTAAGTCCATGCCAAACACCTTAGAGTTTTTGTAGGTACTGGGGCGTACCATCGGC